>NZ_JAPDPH010000072.1 GCF_026013475.1 Micromonospora yasonensis | reverse complement strand
TGTGTTCGCCAGTGATGGCGGCGGCGCCGCAGCGATGATCCACGATTCGATGTGGTGGCAGCGAATCTGACCGGCTTTCTCAACCGGCTACGTGACGCGATCGAGGGGTCGCCGCCACGGGCGCAGCCGGCGACCTGTAGCTCATCGCGTTGACCGTCGCCGAGATCCGGCGACTCCTCAACGCCTTCGTCCTCGCCTGTGCAACAGTTCGTCCCCCGCCCGCTACGGCTCTGAAGTCGAGCTACAACGTCGCCGCAGCGAGCCCCGCAAGGCACGTTCCCGGCGCTGCTGCCCGGCCTGTCAACTCATGTTTGGGGTCAGGGCCGGCACGGCCATGGTCGGAGCGGTGCTCTGTTCTTTCGAGCGGCTGCGTCACGTGGCCTGCTTTCCGGGCAGCTGGCGAATCCGCGTCAGCTCAGGGTCAGCGCGGCCAGTGCGGCGTTTGTGATCGACCCGGGGAGTAGGTCGTGGATCTCGTAGAGGTCGGCGACGCTGCCCGATTGTCCGAACTCGTCGACCCCGAGCGGCACCGCGGGCACGCCGAGCGCGGAGCCGAGCCACGCGAGCGCGTGACTGGAGGCATCGTGGACGGTCACGAGTGGTGCCCGCGTCGCGAACGCGGTGCGCAGCGCACCGGGGCTGGCCGGCGCGGTCGCGGTCCGTATGCCTTGCCGCAGTGCCCGCTGCCAGGCGGTGAAGAGGCGGTCGGCGGAGGTGATGTCCACGACGTGTGCGGCGATGCCTTCCTCGGCCAGTTCGGTCGCCGCCGCGACCGTCTCCGGCAGGACCGCGCCGCTGGCGGCCAGGTAGACCTGCGGTGCCCCGGCGGCGGCCAACTCGGACGCGTCGACCAGCCGGTACGCACCGGCCAGCACCTGCCGGCGCAGGACCGCGTCGCCCAGCCGGCTCCGGGCGGCTTCGAAGGGCGCCTGGTCGATCGGGCGGGTCGACAGCCGCAGGTAGTACGCTCCGTCGTCGGCAGCGGCGTCCGCCGAACCCGCATCACCGGCGGCGATGCGCGACAGTGCGTCGCACATGAGCCAGTCCAGGGCCATGGCGTAAGCGGGCTCCAGGAACGTCACGCCAGGCAGTTCGATGCCGACGGACGCGGTGATCGTGGACTGATGCGCCCCACCCTCGGGTGCCAGGGTCACCCCGGAAGGCGTGCCGGCCACCAGGAACCGTGACCCGGAATAGGCGCCGTGGATGAAGGCGTCCAGCCCTCGGCACACGAACGGGTCGTAGACGGTACCGACCGGCAGGAGCGGTTGGTCGGAATGGTCCCAGGCCAGGCCAAGCTGCCCGAGCAGCAGGAACAGGTTCATCTCGCTGATGCCGAGCTCGATGTGCTGCCCGGACGGTCCCTCCGCCCACCTCAGCACCGGGTCGGCGTTCCAGGACCGGCGCTGGGTGGGCGCGAACACCCCGGCCCGGTTGATGAACCCGGCCAGGTTGGTCGATGTCGCGACGTCCGGCGCCGTGGTCACCAGGTACGGGGCGACTGCTGCGTCGCGCGAGAGGTCCACCAGGATCCGGCCGAAGGCCTCCTGGGTGGACACCGGCCGGGAGACCCGTACTCCGGTGGCGGTCGGCACGGTGACGCCCAGCCGAGCGTGTCGCGGTTGCCGGGTCAGCTGCCGCGAGCGTTCCTCGATCCACCGGCCCTCGGCCGAGTCGGGATCGAAGCGATCCCATTCCCGCTCGGCGCGCAGGCCGGTCTGGGCCCGCAGCGCCTCGATCTGTTCACCGGAGAGCAGGGCCGAGTGGTTGCGCGGGTTACCCGCTATGGGCAGGCCCCAGCCCTTGATCGTGTAGGCGAACAGTACCGTCGGCCGGTCCGTCGCGTCGCACTCGGCCAGCCCGTCCAGCACTGCGCCCAGGTCGTGGCCGCCCAGGTCGGTGACCAGTTCGCCCAGGTCGTCGTCGGGGACGTCGGCGACAAGTTCCGCCAGGCCGGCGGGAGCCCCGTCCAGGAGCCGTTCCCGCAGTGCCGGGCCGCTGAGGCCGAACAGCGACTGGTACTGCTCGTTCGGCATCGCGTCGATCCACTCGCGCAGCAGCGGACCGTTCGGGCGGGAGAAGAACGCCTGGAGCCGTCGCCCGTACTTGACCTCGACCACGTGCCAGCCGTTGGCCTCGAACGAGGCCCGCCACTGGTCGATCCGGATTCCGGGGACGACCCGGTCCAGGGACTGCCGGTTGAAGTCCACAATCCAGGTGACCCGGCCCAGCCCGTGGGTGGCAGGATCGGCCACCGCTTCCCAGACGTTCCCCTCGTCCAGTTCGGCGTCGCCGAGCAGCGCGATGAACCGGGACCAGGGACGCTGCCCGAAGTGGGCGTCCACGTAGCGGCGCACGGCCGCCGCGAACAGTGGCGCCGCCGCGCCGAGCCCGACCGAGCCAGTCGAGAAGTCGACCTCGTCAGGATCCTTGGTCCGCGAGGGGTACGACTGCAGCCCGCCCCGTGCGCGCAGCTCCGTCAGGTAGGACCGGTCCAGCTTGCCGAGCAGATACTGGATCGCGTGGAAGACCGGCGCGGCGTGTGGCTTGACCGCCACCCGGTCCGTCGCGTCCAGGTGTGCGAACCACAGCGCCGTCATCACCGTCACCATCGACGCCGATGACGCTTGGTGGCCCCCGACCTTTACCCCGTCGCCCGTGTCCCGCTCACGGTTGGCCGCGTCCACGATCCGGGTCGCGAGCCACAGCACCCGGCGCTGAACGGTGTCCAGGACGTCCAGGTCGACGCGCGGTTCGGCGTCCGGGCCAGGCGGGTGTGCGGACACCACCGGGAACGCGGGGGAGATGGCCGGGCGCTGTCCGCGCAGCCCGGTGGTCTGGGCGGGGTGACTGACCCCCGTGCTCATGCCGGAACCCTTGTGGCACGTGCGTTGGTGACGAACTCGGCGACGCGGGCGAGGTCCTTCTCGAAGCCGCCTCCGGGCAGCGCCCGGTTGGTCAGCGTGAGCGAGTCCACGCCCCACGGCCGCACGGTCGCGATCGCCGCAGCCACGTTCTCGGGGGACAGGCCCCCGGCGAGGATGACCGGGATGCCGACGGACGCGACGATCTGCGCGCTGATGTCCCAGTCGTGCACCACCCCGGCGGCGCCGACACCCGCGACCTCGTCGGTGTGGGAGTCGAGGATGAGCAGGTCACTGACGTCGGCGTAGGCGCGGGCGGTGTCCACCGCCGCGGGACCGGTGACGGCGATGGCCTGCATGATCTTGGAGTCGGGCAGCCGGCGCCGCAGCGACGCGACGGCGGACGGCGGCACGGCGCCGGGCTCGCCGCACAGGTGCAGGATGTCGGGCTGGACCCGCGTGGTCATGCGGACGATCTCGTCGAGGTCGCTGGAGACGGACAGGGCCACCGAGACCGCCTTCCCGCGCAGCGCCCGGACGGCTTCCGCACCGGTGTCTTCATCGATCTCCCCGGGCAGGCCGAGCTTGGCCGGGGTGAGGCCGACGTGGTCGACCCCTACCTCGGCGAGGGCGAGGGCCTCGCGAGCGGACTGCGCGGTGTAGATCTGGACGATCACTCGGTTCTCCAACGGGTGTCCGAAATAGTCAGTAGGAACGCTGTGCGATGGCTTGGTTGAGTCGTTTTTCCTTCTCCAGCACGTCGTCGACGTGCCGCAGGGAGTACGCGACGTAGAGGGCGTCGAGGAGCGCCATCTGGCAGGCCCGGGCGGCCAGGGGCTCACTGCGGGTCTCGTGGGAGACGCTGACCAGCACGATGTCTCCCTGGCGCGCGACGTGGGAGTTTCGGTTGCCGGTGACGACGAGGGTGGCCGCCCCGGCCCGGCGCGCCTGGGCCAGCATGTCGGCCACGTCCTTCGTGGCGCCTGAGTAGGAGATTCCGACCGCGAGATCCCCGGGGCGCAGCAGGGAGGCGTGCATGATCTGCAACTGCGAGTCGATGGGGGCGTCGCAGCGGATCCCCAGCCGGTGGCACCGCTGGTAGAAGGATTGCGCGACGACCCCGGACGTGCCGACGCCGCCGACCAGGACGTGGTCGGCGGCTTCGAGAAGATCCAGGGCCCGCGCCATGTCCTGCCCGGTCAGCAGGTGGTGCGTGTCGCGCAGGGACTGGATGGTGCTGGCGAAGACCTTGGCCGCGACTGTCGCCGCGTCGTCGTCGGGCGTGACGTCGTCGTGGATCAGCTGGGTCGGCGAGGCGAGGTCCTGGGCCAGGCCGAGCTTGAGGTCGGTGAACCCCGCGAAGCCGCTGTTGCGGCACATCCGCAGCACCGTGGTGTCGCTGACGTTGCAGGCGCGGGCGACATCCAGCATCGAGCTCTCCAGCAATCCTGCCGGCTGCTCCAGGATCCAGTCCGCGACCTTCCGTTCGGTGTCGGACAGCGACGGCCTCGCCGCCCTCAGTCGCGCCAGGGCGCTCGTCCCGTTGGTGGTGGAGTTGGTCATTCCCTCGCCCGTCTCGAATTGAGCAACACCCTAGACCAGGCTGTCTCGTGGTGGTAGTACTACTACCCATCAAGTTTCAAAGCAGTGGAACCACGGGAGTCTGGGATGCGAATCAGATCTGCATGGCGAGCGGCACTGGCTGCCGGTGCCGCGCTCGTGATGCTGTCGGCGTGCGCAGGCGCCGGTGGCTCGGCTGGCACGTCTGGCGGCGGGGGTAAGACCTTGGAGATCTGGCACGCCTACGCGGGCCAGAAGGACAAGGTCGAGTTCATCGAGTACGCGCTGGACACCTTCAAAAAGGCGCACCCCGACATCAAGGTGAAAGAGGTGTCGGCCGAGCAGTCCTCGTACAAGACGAAACTGCAGACGGCCATGGCCTCGGGCAACGCGCCGGATGTCTTCTACACACTGCCGGGTGGCTACCTGAAGGCCTTCGTCGACAGCGGCCAGGTGCTCCGGCTGGACGACGAACTCGCCAAGCAGGGCTGGCGCGACAGCTTCCTGGAAAGCTCGCTGCCATCGGTCACCTTCGGCGGATCGACGTACGCGGTGCCGATCGACATCGACGCCGCGCTGGTCTGGTACAACAAGGCGCTGTTCGACGCCAAGGGATGGCAGGTCCCCACCACCTGGCCCGAGTTCCTCGACCTGGCTGAGAAGATCAAGTCAGCCGGCGTCGTGCCGGTCGCGCTCGGCAACAAGGACAGCTGGCCCGCGACCTTCTGGTTCCAGTACGCCGAGATGCGCATGCACGGCAGTGGGGTCATGTCCGGCTTCGGCGCCGGGGACAAGAACGCCACCTTCGGACCCGAGGCCAAGGACGCGGCCGGGGTGCTGCAGACGCTCGCCCAGAAGGGATACCTGCCGAAGGGCGCGAACGGCATGTCCGACGCGGAGGCCAACATCCTCTTCCTCAACGGCAAGGCGGCCATGGTCCTCAACGGCACCTGGCAGATCGGCATGTCCGCGGAGGCCCCGGCCGGCTTCGAGCTCGGCTACTTCCCGTTCCCGACTTTCGTCCAGGGCAGGGGGAACCAGAGCGACGTCCTGGCCGGCGTCGCCGCCAGCTTCGCCGTGTCCCAGAAGGCCAAGGACAAGGAGGCCGCACTGGCGTTCCTCCGCCACATCACCAGCCCCGAGGTGATGACCAAGTACGTCCAGATCCGCAAAACCATGGTCGCCCGCAAGGGAGCGACCACGCCGGAGGCGGCCGGCCCGCTGCTGGCCGGCGTGGTCCAGGACGTGATCGGCAAGGCCGACACCCTCGACCCGTTCTACGACACCGCGATGGCCCCCAAGACCACCGAGACGTACTACTCCACCCTCCAGGGGTTGATCGACGGCTCGATCCCGCCGGCGGCCGCGGCCGATGCCATCGAGAACGCCGCCAAGGCCGGCAAATAACCACTGCGATCCGTTGCCCGAGCGCCCGTACCGACCGCGGGCGCTCGGGCGGCGACCCCGGAGGTCTCGTGTCCACATCCACGCGGTCCCGCGCCGTCCGCCGCGACGCTCGGGCGGCCCTGCTGTTCCTCGCGCCCGCGGTGCTGTTCCTGGCGGCCTTCGTCGCCTACCCGCTGCTCACCGCCGGGGTCCTGTCGTTCCACTCCTGGGACGGCGTCTCGCCCCGGCAATGGACCGGGCTGGCCAACTACGAGCGGCTGCTCGGCGACCGAATCTTCTGGGGCTCACTTCGCAACAACATCCTGGTCGCGCTCACCGCGATCGTGTTCCAGGTCGGCGTCGGGATGGTCATCGCGTACTGGCTGGTGCGGGTGGTGCCCCGGATCAAGCGGTTCGCCATGTTCCTCTATGTCGTCCCGGTGGTGATCAGCGAGATCTGCATCGGGCTGCTCTGGGGTTTCGTCTACAACCCCTACTTCGGGCTGCTGAACGGCTTCCTCAACGCCGTCGGGCTCGACGAACTCGCGCGCGGGTGGCTGGGCGACCGGTCAACCGCGATGCCCGCAGTGCTGGTGGTCATGAACCTGACCTACCTGGGTCTGTACATCCTGCTCTTCGTCGCCGCCTTCGAAAACGTCGACAAAGCGGTGTACGACGCGGCGGCCATCGACGGCGCCGGCCACTACCGGACCTTCTTCTCGGTCAGCGTCCCGATGGTCTGGTCGAACGTCCAGGCGACAACCCTGCTGGCGGTCGTATCCTCATTCAAGACGTTCTCCCTCGTCTACGTGCTCACCCGAGGGGGACCGAACAACGCCACCGACGTGGTGTCCACGTACCTCTTCCAGACCGGCTTCGGGAACTTCGAAGCCGGATACGCCTCCACCATCGGCTTCGTCCAGATCCTGCTGACCGCCGCGGTCGGCGTCTTCGTCCTCGGCTTGATGCGCCGCGGAAAGCGAGGAGCGGCGTGACTTCCTCGACCATCCACGTCACCAGGCAGCACACGAAGGCCGTACCGGGAACGACCGGTCGCGGGCGACCCCGCCTCGGCGTCGGCGCGGCGATCGTGTACCTCATCCTGGCGGTGCACCTGACCGTGGTCATCTTCCCCTTCCTCTGGATGGCCTACAGCTCGCTGAAGAGCAACAAGGACTTCCTGGCGTCGGTGTGGTCGCTGCCCACCAACGCGCAGTGGGCCAACTACGGCACGGCGCTCGGTGACGGGAAGCTGCTCGTCTACGCCGGCAACTCCCTCGCGATCACGGTGGTGTCGGTCGCGTTGACCGTCGCCATGGCCACCGCCGCGGGCTACGCCTTCGTCACCTACCGCACCCGCTGGATGCCCTGGGTCGAAGTCTCAATGCTGGTGGCGATGGCCATCCCCGCGTACGTCGCGCTGGTGCCGCTGGTCGCGACGCTGCGCGACGCGGGCCTCCTGGACACCCGTACCGGCGTGGTCCTGCCCACCGTGGCCTTCAACCTGCCGGTGTCCGTGCTCATCATGCGGGCGTTCTTCAGCACCGTCCCACGTTCCCTGGTCGAGGCGGCCCGGGTCGACGGCGCGTCCGAACTGCGAGCATTCCTGCGCGTCATGGTGCCGATCGCGCGACCGGCGATGTTCACCACCGCCATCGTCAACACCATCTGGGTCTGGAACGACTTCCTCTTCCCGCTGGTGCTGCTCAACACCCCCAGCAAGAAGACCCTGCCGCTGGGTCTCACCGACTACGTGGGCGAGCGGGTCACCGACTACCCCGTGCTGCTGGCGGCGATCCTGCTCGCGGCCCTCGGCTCGTTCGTGGTGTACGCCGCCCTCCAGAAGCACGTTATCGGCGGGCTGACCAGCGGCGCCGTCAAGCAGTGACCGCCGTCCGCCCAACCCAAGGAGACACACCATGGACGACCTTGATTTCGCCAGCCGCGCCGTCTACTACGAGCCCGAGCCCAGCACCCAGTCGATCAGCTACCCGATCTACATGTCGGCCAACTACCAGTACGCCGACGACATCTACGACCAGATCGTCGACGGGGCCCGCAAGGAGGTGAACATCTACAGCCGTTGCGGCAACCCCAGCGAGTACAAGCTCGAGGAACACGTCGCCCAGCTCGCCGGCGCTACCGCGTGCCTGGCCACCGCCTCCGGGATGGCGGCGATCTCCCACGCCCTACTCGGCCTGCTCAAGGCCGGGGACCACCTCGTCGCCGACCTCACCACCTACAGTTCCACGCACGAGTTCTTCGACCACCGCATCCAGGACTTCGGCATCGAGGTCACGTTCGTCGACGCGAGCGACATCGCGGCGGTGCAGGCGGCGATCACCGACCGCACCCGCATCCTCTACGTCGAGACCGTCGCCAACCCGACGATGAAGATCGCGCCCCTTCGCGCACTCGCGGATCTCGCCCACTCGCGCGGCATCGTCGTCTTCTGCGACAACACCTTCGCCAGCCCGGCGGTCTGCCGGCCGCACGAGCACGGCGTGGACGTGGTGCTCGAGAGCGCCACCAAGTTCATGGGTGGCCACAACGACGCGGTGGGTGGGGTCATCACCCTGCGCTCCGACATCCTCCCGACGGACTGGCTGGAGCAGGTCCGCTGGAACACCCTCACCAAGCTCGGCGGCGCGCTGTCCCCGTTCAACGCGTGGCTGCTGTTGCGGGGGCTGCAGACCCTCCCGTTGCGGGTCGAGCGGCAGACCCAGAACGCGCTCGCCCTCGCCGAATGGCTGGAAAAGCAGCCCCACGTCCGCAAGGTGTTCTACCCAGGCCTGCCCAGCCATCCGCAGCACGAACTGGCGCAGCAGCAATTCGACATGCCGGGTGCGATGCTGGCGTTCAGCCTGGACACGGAGGACCAGGCGGTGCGCGTCCTCAAGGGCCTCAAGCTGGGCTCTTTCGCGGCAAGCCTGGGTGGGGTGCGGACCGTGACCCAGGTACCCGGAACGATGGCCTTCCTCGACATCCCGCCAGCGGAGCGAGAGCAGATGGGCATCACCGACGGCATGATCCGGGTATCCGTCGGCATCGAGTCCGCCCGCGACATCATCCGCGACTTCGAGCAGGCCATGCGGTAGCTTCCGGCCGGCCCGGTCGTTCCGCCCGGGCCCCGGCGTCCCCACCCACCACGAGATCACCAGGACGATCAAGACATGACATCCCCAGCATCCGACCGGTTGGGTGGCCTGCCCGTCGAGGTACATCCAGAGGTGGCCGAGGCCCTCCGCCACGGCGGGCCCGTCGTCGCGCTGGAGTCCACCATCATCAGCCACGGCCTGCCCCGCGACAGCAACATGCAGGTGGCACGGGACATCGAGCAATCGGTGCGAGCTGCGGGCGCCGTGCCGGCCACCATCGCCGTCCTGGACGGTCGCGTCCGGGTCGGCCTCGACGAGGATGCCCTCCACCAGATCGCGAGCCGCGACGACGTCAACAAGGCGAGCATCCGTGATGTCGCGGTCACTGTTGCCCGCCGCGTTCCGGGTGCCACGACCGTGGCCTCCACGGCCTGGCTGGCCAGCCTGGCGGGCATCGCAGTCTTCGCCACCGGCGGTCTCGGCGGCGTGCACCGAGGCGCGGCGACCTCGTGGGACGAGTCCGCCGACCTCATGGGGCTCGCGGCCGCGCCGATCGTCGTGGTCTGCGCCGGCGTGAAGTCGATCCTCGACGTGCCGGCGACGCTGGAACGCCTCGAGAGCCTGTCGGTGGGCGTCGTCGGATACCGCACCGACATCTTCCCCGGCTTCTACGTCCGGGAGACCGAAATGGCCGTGCCGTGGCGGGTAGAGACCCCGGAAGAGGTGGCCCGGATCCACGCCGCCAACCGAGCCCTGGGTAACAGCCGGGCCCTGGTCGTCGCGAACCCGATCGAGCCGGAAAGCGAGATGGACCGGGACCTGCACGACGACGTCCTGGCGGCGGGGCTCGCGGCGTTGCGTGAGCAGGACGTGCGAGGCAAGGACGTGACTCCGTTCCTGCTGGCCTTCTTCCATGAGCGGACCGGCGGCGCGAGCCTCAAGGCCAACGTCGACCTGGTGCTGGCGAACGCGCGCCTTGCCGGCCAGATCGCGGTGGCCGGGGCCGGCGGTTGAGAGGTGACAGCGCAGTGACCGCGAGCCAACTCGTGGCGGAGGTCAGTCGGCAGCGGGACGCCGTCGTCCTGCTGCTCGGTGACATCAACGTCGACCTGATTCTCGAGATCCCCGAGTTCCCACGACCTGGTGGCGACGGTGTCGCATCGTCCCAGCGGATCGGGCTGGGCGGCTCCGCGGCCAACACTGCCATCATGCTCCGCCGGCTAGGCCTGCGGGCCAGCATGCTCAGCGCGGTCGGCGAGGACCGCTGGGCCGAGGTTGCGGTCGAGGCGCTGCGCGCCGAAGGGGTCGGCTTGGAGTACGTCGTCCGCGACCCGCACGAGCCGACCTCGCTCAACGTGATCGGCGTGACGCCGGACGGGGAGCGCACGATGATGGCCTACCGCGGAGCGAACCCCCGGTATTCGCCGGCCGACCTGCCTGAAGAGGCGATCGCCGCCGGCGATTTCCTGCACGTGTCCGGCTACGCCTTCCTGCAGGCACCGCAGTCGCTCGCCGCGGCCCGGGCGATCGAGGTAGCCGCCGCGAACCGCGTGCCGGTCTCCCTCGACATCCCGGTGGATCCCGCCCGTCGTGAGCCGGCCACCATCAGGCGGTTGCTGAGGTTCACCGATCTGCTGGTCGTCGGCGTTCCGGAGGCCCGGCAACTGGTCGGGGCGGCCGAGCCGGCGGAGGCGTGCAGCAGGCTGCGCGACCTGGGGGCCAAGACCGTCGCGCTCAAGGTCGGCCGCGACGGCACGATCATCGCCAGCGGCGACGAGTGGGCCGAGCTGCCTGGGCTGTCGGTGCGGACGGTCGACACGACCGGCGCGGGGGACTCGTTCTGCGCCGGCGCCATTGCGGCAACGCTGGCCGGCCTGCCGCTGGCGAAGATCGGAGCATTCGCCAACCTCCTCGGCGCCGCCGCCGTCGAGAAACCGGGGGCCGGACGATCGCTGCCGACCCTCGACGAGGTGCGGCGCATCGAGCAGAGTCAGCCCGTCCGTCAGCCATGAAAATCCTCGGCGGTCCCACCGCCCGCCGTGGTCATCGGATTTGCGGCGTGGAAACCCGGCCGTTCAGGGCCGGGAGGAAACGTCGCCCCCTCCCTTCCAGTGAATGTCTTACGTGGACGGTAAATTGTGAGGCGTGGGTGGCGTGGCGAAGCGGGCGTACAAGTACCGCTTCTACCCGTCTCCGGAGCAGGCTGGGCAGTTGAACCGCACCTTCGGGTGCGTGCGTCTGGTGTACAACCGGGCGCTGGAAGCCCGCACCCGGGCGTGGGCGGTGGACCGCCAGCGCACCACGTACGGGCAGTCGTCGGGGTGGCTGACCGAGTGGAAGCGCACGCAGGAGTTGGCGTTTCTGAACGAGGTCAGTTCGGTGCCGTTGCAGCAGACGCTGCTGCATTTGCCGGCCGGGTTTATGGCGTTCTGGGACCAGCGGTCCCGGTATCCGAGGTTCAAGTCCAAGCGCAAGTCGCGGGCGTCGGCGGAGTACACGCGTTCCGCGTTCCGGTGGCGTGACGGTCAGCTCACCCTGGCCAAGATGGCTGCCCCGCTGGACATCGTGTGGTCGCGGGCCCTGCCCGAGGGGGCGGAACCCTCTACGGTCACCGTGTCCCGGGACGCCGCCGGCGCTGGTCCGTGTCCATCCTGGTCGAGGACCCGACCGTGAAGGCGCTGCCGCCGGTCGCGGGCGAGGTGGGTGTGGACGCGGGCATCACCAGTCTGCTCACCCTGTCCCACCCGATGCCCGGCCTCAGCGACAAGGAAGGCAAGGTGGCCAACCCGCGCTACGGGCAGACCGACCGGCGGAAGCTCGCCAAGGCTCAGCGGAACCTGGCCCGCAAACAGGACGGCTCCAACAACCGGGCGAAGGCCCGAATCACGGTGGCCCGTGTTCATGCCCGTATCGCCGACCGGCGGCGGGACCACCTGCACAAGCTGACCACCCGACTCGTCCGCGAGACTCAAACGGTCGTGATCGAAGACCTCAGCGTGCGGAACATGCTCCGCAACCGTCGCCTGGCCCGCGTCATCTCCGACGCGGCCTGGTCCGACCTGCGGCGCATGTTGGAGTACAAAGCCCAGTGGTACGGCCGTGAGGTGATCCCCGTCGACCGGTGGTTGCCCTCGTCCAAGACCTGCTCGACGTGCCGACGGATCAACACCACCCTCGCCCTCAACGAGCGCGCCTGGACGTGACCGGGTTGCGGGGTCGAGCACGACCGGGACATCAACGCCGCTAAGAACATTCTCGCCGCCGGGCTGGCGGAGAGGTAAAACGCCTGCGGAGCTGATGTAAGACCCCAAGGGAAAATCCTCCCGGCAAGGCAGTCGGCGATGAAACAGGAAGCCCCACGGGCGACCGTGGGAATCCCGGCCCCTTCAGGGCCGGGAGGATGTCAATCCCGATAAGCGTTCCTTCTCGTGAATGAGGTTGAGGTCCGGGCGAGCGACCCGGACGCGTCGCAGACCCCCGTCAGTTCGTCCTGTCGGAGTCCGCGCTCGACCGGCTCCGCCGCGCCAAGGCCGACTTCACCCTCCGCGCGTACCGAGGCGACCTGTGCCGGTTTCTCGTCTGGGCCGGCGCCGATTTCTCGTCTTGGCCGGCGCCGAGAAGATGATCTCCGCCGACCTCGCCCCGATCGACCGGGGCCCGATCAACGGCGCCGTCCACGCCGCGGCGTTCGCCGCCCTCCTCGAGCGGTACGGCGTGCTGCACGCGATCGCCGCCGAGTACGTCAGCCACCTCGCTGACGTGGGCAAGGCCCCCAGCACCATCGACCGGGCCTTGGCCGCCCTCGCCGTCGCCCACCGGTCCGCCGGTGCCGGACGACTCGCCACCGACCGGCCCGGGCCGTACTGCGCACCCACCTGCGGGACAGTGCCGACGTGGGCCGGAGGGTGCGCGAAGGCCAAGCCCCTCCTGGTCACCAACCTCCGCGCCGTGGTGGCCACCCTGGACACCGACAGGCTCGCCGGCGTGCGCGACCGGGCGGTGCTGGTGCTCGGCTTCGCGCTCGGCGCGCGCCGTTCCGAGATCGCCGCCTTGGACATCGAGGACCTGGACTTCAACGACAACGGCGTCGAGGTGCTCATCCGTCGGTCCAAGACGGACAAGGACGCCGCAGGCCGCAAGGTGCACCTGCCGGACGGCACGAACCTCGACACATGCCCGGTCCGGACGGTGCGGGCGTGGCTGGCGGCGATCGAGGAGCATGGCGTCACCAGCGGTGCCCTGTTCCGGCGGATCGACAAGGACGGCCAAATGGGCCGTGCCCCGCACGGTCGCGGCTCTGCCGGCGGGCGGATCACTGGCCAGCCAGGGGCCATCATCGTCCGGCGGATCGCCCTCACCGCTGGCCTCGATGCCGCCTCGGCGTTCAGCGGCCACTCCCTGCGCCGCGGCTTCGCCACCGAGGCCCGGCGCGAAAAGGCGTGCGGCAGGGGCTGCGCGTGGGTTGGGCCCGTGTTGCCGCCGGCGTGCCGTGACCACATGACCGACGAGGAGATAGCGCGTGCCATCCAGGATGGGTTGTTTCAGCTCGACGATCTGTGATGATATGCGCGATGTGCGGCCCCCCGCCCTGTTTTGACCATCGGTCGAACGCGCGATGCCTGCCGGTTCGTGCCTGTCTAGGTTCGAGCGCACAGCACCCTCGACGTGGGAGTCGGTTGATGGCAGGCGACGGGATCAGCAGGCGTACCCCGTGATGTTGGACGCAGCCCGCTGCGCTGAACGTCAGCCATATCTCCTGCCGTTGCAATCGACCGTAGTAG
Source organism: Micromonospora yasonensis (assembly GCF_026013475.1). Lineage (GTDB taxonomy): Bacteria > Actinomycetota > Actinomycetes > Mycobacteriales > Micromonosporaceae > Micromonospora > Micromonospora yasonensis. Next base: position 16,618 of record NZ_JAPDPH010000072.1, on the reverse strand, counting down.
AGGTGAATGGGGGCTACCTGACCTCCAGGTTGTCGGCGGCCGTTCCCCAAGCGTTCCGCTCAGGGGAAGCCGACGCCGGATGCGCGACGGGGCACGCGACCTTTCAATACCAACGAAACGGCATCTACCGTGAGAACTACGAGAACAGGGCCGGTCCGGGAAATGATCGATACGCATAGGCGCCGCGCGTCGCACACCGCGAGCCGGGCCTCGATTCTGGACATCGTCAAGGCCGCCGAGTGTGGCGCGACCATCGCCGAGGTGGGTGAGCGGACCGGTCTGCATCCGTCGACCGCCCGCGCCCACCTCGATCGACTTGTCGGCGCGGGGCTGCTGATGAAGGCCCGGGTCAGTGGCGGCCAGCCGGGCCGGCCAGCCTGGCGCTACCGGATCGCCACCGTGGAGGCGTCGAGGACTGCTGGCCGATGGATGTCCTACCCGACCGCATAGCCGACACCCTCGCCGCCCGCCTTCGACACGGTCAGGCAGCACATCGACGTATTCACGGGCCACCGCATCGATCAGGACAGCGGCGTACCGCCGACGTCGCCTCAGCGAGTCGTCTCGAAGGCCGCTGGGTGGTGCTGCGGCGGTGAGTGGTGGTGGATGGGGTGGCTGGACCGATGTCGTTGCGGTGTGCTCGTGCTTGACAGGATGACTGGCGCGGGGATGAAGCTCCTGCTGTGGATTGGGCTTCCCGTCCTCGCACTCGTCGGGCTGGCCCTCGCCGCCCTCGCCGTCGCCCCGGCTTGGCGGGCGAGGTCCGGCGACGGCACGGCGGGCACATTCACTGCGCGCTACGAGGAGTGCGGCCGCTCGTGCACCTGGCATGGCGGCTTCTTCCCGGACGGGGCCGGGATGCCGCGCAACGACGTCATCGTCTACGGCGAGCCGGGCGGGTTGACCTCGGGTGCCACCGTGGCGGCCCGCGACACCGGTGCCCGCAGGGGTGTCTTCGCCGCCGCAGGCGGCGGCAACAGCTGGCTGCTTTTCAGCGGGCTTGCCGTGGCCGGCGTGCCTGCCGCGGTGGGCTGGGTGGTCATGCTGGTCCGCGCCGTAGCCAACCGGCGCCAAACGCAGCGGGAAACGACGGCTGGCGTGGCGGTGGCTCCCACGCGACAGCGCCCTAATAGCAGCTCTAACCCAGCACGATCTCTTCGGGCAGGTCCGTCCGGTTCTTGACGCCGAGTTTGCGGAACGTCCGGATCAGGTGGCCACCCCGGTCCGCCGGGCCAGGAAGTCGCGGACCGTCTCGCCCGGCGCTGGCACAGGTGGGATGTCATCCGTTTGCTGGGAACCGTTCGTCGCAGCGGATCGACCGCTCATCGCGTGCCACCTGGCCTTGGCTGTCCTGCCAATCATAACGTCAGATAGGACGTCCTATGTCCGCTGTCGGCGATCGGTGTCACACTCCAGATAGGAGTCCCATGCTCTGGAACGGCTATCTGCTCGTAGCGTCCACGCTCTGCGGAGCCGGCCGTCCCCGTGTTGATGGCCACCGGGCTTCGCGGCACTCGCACCGCGCAAGCCGGGCCGGAGCGCCGCGGCCCGCGCCCTCGTTGGGGTGGCGGTGCGACAAGGCGGCTGCCGCTGCCGTGTCGTTCAGTGGCCAGCCGGATCCCGTCCCTCTTCGGGTTCCGGATGATGGCGAGCCTTTGGTCAGTCGGCTCTGGCTTACTCCGCAGCGGCGCCGAGACACCCGCGTTGCCGCTGGCCCTGCCTCACCGTCCGCACTTCCCATCCCGCGAAAGAAGGTGGCATCGTGTCCAGCAGCACCCGCAAGGCCCCCGCGCCCCGGACGGCGATCGTTGTCGGTTGCGCCGCCCTAGTGGCAAGCCTGGCCGGCGCCAGTGTCCCATCAGCTTTGGCCGCACGGGCACAGACCGATCCGGGTTCACGCTGTGAAGGATCGGTGCCCTTCGCCGCCGGAACCGAGGGATACAACGCCTTTCGCATTCCCGCGATCGTAGCCACCCGGTCTGGCGCGCTGCTGGCCTTCGCCGAAGGGCGGCTCGCCTCGCTCAGCGATGCCGGCAACATCGATCTTGTGCTCAAGCGGTCGACCGACGGCGGATGCACCTGGGGACCGCTGCAGGTGGTATACGACAGCGGCCCCAACACCGCGGGCAACCCAGCCCCGGTGGTGACCGCGACCGGCCGGGTCGTGCTGCTATCGACGTACAACGGTGGGACCGCGTCCGAGGCGGCGATCATGCGTGGCGAGGTGCCGGCCGAGCAGAGCCGGCGGGTCTTCGTGCAGCACAGCGACGACGACGGCGCGAGCTGGTCTGCGCCGCGCGAGATCACCGCGCAGGCCAAGGCGGAGAACTGGCGTTGGTACGCCACGGGCCCGGGCCACGCGATCCGGCTCGCCGTCGGCGCGCACCGGGACCGGCTCGTGGTCCCGGCCAACCATTCGATCGCACCACCGGCCGGCTCCGGCGACCTCGGTACGGAGGCGAAGTACTACGGCGGGCATCTGCTCTACAGCGACGACGCGGGCGAGACCTGGCGGATCGGTTCCGTCGACGACAACCCGAATGGGTACGTCAACGTCAATGAGTCCACGGTGGCTGAACTGCCCGACGGGCGCCTCTACGTCAACACCCGTGAGCACAACGGCAGCGCGCCGGGCAACCGCGCCGACGCCTACAGCCGCGACGGCGGCGAGACCCTGGAACTGCCGCACCGTCCGCAGGCCACGCTCGTGGCGCCGGTCGTGCAGGGCAGCGTCCTGCAGCTGACCGGGGCAAGTAGCCAGCTGCTCTTCTCCGGCCCCGCGGATCCGAACAGCCGGGCGGCGCTGACCCTGCGGGTGAGTACCGACCACGGCGCGACCTGGCGGCCGGCTCTGGCGCTGTCCGGTCTCCCCGCCGCCTACTCAGACCTGGTCCAGCTCGGCCCCAACACGGTGGGCGTGCTCTACGAGACCGGCAACTTCGGGGCGAACGAGATGATCACCTTCCGGCGGGTCCCGATCACTGAGCTTCGACCGTGATCGCCGGTCGGGAACCTCCATCAGGGGATCACCGCAGCCGATGATTCCGGCACGGGTGCCGCTGCATTGCCCGGCGGCACCCGTGCGCCAGCGTCACGGCGAATCCTTGGTGATGCTCCAGCCGCCGTCCACCAGAAGACTCGCCCCCGTCACGTACGACGCGTCGGCGCTGGCCAGGAAGGCCACCGCAGCGGCCACCTCCGCCGGGTCACCGAGGCGGCCGAGGACCGTCGCCGCCGCGGCTCGCTCCCGCGCCTGCGCGCCCAGCCCGCGCCAGGCATCGGTGTCCACCGGCCCTGGCAGCACGGCGTTGACCCGCACCTGAGGGCCGTACTCTGCGGCGAGCTGCCGCGTCAGTGCCACCAGCCCGCCCTTGCTGGCGGCGTACGCCGGGCTGCCTGGAAGCCCGAACAGGGCGTGCACGCTCGACGTCACGACGACGCAGCCACGACGTTGCCGCAGGTCGCCTGCGAAGGCCCGGACGCCGAGATAGAGCGCGGTGAGGTTGACCGCGAGCACGCGCTCCCAGGCCGCCGGGTCGAGGTCGTGCGCGGCGCCGACGTGCTGCACGAAGGCGTTGCTGTGCAGGATGTCCAGCCCGCCGAAGTCGGTACGGATCACCGCTCGGGCGGCCCGCCAGTCCGACTCAGTGGCCACATCGCAGTGGACGTAGCGGGCCGTGCCACCCGCGTCGCGGACCTGCCCGGCGACGCGGGCACCATGCTCGTCGTCAACGTCGAGCAGCAGCACCGACGCGCCCTCGGCCGCCAGCCGGCGCGCGCTCGCGGCGCCGATCCCACGCGCGGCGCCGGTGACGGCGGCGACGCGCCCCGCGAGTCGGCCAGGAACCGCCCCCATCACCTGCGCAGCACCGCGACGCCGCGCGGAGCGAGGGACACGGCGCTGACCGCACGCTTCCGGTCGCCGAGCAGATCGACCGCCGGCGCGGGCAGCGCGACCGTGACTGCATCGGCGCCGTGGTTGAGCAGCAGGAGGTAGGACCGGTCCGGGCCGTGCCGGACCACCGCCTGCAGCCCCGCGGGCAGGTCAGGCAGCACCGGCTCCACGCCCGCTCCGCCACGGATGCGGTCGAACAGCGCGTCCATCGGCGCCGGCTCCGGCCGGGTGGCCAGATACCAGACCACCCCCGCGCCGTACGAGTGGCGGGTGACCGCCGGCCGGCCGGCCAGCTCGCCGTCGGCGAAGGTGGCCACCACCTCCGCTCCCTCGGTCTCGATCCATTCCGACCACACGGTGCCGCTGTGCCGCTCTCCCGCGATGTCCAGTCCGATCGTGCCGCCCGCCGGCAGCGGCCAGAACTCGTCGATGCGCAGCCCCAGCAGGTCCCGCAACGGGGCCGGGTATCCGCCCAGGTACGCGCGGTCGGACTCGTCCACGATGCCGGAGAAGAACGACACCACCAGATGCCCGCCGCCCTCGACGTAGCGACGTAGGCGGGCGGCCGCCTCGGCGGACATGAGGTACAGGTTCGGCACGACGACGAGCCGGTAGCCGGACAGGTCTGCGGTCGGCGGGACGACGTCGCAGGTGACATGGGCGTCGAACAGCGGCGCGTAGTATGCCCGGTGGGTGTCCAGCAGGTCGAGCACGGCCGGGTGGGCGTCCGACTCCAGCGCCCACCAGTTGGCCCAGTCGTGCAGCAGCGCGACGTCGGCGTGCACCCGCGTGCCGGCCAGCTCGGCGGCTCCTGCGATCTCCTGCCCGAGCGCCCGGATCTCACGATGGGCGCGGGTCTCGGTACCACCGTGCGGCACCATCGCCGAGTGGAACTTCTCGGCGCCGCCGACGGCCTGGCGCCACTGGAAGAAGAGCACCGCATCCGCGCCCTGCGCCACCGCCTGCCAACTCCACAACCGCATGAGCCCCGGCGGCTTCGGCGCGTTGCGCTCGCGCCAGTTGACCGCGCCGGGCGCCTGCTCCATCAGCAGCCAGGGCTGACCGCGACGCGCCGAGCGGATCAGGTCATAGCCGAACGCGGCCTCGACGTGAGCCCGCGGATCGTACGGGTCGGGATAACTGTCGAGGCTCACGACATCCTGCTCGGCGGCCCACCGATAGGAGTCGATCGGCTTGTGGACCAGGCCGATGAAGTTCGTCGTCACCGGTACGTCCGGGGTGAACCGGCGCACGATGTCCCGCTCGGCGAGGTAGCAGGCGAGGATCGCGTCGTTGCTGAACCGGGCGAAGTCCAGCTTCTGGGCGGGGTTGGCGAAGGTCGGCGCGGTGCGCGGCGGCAGGATGTCCGCCCAGTCGTCGTAGCGCTGCGACCAGAACGTCGTCGACCACGCCTCGTTGAGCGCGCCGATGTCGCCGTACCTCTCGCGTAGCCAGCGCCGGAAGTCCTCGGCCGACACGTCGCAGTAGCAGGCTCGCACGTGGCAGCCGTATTCGTTGCCGATGTGCCACACCTTCAGCGCCGGGTGCCCGGCGTAGCGACGGGCGAGGTGCTCGACCAGCCGCCCGGCGTACTCCCGGTACACCGGGCTGGACGGGCAGTACTGCTGCCGCCCGCCGGGCCACAGCCGCACCCCGTCGACGCGTTCTGGCAGCACCTCCGGGTGGTGCCGGGACAGCCAGGGCGGTGGGGAAGCAGTCATCGTGGCGAGGCTGGCTCCGATACCGGCCCCGGCCAGGTTGTCCATCACCCGGTCGAACCAGCCGAACTCGTACGTGCCGGGACGCGGCTCCACGCTTGCCCAGGAGAAGATGCCGACGGATACGAGCGACACCCCGGCCTCGACCATGAGCTTCATGTCCTCGACCCACACGTCCTCGGACCACTGCTCGGGGTTGTAGTCGCCACCGAACATGATCTTCGGCATGGTCATGCCGCCACTTCCTCTCGGTGAGTTCGGTTGGCCGTCCGGACCGGCGTACGACCAGGACATGGGATGTCCCTCGTTGCCGGACGGTATGGCGGCCTGCGGGCCACGTCAAGGGGCACTTGTCCGCGCCTCATTGATACGCGTATGGTTTCGATCAGATGACATCCCACGTCCTACGTGTCGCCCGGCTGGTGAATCCGAACGCTGGAGCCATCCCGCTTGGACAGGGGGCGCGCGACTCTCACGGAGGGTGCGACGAGATGAACCATGGGTATGCGCCGCAGGGGCCGGCCGGCTCACGCCGCCGCCGCGGCTTCGCCGCGCTGCTGATCCTGACCGGCGTCGTCTTCAGCATGCTCGGCGGCCCCGCGAGCGCGGAGCCCGCTGAGACGGGTTCGAGCATGGCGGCCGGCGAAAGCCAGACCAGCGAGCCGTACGTCGACGAGCAGGTGCTCTACCAGCGAGGAGATTTCGGATACGCCTGCTTCCGCATTCCGGCGGTGGTGCGGGCGAAGAACGGGATGATTCTGGCGTTCGCCGAGGGACGGGTGAAGGACTGCGGCGACGACGAGGACATCGACCTCGTGCTGCGCCGCTCCGCCGACGGCGGCCGGACCTGGGGACCACTGCAGGTGGTCTCCGAGGGCAACGGCGAGACCCACGGCAACCCGGTGCCGATCGTCGACCGGACCACCGGGCGCGTCGTCGTGGTGACCACGCACAACGGCCCGCAGCCATGCCCCAACGGATGTGACCGCGACCCGTGGGTGCAGTTCAGTGACGACAACGGCGCAACCTGGTCGGCCGCCCGCGAGATGACCGAGGGCAAGCGCCCGGAGTGGAACTTCTGGTACGCCACCGGCCCGATGCACGGGATCCAGCTTCAGCGGGGAGCGCACGCCGGCCGGCTGGTGGTCGGGGCGAGCTTCGAAACCTGGGACCGGGTCGGCAAACACGTCTACGGCACGCATCTGCTCTACAGCGACGACAGCGGGGTGACCTGGAACATCGGTGCGGAGACCTTCCGCGACGACAGTGCGGTCATCGCGCAGGAGGTCACCATCATCGAGCTCACCGACGGACGGATCTACGCGTCGGCCCGCGAACGCGGTACCGACCCGGGCAACCGGGCGTACGCGATCAGCAGCGACGGCGGCGAGACGTGGGATGCACCCTTCCGCACCATGCCGGCGCTCGCCACGACCGACGTCCAGGGCTCCCTGCTGCGATTCACCGACGACCGCATCCTCTTCTCCTCACCGCTGCACCCCAGCGCCCGCGAGGCGATGGGCATCCGGTCGTCCTACGACGAGGGGCGCAGCTTCGAGACCTGGAACGAGGGCAAGGTCTTCTACTGGGGTCCCTCGGCCTACTCCGACCTGGTGCGCCTCGACGGTGACGAGGCGGCGCTGATGTACGAAGCCGGCGCCGTCAGCCCGTACGAGACGATCCGGTTCGCCCGGTTCAACGAGGCGTACCTGGATACGCCGAACGGCACTCCGCCCGGCATTCCCGCACCGCCGGCACCCGGACCGCAGACGCCGGACGAGTCGCCGTACCGCAACAACGCCTACGTCCGAGGTGGCGCCCAAATCACCGATGGCCGGTTCGGCAACGGGCTGGCACTCGATCGGATGGACGATCGGGTGGAGGTGCCGTTCGACCGGTCGATCGACCTCGGCGCGGACGACTTCACGCTGAGCACGTGGATCCGGTACTCGGAAAAGGCCGGCGCCCACTCCATCCTGTGGTTCTACCGGGTGAACTCAGGCACCAACCCGCCTGGACTGTGGCTACGGGCCGAACCAGCGAGCAGTCGCATCCGGGCGATCCTCTCGGTCGATCGGTACAACGTCACGGTGCAATCGCCGAGCGCGTACAACGACGGACAGTGGCACTTCGTCGTGCTCCAACGGGCGGGCGGGCAGCTCAGGCTGCTGGTGGACGGCGTCCAGGTCTCATCGGCGGCAGCCCCGGCCGGCTCGGTGACCCTCGGCCAGGAGTTCGGCATCCAAGGGCTGCACATCGGACAACGCCTGGACGGCGCGGACCGCTTCCGCGGCACGCTGGACGAGGTACGCGTCTACCGGCGCGCCCTGTCCGGCACCGAGCTGGCCCTGATTCAGGAGCGGAACCTCCCGATCGGCGGCGAACTCGGGCTCAGGTTGCCGCTGGAGACCGTCGGCTGACCGGCAGCACCCGTCGGGAAATGGCGCCCACCGGGCCCGGTGGGCGCCATTTCCGAGGAATCCCGGCAGCGGCCGTGACCGAGGGGCACCCCGTGAACGGCACGTTGCTCGGTCTGTAACGCCCGCACGTCGAAGGGAAGTACCGCATGCTCGTCGACTGGCCACTGGACCGTCTCCGCGACTACCTGCCCGCCCGCGACGAGCCCACCGACTTCGACGACTTCTGGGCCATCACTCTCAAGGAGGCTCGCGCCGCGCACTGGCCCGCCCGGTTCGTCCCCTACGACGCCGACCTGTCCACCGTCCAGGTATACGACGTCACCTTTCCCGGATTCGCTGGCCAGCCGGTGCATGGCTGGTTCCTGCTGCCCCGGCACGCGACCGGCCGACTGCCCTGCGTGGTCGAGTACATCGGATACGGCGGCGGGCGCGGCCTGCCGCACGACTGGCTCACCTGGAGTGCCGCCGGATACGCCCACCTCGTCATGGACACCCGCGGGCAGGGCAGCAACGGCAAGCTCGGGGGAGACACCCCGGACCCCGACCCGACCGGCCCGCCCCAGGCGCCCGGCTTCCTGACCCGCGGCATCGCCGACCCGCACCACTACTACTACCGCCGGGTCCTCACCGACGGCGTCCGCGCGGTCGACGCCGCGCGGGCACACCCCAGGGTCGACCCGGACCGGGTGGTGGTCACCGGCGGCAGCCAGGGCGGAGGGATCACCCTCGCCGTCGCCGGCCTGGTCGACGGGCTCGCCGCCGCGATGCCCGACGTGCCATTCCTATGCCACTACCGGCGCGCCACCGAAATCACCGACGCCCTCCCGTACGGCGAACTGGTGTCGTACCTGAAGACCTACCACGGCGACGTCGCCCAGGTGTTCGCGACGCTGCGCTACTTCGACGGGATCAACTTCGCCGCCCGCGCAAGCGCTCCGGCGCTCTTCTCGGTCGCGCTGATGGACAACGTCTGTCCACCGTCGACGGTCTTTGCTGCGTACAACCACTATGCGTCGGCTGACAAGGACATCGCGGTGTGGCCCTACAACGGGCACGAAGGCGGCGCCGGCAGGCAGCGTGCGCAGCAGATCAGGTGGCTGCGAAACGTGCTGGCCGGCGCCGAGTCCGAACCCGCCGGCGATCCCTCGGGCTCACGGGCCGCGGGGCAGCGCGGCCTTGTCGAACTCCCCTCCGCGGCCACCGCGTGACGAAGAGCGCCACCTAGGCGGGCAATACCGTCGGCCGAATTCACCCGTCCGGGAAGAGCTCCGGCAGACAGGTGCGCACGATGGGACGTAGCCGCTCGGCAAGGGATTCATCGATGGAGTCGTAAGGCCAACGAACCCGGGTGCCGATCTCGGCCCAGTTGCCCAGATGAGCGAGGAACTTGTCCAGTGCCGGGTTCCCGAAGCCCTGCCGAGCGAGTGGGTCGACGTGCTCGGCCAGGAACCGCTGGATCCGGCGCTCCACATCGAGCCCGCGCCCGGGGTCCTCGACCATCACTCGCTGCCATGCGACGGCGCCGGCCGGATTGAGGGCGGCCATGTTCGAGTAGGAGCCCGCGGCGCCGTGCAGAAGGCCGGTCGCCAAGCCGTGCCCCGGGACGAAAATGGCCAGGTCGCCCGCGTGCTCGCGCATCGCCGCGTACCACGCGGCGTCGCCGCCGGCGACCTTGATACCAATGAGGCTCGGCACCTCCCGGCGAATCGCGGCATAGCTGTCGGCGGCAACCTGGGTCTTCGCGTGCGGCGGGTTGTACAGGACCAGCGGGACCGGGTCGGCCGCCGAGGCGATCCCGACCAGAAATCGGATCACCTCGGTACGCGACAGGGGCAGCCAGTCCGGCAGCGTAACCTGCACGGCGCTCGGCGCGACCGCCCGCGCCCGATGGACCCGGCCCAGGCAGATCTGCGCGCTCATATGGCCGGCACCGATCTGAAACGGAAGCCGGTGGCACCGGCACTTGTCGGCGACAAGCTCGTTGATTCGGTCGTACTCGTCCTCGCTGAGCGTGTGGAACTCGCCCGCGGTGCCGTGCACGTAGATGCCATCGAGCCCGGCGGCGACGAGGACATCGAGAGCGTGTGCCGCCTGCCCCCAGTTGATCGTGTCGTCAGCGCGCAACGGCAGGAGCAGCGTTCCCCACGTACCGCGTAGGTCCGCCGATCTCAGTGCCGGCGCCATGTCTCGTGACTCGTCCGTTGCGGCGTATCCCGATGTCCGCAGCCGCCGTCCCCGGGTCTCACAGCAGGCCGCCGACGCTCAGATACTTCCCGACCCGGGCGATCTCGTCCTCGTTCAACGGGATCTGCGGCACCGCCGTTGTCGGGTGGTCGATGATCCCCCGCAGGTACAGTGCGGCCTTGAACGCTCCCAGCGCGGACGAACCCGGACCCATTCGCGGTCTGCCGACATTGACGAGTTCGAACAGGTGCAGCAGCCGCTCCTGTTCGGCTCGCGCGGCCTCCCAGTCGCCGTCCGATGCCGCGCGGAACAGCCGGGCGTAACCGTGCGGGTCGACGTTGCCCAGGCCCGGCACCACCCCGTCCGCGCCCATCCACAACGCGGAGTCGACGGTGAGTTCGGAGCCGGTGAGCACACTGAAAGAGCCGATGTCCCGACGGTCCCGCCGCCCGAGAATCACCCCGCGCAGGGCGCCTTCGTCACCACTGGAGTCCTTGACTCCGGCCAGCACACCGTCGCGGGCGAGGTCGAGCAGCAGGTCGGCGCCGAGCTTGCTGTGCACCGAAACCGGCAGGTCGTAGGCGTACAACGGCAACCCTGCCTGCGCCGCGATGGTGCGGAAGTGCAGCTCGATCTCCGCGGGGTGCGTCCGGGTGTAGAAGGGCGCGGTGGCCACGAGCCCGTCCACGCCCGCCTGGACAGCCGCTCGCACATGGTCCAGCACGCGCAGGGCGGTCATGTCGATCACGCCGGCGAGCACTGGAACCTGGCCCGCGACGTGACGCGTGACGGTATCGAGCACGATCTTGCGGTGGCCGTCCGGGAGGAAGGCCACCTCAGAGGTGGAGCCGAGGACGAACAGACCGTCCACCCCACCGTCCAGCAGATGGTCCACCAACCGGGTCAGCGATGCGGTGTCGACCTCGTAGTCCGGGGTCAGTGGGGTGGACACCGGAGGGATGACGCCGGTCAGTGCGGCCGACCGCTGCGGCGACAGCTCGTGGGTGGTCATGCAGTCTCCTGGGCTTGGCTGGTCAGTTCGAGGTCGGTCGCGCCGTCGCGGATCGGGTGGTGGCAGCGGAACAGGTGATCGTCTGGCCCGACGACGGTGTCGGTGTGCGCTGCCGGCATCTCCTTGGCGCACCGGTCGTCGGCCTTCCAGCAGCGGGTACGGAACGGGCATCCGCTGGGCGGCCGGGTAGCGGAGGGAACCGGCCCGGCCAGCGGGATCGGGTCGATCGGGGACAGCAGACCGGGGGTGGCGGAGAAGAGGGCCCGGGTGTAGGGGTGGCGGGTCCGGCCGGGCACCGCCTCGGCCGGGGCCTGCTCAACGATCCGCCCGAGATACATCGTCACGACCCGGTCGCTCATTCGCCGCACTGTCTGGATGTCGTGCGAGACGAAGACCATCGCCAGGTTGAGCTGCTCCTTCAGATCGAGAAGCAGGTTCAGGATCTGCGCACGCACCGAGACGTCGAGTGCGCTCGTCGGCTCGTCAGCGATGAGCAACCGCGGTTGCAGCGCCAGCGCGCGGGCGATGGCCACCCGCTGGCGCTGCCCGCCGGACACCTGGCCGGGCAGCAGGTCTGCGACGCTCGCCGGCAGGCCCACCAGGCCGAGCAGCTCGCGTACCCGCTCTTCGCGCTGACGCGGCGTGCCGACGCCGTGCACGTCGAGGGGATCGCGTAGCACCTGCCGGATGGGCAGTCGTCGGTTGAGCGCGGTCGACGGGTCCTGGAACACCATGCCGGTGCTCGACCCGATCGCCACCCGGCGCGCCGCTGGCGGCATGGACCAGAGGTGCTGACCGCGGAACAGCACCGTACCTTTGGTGGGCTTTTCCAGCCCGACCAGGATCCTTGCGAGCGTCGACTTGCCGCAGCCGGACTCGCCGACCACACCGACCGTCTCGCCGGGCTCGATGGTGAGGTCCGCGGCGGTGAGCGCGTGGACGCGTTCGCGTCGAAAGAGGCCGCCGGAGCGTGCTTTGTACATCACGTGCACGTCAGCGAGTTCGACAAGTGGCGTCGCAGTCATCGTGCCTCCGCCGTACTGGCCGGTGCGGCGCCCGCGCCGCTGGCGAGAGCCGACGCCCCGACGTCGAGAGCCGGATGGTGGCAGGCCACTTCGTGGTGGCGCTGCCCGGTCAGCCGGGGTGTCTGCATTCGGCAAATCTCCGTGACCATCGGGCAACGGTCGGCGAACCGGCAGCCGCCCGGGAAGTGGGCCGGGGCCGGAACGACGCCGCGGATCTGGGTCAGCCGAGCCGCGCCGGCTTCCAGCGACAGCACCGAGCCGAGCAGCCCGCGGGCATAGTGATGCGCGGGGGCGCCGACGACGGTGGCCGTCACACCCGTTTCGACGATCTGACCGCCGTACATGACCACGACGCGGTCCGTCACGTCCGCGACCAGGGCAAGGTCGTGCGAGACCAGGATCAGGGCGAACCCCAATTCCGCTCGCAGCCGCAGGAGCAACTGGATCACCTGCGCCTGCACGGTCACGTCCAGCGCCGTGGTCGGCTCGTCCGCGATGATCAGCTTGGGGTCGCGTGAGAGGGCCATCGCGATCAGGACCCGCTGCCGCTGGCCGCCGGAGAGCTCGTGCGGATAGGACGGAAGGGTACGCGCGGCGTCGAGGCCCACGAGCTCCAGCAGTTCGGTCGGGCTGCGCCGGCCGCCCCGTCGGACCACCTGCTTCAACTGGGCGTTGATGGTCATTGCGGGGTTGAGCGAGGACAGCGCGTCCTGGTACACCATCGCCATGTCGTGGCCGAGCAGCCGGCGACGGGCGGCCCGGGGGAGCGTCAGCAGGTCCTTGCCGTCGAAGAGGATCTCGCCGCTGACGCGGGCGCCCCGCGGCTGCAGACCCATGACGGTCAGCGCGGTCAACGACTTGCCGCAGCCGGACTCGCCGACCAGGCCGAGCACTTCGCCCGGGCGCACGTCGAAGGAGATCCCGTCGACGATGTCCACGCCTTCGTGCCGGCCTTCGAACCCGATGGCCAGCTTGCTCACCCGCAGGATCGGCGCGCCCTGCGGCAGGGGGCGTGCTCGCTGGGCCAGCCGCTGTGCCGCCTCCGCCAGCCCGGGCAGTTGGGTGATCTCCCCGGATCCGGGGAGGGCTTGTTCCAGCGCGTCGACGTCGTCCTGCTTCTTGACCGGGCCGGCGGCACGGGCGGTGGGCGCGGCCCAGGCGTCGGACACGCCCTCGGCGAGGACGTTGAGCGCCAGGACCGTGATCAGGATCAGCAGGCCGGGGAAGACGGTGGCCCACCAGCCGCCGAGGAGCACCATGTTCCGGCCGTCGGCGATGACGCTGCCCCACGAGGGGTCCGGCGGGCGTACTCCGGCACCGATGAACGACAGTGACGCCTCGAAGACGATCGCGTCGGCGACCATCACCGTGCAGAAGACCAGGATCGGCGCGGCACAGTTGATGGCGACGTGCTTGAGCAGGATGTGCGGGCTCCGGGCGCCGATGATGCGCTCGGCGGCGACGTAGTCCTCGCCGTACTGGGCCAGCACGTTCGCCCGGACCACCCGGGCCACGGACGGCATGTAGAGGAATGCGATCGCCAGCACCAGCACGAGGATGCTGCCGCCGAAGACGGCGACCAGGACGGCGGCGAGCGCGATTCCCGGGAACGCCATGATCACGTCAAGGCTTCGCATGAGGGCCTCGTCGACGGCCTTGCGGGCGGTGGCTGCGATCGCGCCGACCAGCGCGCCGCAGAGCAGTGCGATGGCGGTCGCGCCGAGGCCGATGATCAGCGACCAGCGGGCACCGTAGAGCAGCCGGGTGAAGATGTCGCGGTTCGCGCTGTCCAGCCCCATCCAGTGGGCGGCGGTCGGACCGCCGCCGCTCGGCTCCTGCACGTAGGGCGAGTGCGGGGCGAGCACGGGGGCGAGGACCGCGGCGAGGGCGATGGCGGCGAGGACGGTGAGGGATATCCATGAGGGCGGGCCGAGCCGCCGGAACTGGATGCCCGGCCGCGAGAGCCTTCTCGCGAGTCCGTTTCGCATCACGTGGCACTCCTGAGGCGCGGGTTCACGAGCAGATAGAGGATGTCGACGGCGAGGTTCACCACGACGAAGCCGGTGGCGATGGTGAGCACGACGCCCTGCACCACGGCGGGGTCCCCGTCGCGTACACCGTTGATCATGAGCTGCCCCATGCCGGGCAGCGCGTAGATGGTCTCGATGACCACCGCGCCGCCGAGCAGGTAGCCGATGCGCAGGCCCAGCACCGTCAGTGGATTGATCAGCGCGTTGCGCAGGACGTTGCGTCCGATCACGACGATCGGCGGCAGGCCGCTGCCGATCGCGGTGCGGACGTAGTCCCTGTCCAACTCCTCGACCATCGACGTCCGGATGATCCGGGTCAACTGGGCGGCGACGGGCAGTGACAGGGAGAGCGCCGGCAGCGTCATCGATCGCAGCCAGCCGCTGAACGAGTCGCCGGGATTGATGTAGCCACTGGTCGGGAACCACCCGCGGTCGACGGCCAGCCACTGGATCATCAGCAGGGCCAGCCAGAACGCTGGCGCCGCGACGCCGATCAGCGATACCAGCCGGATGACCTGGTCGGGCCAGCGGTCCCGGAAGATGGCCGCGGTGACGCCGAAGACCAGGGCCAGGGCCACGGCGATCGCCAGGCCGAGGAAAGTCAGTTGCAGCGTGAGCGGCAGCGCGGTGAGGACCGAGTCGAGCACCGGCGCCTTGGTCAGGACGCTGGTGCCCATGTCGCCGTGGAGCAGGTCGCCGACGAATCGGACATAGCGCACCGGCAGCGGATCGAGCAGACCGTTCTCCACCTGGAATTGGTGAATCTGTTCCGCCGTCGGGTTGGCTCCCTGGAAGTAGGCGTACTCCGGCTTGTTGTTGGAGAACCGCATGATGATGAACACGAACAGGATGACGCCCAGCAGGAGCGGGATCAGGATGAGTATCCGGCGGACCAGCATTCTGGCGACGACTGCCACTGGTTGACCTCCTGACGCGGTCCGGCTGATGGGTGGCGGGTGCGGCGCCGGGCGGGCCCGGCGCCGCACGAGGCTTCAGACACGCTGCGCCTGCAGCAGACTGATGCCCGGGTATGCCTGCGGCCGGACTCCGGTGAGCTTCTTCGGATTCCAGGCGGTCATCAGCTCCGTGTGCAGGACGGGGTAGAGCACCGCCTGCTCCGCGATGACGTCGAGGTACTGGTGCAGCAGCGCCAGCTTCTTCGTCGGGTCGGGCTCCCGGGTGGCCTGATCCATCAGCGCGAACAGGTTCTTGGCATCCGGGCTGGTGTCCCACTTGGTGTACTTCATCCAGGTGCCGCCGGAGGTGTAGTTGTAGCGGAGGATCAGGTCCGCGTCCAGGCCGAACTGGTTCGGGTTCGATGCCGCCGCGACCACCTGGTAGGACTGCGACTGGTCCATCTTGGTGAAGAGCGCGGCGGTGTCCTGGGGTTCGAGCGTGGTCTTGACGCCGATCGCCTGCCAGGAGTTGGCGATGGTGGGCAGGCAGTCGGCGATCCAGCTGACGTTCACGGCCATGAGCGTGACGGACAGGTTCGTCACGCCGGCGGCCGACAGGAGTGCCTTCGCCTTGGCGGGATCGTAGCTGTAGACGGTCTTCGCCTTGGCGTACGACGCGTTCTCCTCGTTGAGGAAGCTCGTCGCCGGCGTGCCGTGCCCCTTGAGCGCGACGTCGATCATCTTCTTGGTGTCGATCGCGTAGAGGAGCGCCTGGCGCACGCGTACGTCATCGAAGGGCTTCAGGGCCGTGTTGAACATGAGGAACATGTGGTTCATGCCCTTGCCGCCCTCGACGGTCAGCCCACCGTTGCGCAGTTGGTCGATGTTGGCGTACGGGATGTTGTCGGCGATCTGGGCCTCGGCGCTCGCGCCGGAGATCTTCGCGACGCGAGCAGGCGCCTCCACGATGGACAGCCAGTTCATCTTCTTGATGGCTGGCTTGCGGGGACCGTTGTAGTCGGCGAAAGCCTGGAGCACGGTGTTGGACTTCGGGTTGTGCGCGATCATCTTGTAGGGGCCGGAGCCGACCGCCTTGCCGCCCTTGGCCGCGTCCCAGCCGCCGGGTGCGCCGAAGACGTGCTTCGGCATGATCTTGGCGATCGTCAGGCGCTGCAACGCATCAGGGAACGGGAAGTTGAAGACCAGTTCGACGCTCGTGTCGTCGACCTTGCGCACCTCCTTGAGCCAGGTACCGAAGAAAGAGTAGATCAGCGTCTGGGCGGCCGGGTCGAGGATTCGTTGGAAGGTGAAGAGCACGTCGTCGACCGTGACCGGCTGCCCGTCGTGCCACTTGGCCCCATGCCGCAGGGTGAACTTCCAGGTGGTCGCCGACGTGTCGGCCGGCAGGGCCGTGGCCAGGGCCGGATAGGGCTCGCGG
>NZ_JAPDPH010000071.1 GCF_026013475.1 Micromonospora yasonensis | reverse complement strand
CGGGCCGCCCGGCCCGGGCACGCCGCGCTCCCCCACTTCGACGTGCTGCTGCTCGGCGTCGGCGAGGACGGGCACGTGGCCTCGGTCTTTCCCGAGCACCCGGTGCACCACGACAACCGGCCGGTCAGCGCGGTCCGCGGCAGCCCGAAGCCGCCGCCGGTGCGCACCACGCTGACCCTGCCGGCGATCAACACCGCCGAGGAGGTCTGGCTGGTGGCCGCCGGCGCGGACAAGGCCCGGGCGGTGGGCATGGCCCTGGCCGGAGCCGGTCCCGTGCAGCTGCCGGCGGCCGGGGTGCACGGGGTGGCCCGTACCCTCTGGCTGCTGGACCGGGCCGCGGCGGCCGACGTGCCCCCCCGCCTGCGCAGCCTGCGCTGAGCGGTAAGGAAGGGCCCCTTTTTAACGCCTGGCGTAGAGCAGGGGCCCCCTCTTAACCACCGTCAGGCGCCGCTGCGGCGTCGGCGGAGCGCTCAGCCACCACGGCGACGCGCCAGCGGGGGTCAGGTGCCGCTGCGGCGTCGGCGGAGCGCTCAGCCACCACGGCGACGCGCCAGCGGGGGTCAGGTGCCGCTGCGGCGTCGGCGGAGCGCGTCGAGGGCCTCGGCGAGGAGCGCCTCCCCCTCCTCCGGGGTGCGCCGTTCCTGGACGTACGCCAGGTGGGTCTTGTAGGGCTCGGTGCGCTGCCGGCCGGGCGGGTTGCCGGGGTCGGGGCCGGCCGGCTCGCCGCAGCGCGGGCAGTCCCAGGTGGCGGGCGTCTCCGCCTCGGCGGCGATCAGGAACTGGACCCGGTGGTGGTTGCGGCACCAGTAGACGACCGGGCGGCGCGGCGCCGGCTCGGTGCGCTGGTCGAAGCGTTCGGGGGCGGACCCGATGCGGGTGCCGCGGATGAGGTTGCCACTCGGCACGGCTGCTCGCTCCTGTCGTCGGAGGGGGTCGCCGCTCGTGCGACGGGCGGCGGGCGACGCGGTGCAACGCAAAAATAAAACTGCGCGCGGTCCGTGACGGACCGCGCGCAGATTGTACGACTCGACGCGCTGATTCAGGAGCTGAGCTGGAGCCGGAGCCAGAGCCCGATCCCGACGATGCACGCGAACCAGACGATCCCGACCAGAACCGTGTACCGGTCGAGGTTCTTCTCGGCCACCGATGAGCCGGCCAGGCTGGAGCTGACGCCGCCACCGAACATGCTCGACAACCCGCCACCCTTACCTCGGTGCAGCAGGATCAGCAGGGTGAGCAGGATGCTCGTGATGATCAACAACACGATCAACGTGTACGCGAACGCGATCGGCATGGCGGGGGTCAGTCCTCTCGTAGCGATCAGCTGCCCGGGCTGGTCGGGCATGGCAGCACCGGCCGGCGGACGGGCAGCGTCAAGGATAGCGAGCGATCAGCGGGCGGTGTGTTCCGGGAACCGGCAGATCTGCGCGAATTCCTCGGCGTCCAGGCTGGCGCCCCCGATGAGGGCCCCGTCCACGTCCGGCTGGGCCATGATCGCGGCGATGTTCGACGCCTTGACCGACCCGCCGTAGAGGATCCGGACCTGCTGGGCGGTGTTCTCGTCGAAGGTCTCACCGAGGCGCTTGCGCACCTCGCCGCAGACCTCCTGGGCGTCGTCCGGGGTGGCCGTCTTGCCGGTGCCGATCGCCCAGACCGGCTCGTACGCGACGACGACCTTGGTGACCTGCTCCGCGGTGAGCCCCCGGAGCGCGCCGTCGAGCTGGTCGCAGCAGTGCGGCACGTGCCGCAGCTGCTCGCGGACCTCGAGCCCCTCGCCGATGCAGAGGATCGGGGTGAGCCCGTTGGACAGCGCGGCGTTCACCTTGTCGTTGACCAGCGCGTCGTCCTCGTGGTGGTACTGCCGCCGCTCGGAGTGGCCGACCACCACATAGGTGCAGCCCAGCTTGGCGAGCATCGGCCCGGAGATGTCCCCGGTGTACGCGCCCGACTGGTACGGCGACAGGTCCTGCGCGCCGTAGCCGATCAGCAGCTTGTCGCCGTCCACCGCGGTCTGCACGGTCCGCAGGTCGGTGAAGGGCGGCAGGACCACCGTCTCGACGTCGGTGAGCTGCTTCTCGGTGAGGCTCGCGGCCAGCTTCTGCACCAGCAGGTTGGCCTCGAGGTGGTTCAGGTTCATCTTCCAGTTGCCGGCCATCAGTGGCCGGCGGGTGGTGCTCGCCATTCAGTTCTCCAGGGCCGCGATGCCGGGGAGGGTCTTGCCCTCCAGGTACTCCAGGGAGGCGCCACCGCCGGTGGAGATGTGATCGAAAGCGGACTCGTCCAGGCCCAACGTGCGCACCGCCGCTGCCGAGTCACCGCCGCCGACGACGCTGAACGCGCCGGACTTCGCGATCGCCTCGGCGACCCCGCGGGTCCCGTTGGCGAACGCCGGCATCTCGAACACGCCCATCGGGCCGTTCCAGAAGACCGTCCGCGCCTGCTTGAGGGCGGCGGCGAACCCGGCCACCGTCTCCGGGCCGATGTCCAGCCCGACCCGCTTGTTCGGAATGCCGTCCGCCCGGACCGTGTCGTGCTCGGCGTCCGGGGCGAAGGCGACCGCGGCCACCACGTCGACCGGGAGCATGATCTTGCCCGGCTCGCGCTCCATCAGGTTCCGGCAGGTCTCGACCATCTCCTCCTCGAGCAGCGAGCTGCCCACCTCCAGGCCCTGGGCCTTGAGGAAGGTGAAGCACATGCCGCCGCCGATGAGCAGCCGGTCGACCTTGGGCAGCAGCGCCTCGATCACCGCCAGCTTGTCGGAGACCTTCGAGCCGCCCAGCACCACCACGTACGGCCGCTCCGGCTCGCCGGTCAGCTGGCTGAGCACCTCGACCTCGCGCAGCACCAGCCGGCCGGCGAAGTGCGGCAGCCGGGCCGGCACATCGTAGACGCTGGCGTGCTTGCGGTGCACCGCGCCGAACGCGTCGTCGACGTACGCCTCGCCGAAGGCGGCGAGCTGGTCGGCGAAGGCCGCCCGCTCCGCCCCGTCCTTGCTGGTCTCGCCCTTGTTGAAACGCAGGTTCTCCAGCAGGGCGACCTGACCGTCGACCAGACCCGCCACGCACGCGCGGGCGGAGTCACCGACGGTGTCCTCGGCGAAGTGGACCGGCGTGCCCAGCAGCTCACCCAGCCGCGCGGCGACCGGGCGGAGGCTGAACTGCGGGTCCGGCGCGCCCTTCGGGCGGCCCAGGTGCGAGCAGACGACCACCTTGGCGCCGGCCTGCACCAGCGCGCCGAGGGTGGGCAGGACGGCCCGGATCCGGCCGTCGTCGGTGATCTCACCGCTCTGCTTGTCGAGCGGGACGTTCAGGTCGGCGCGCACCAGCACGCGCCGACCCGACACCCCCTCGCCGAGCAGGTCGTCGAGGTTCCGGATGCTCACAGCGACGAACCCACCAGCTTGGCCAGGTCGACCAGGCGGTTCGAGTAGCCCCACTCGTTGTCGTACCAGCCGACGACCTTGACCTGGTTGCCGATCACCTTGGTCAGCGGCGCGTCGAAGATGCAGGACGCCGGGTCGGTGACGATGTCCGAGGAGACGATCGGGTCCTCGTTGTAGACCAGGATGCCCTTGAGCGGGCCGTCCGCGGCGGCCTTCAGCGCGGCGTTGACCTCGTCCACGCTGGTCTCCCGGCCGACCGTGACGGTCAGGTCGGTGGTGGAGCCGGTCGGGATCGGCACCCGCAGCGCGTAGCCGTCCAGCTTGCCCTTGAGGTCGGGCAGGACCAGGCCGATCGCCTTCGCGGCCCCGGTCGAGGTCGGCACGATGTTCAGCGCGGCGGCCCGGGCCCGGCGCAGGTCCTTGTGCGGGGCGTCCTGCAGGTTCTGGTCCTGGGTGTACGCGTGGATGGTGGTCATCAGACCCTGCTGGATGCCGAACGTGTCGTGCAGCACCTTCGCCATCGGGGCGAGGCAGTTGGTGGTGCAGGAGGCGTTCGAGATGATGTTGTGCTTGGCCGGGTCGTACTGGTCGTGGTTGACGCCCATGACCACGGTGACGTCCTCGTTCTTCGCCGGCGCGGAGATGATGACCTTCTTGGCCCCGCCGTCGAGGTGCGCCTTCGCCTTGGTGGCGTCGGTGAAGAAACCGGTGGACTCGATGACCACGTCGGCGCCGGCCTCGCCCCACGGCAGCTTGGCCGGGTCCTTCTCGGCGTACGCCTTGATGGTGTGCCCGCCCACGCTGATCTCGTCGTCGGTGGCCTTGACCTCCTGCGGGAGGCGACCCAGGATGCTGTCGTACTTGACAAGGTGGGCGAGCGTGGCGTTGTCGGTCAGGTCGTTGACCGCCACGACCTCGATGTCAGCGCCGGACGCCAGCACTGCCCGGAAGAAGTTGCGGCCGATCCGGCCGAAGCCGTTGATGCCAACCCGGATGGTCACAGGTCCCATCTCCTCGCGTTCTGGTCCGCCGGCGTGAGACCCCGGCCGGCGGAGATGTGTTCGCCGACCGTTGGAGCCGGCCGTTGACGGTTCATCTCGGCCACCCCGCCGCGCGGTCCGTGGGGACCTGACCGCCCGAGGCGGTGAGCACGGCGAGGAGTGCCTGTGCCGGCCCCCTTGCCGTACGCAGCGACCATATCCGAGCGCGCGGCACCGCGCTGCGGCGGGTGGAGATCACTCCCGCAGCACCACGCCTCACCGTCCTATCAGACCACGAGCATGTCGGGCGTGACGGCCGCTTCCGTATCCGGGATGCCCAGGTCGCGGGCCCGCTTGTCGGCGAGCGCGAGCAGCCGGCGGATCCGGCCGGCGATGGCGTCCTTGGTCAACGGCGGGTCGGCCAGGGCGCCCAACTCCTCCAGCGAGGCCTGCCGGTGCTCCAGCCGCAGCCGGCCGGCCGAGGTGAGGTGGTGGGGGGCGTCGTCGGCGAGGATCTCCAGGGCCCGGGTGACCCGGGCGGCGGCGGCCACCGCGGCGCGGGCCGAGCGGCGCAGGTTGGCGTCGTCGAAGTTGGCCAGCCGGTTGGCCGTCGCCCGGACCTCCCGGCGCACCCGCCGCTCCTCCCAGGCCAGCACGCTGGCGTGCGCGCCGATCCGGGTGAGCAGGGCGGCGATCGCGTCGCCGTCCTTGACCACCACCCGGTCCACCCCGCGCACCTCGCGGTTCTTGGCGGTGATGCCGATCCGGCGGGCCGCGCCGACCAGCGCGAGGGCCGACTCCGGGCCGGGGCAGGTGATCTCCAGGGCGCTGGAGCGGCCCGGCTCGGTGAGCGAGCCGTGCGCCATGAACGCGCCCCGCCAGGCGGAGACCGCGCAGCAGACGTTGGCGGCCACCACGTGCGGCGGCAGGCCGCGCACCGGGCGGCCCCGGACGTCCAGCAGGCCGGTCTGCCGGGCCAGCGCCTCGCCGTCCTTCACCACCCGGACAATGAAGTGGCTGCCCTTGCGCAGCCCGCCCGAGGCGAGCACGTGGATCTCGCTCGGGTAGCCGTAGACCTCGGCGATCTCCCGGCGGAGCCGCCGGGCCACCGCGCCGGTGTCCAGCTCCGCCTCGACCACCACGCGGCCCGACACGATGTGCAGGCCGCCGGCGAAGCGCAGCAGGGCGGCCATCTCCGCCCGCCGGCAGCAGGGCTTGGGCACGTCTACCCGGCTCAGCTCGTCCTTGACCGCAGCCGTCATCGCCATAGTGCGCCCCCTCACGGACCGGTTCCGGCGTGTCGCCGGTGATTACGTACGTGTTTAACGATCGGCGCCCAGGACAGGCACCAGGGCGGCGCCCAAGGCGGCTGGATCATGACGGGGCGTGCCGTCCGGGACGGCGATGGGGGCGAGGACCAGCCGGGCACCCAGCGATTCTGCCGCACGTCCGACCGCCTCGGGGTCCCCCACGGCCATGGAATCGGCCAGCACCATGTCCACCTTCAGCTCGGGCAGATAGCGACCGAGGGTGTCCAGATGGTCGGCCAGGGAGAGCCCCAGGGTCTCCTTCTCCGCCACCAGGTTGAGGGTCACCAGCCGCCGCGCCGAACTGGACACGACCGCGTCGGCCAGCCCCGGCACCAGCAGGTGGGGCAGCACGCTGGTGTACCAGCTCCCCGGGCCGAAGATCAGCCAGTCGGCGTCGCGTACCGCGGTCAGCGCCTCCGCGCAGGCGGCCGGCGCGGCCGGGGTGAGCCGCAGCGACTCGACTCGCCCAGAGGTGACCGCCACCTGGTGCTGGCCGCGCAGCGTGCGTACCTCGTCGGGGTGGGCCGGGTCGGCGCCGCGCACCCGGGCCTCGATGCCGACCGGCTGGCGCGACATCGGCAGCACCCGGCCGACCGCGCCGAGCATCGCGCCGGCGTGGTCGAGCGCGGCCACCGGGTCGCCGAGCAGCTCCATCAGCCCGCAGATCAGCAGGTTGCCGACCGCGTGCCCGGCGAGCGAGTCGGCCGTGCCGTCGGCCACGTGGGCGAGGCCCGCCTCGAAGCGGTGCTGGAACAGCGCGGCGCTGCGCCGGGTGGCCGGGTGGTCGCCGGCGAGGGCGACCAGAGCCTGCCGCAGGTCGCCCGGGGGCAGGCCGCCGCGCTCGGCGCGCAGCCGGCCGCTGGAGCCGCCGTCGTCGCCGACGGTGACCACCGCGGTGATGTCCAGGTCGAGTTCGGGTACGCAGCGCCGCAGCGCCCGCAGCGACGCCGAGAGCCCGTGCCCCCCGCCGAAGGCGACCACCCTGATCGGGATCATTCCCGCCCCAGGTCCCGGTGCTGGGCGTTGGCGGCGATGCCGGACTGGCGCAGCCGGGTGGCCAACTCCTCGGCGATCGCCACGCTGCGGTGCTTGCCGCCGGTGCAGCCGACGGCGACGGTCAGGTAACGCTTCCCCTCGCGCTCGAAACCGGCGGTGGTCGCGTTGACCAGGTCCGCGTACCCGGCCACGAAGGCGTCCGCGCCCTCCTGACCCAGCACGTACGCGCTGACCGCCTCCTCGCGCCCGGTGTGCTCGCGCAGCTCCGGCACCCAGTACGGGTTCGGCAGGAACCGGGCGTCCATCACGAAGTCGGCGTCCGGCGGGAGTCCGTACTTGAAGCCGAAGGAGAGCACGGTGATCCGCAGCCGGCGGGCGTCCTCCCCACCGAACAGCTCCTCCACCCGGCGGCGGAGCTGGTTGACGTTGAGGTGGCTGGTGTCGATGATCACGTCGGCCTGGTCCCGGGCCTCCTCCAGCAGGGCGCGCTCGACGGCGATGCCGTCGGCCAGCCGGCCGTCGCCCTGCAACGGGTGGGACCGGCGGACGCTCTCGAACCGGCGGATCAGCACGTCGTCGTCGGCGTCGACGAAGACCACCCGGGGCTGGAAGCCCCGCTCCCGCAGCTCCCGGATCGCCCCGGCCAGGTCCGTGGAGAAGGCGCGGGAGCGCACGTCCAGCACCATGGCGGTACGCCGGGCCGCGCCGCCGGCCTTGAAGGCCAGCTCGGCCATGTCGAGCATGAGCGCCTGGGGCAGGTTGTCCACCACGTAGTAGCCGACGTTCTCCAACGCCCGGGCCACCGTGCTGCGGCCGCCGCCGGAGAGGCCGGTGACCACCACCAGAGTGGTCTCCGCCTCGGCCGGCGCCGGTTGTCCGAGCGCTGTCTCCGTACCGGCCGGGTCTCCCGTCCGCGCCTCGCTCACCGTTACCCCCAAGCCGTGGCGCCGCGGCCGCTCGGCCGCGCATGGTCAGTCAGCGACTCTAACGGCTGCACACCCGTTCGGGATTCCACGGGTGACGACCCGAACAGGCACTTGTCCGTTTTGCCGGGGTCGGCGGCTGCCCCGGTCGTACTTCCGACGCTTCTGCCGATCCGGCCGCGGCGCGCTCGTCGGGGTCGGGTGGTGTCGGGCGACGCCCGTAGACTGCGCGGATGGTCTCCCCCACCGATCAGCGGACCGAGGACGCGCTGCGGGTGCTCAACCGGGTGTTCGGGTACGACGCCTTCCGCGGCTTCCAGCAGCAGGTCGTCGAGCACGTGGTGGCCGGTGGCGACGCGCTGGTGTTGATGCCCACCGGTGGCGGCAAGTCGCTCTGCTACCAGATCCCGGCGCTGGTCCGGGACGGCGTCGCGGTGGTCGTCTCGCCGCTGATCGCCCTGATGCAGGACCAGGTCGACGCGCTCACCACGGTCGGCGTCCGGGCCGGCTTCCTCAACTCGACCCAGGACCTCACCGAGCGGCGCCGGGTGGAGGGCGCCTTCCTCGCCGGCGAGCTCGACCTGCTCTACCTCGCCCCGGAGGCGCTCGCGGTCCGGTCCACCGTCGCCCTGCTGGAGCGGGGTCGGATCGCGCTGTTCGCGATCGACGAGGCGCACTGCGTGTCGCAGTGGGGGCACGACTTCCGCCCGGACTACCTCAACCTGTCGATGCTGCACGAGCGGTGGCCGGGGGTGCCGCGGATCGCGCTGACCGCCACCGCCACCGGATCCACCCGCACCGAGATCGCCACCCGGCTCAAGCTCACCGACGCCCGGCACTTCGTGGCCAGCTTCGACCGACCCAACATCCAGTACCGGATCGTGCCCAAGCGGGAGCCGCGCAGGCAACTGCTCGGCCTGCTGCGTGACGAGCACCCGGGCGACGCCGGCATCGTCTACTGCCTCTCCCGCGCCTCGGTGGAGAAGACCGCCGAGTTCCTGGTGCAGAACGGCATCCCGGCGCTGCCGTACCACGCCGGGCTGGACGCGGCGACCCGGGCGGCCAACCAGCAGCGCTTCCTCCGCGAGGACGGGCTGGTCATGGTCGCCACCATCGCCTTCGGCATGGGCATCGACAAGCCGGACGTGCGCTTCGTCGCCCACCTCGACCTGCCCAAGTCGGTGGAGGGCTACTACCAGGAGACCGGCCGCGCCGGGCGGGACGGGCTGCCGTCCACCGCCTGGCTGGCGTACGGGCTGCAGGACGTGGTGCAGCAGCGCAAGATGATCGAGACGTCCGAGGGCGACCTGGCGCACCGGCGCAACCTCGCCACCCACCTCGACGCGATGCTGGCGCTGTGCGAGACGGTCCGCTGCCGCCGCGCCCAGTTGCTGGAGTACTTCGGCGAGACCGCCACTGGTGGCTGCGGCAACTGCGACACCTGCCTGGAGCCGCCGGAGTCCTGGGACGGCACGGTCGCCGCGCAGAAGCTGCTCTCCACCGTCTACCGGCTCGACCGCGAGCGCAACCAGCGGTTCGGCGCCGGGCACAGCATCGACATCCTGCTCGGCAAGCGCACCGACAAGATCGACCAGTACGGGCACGACTCGCTGAGCACTTTCGGCATCGGCACCGAGCTGCGCGAGGCGGAATGGCGGGGCGTGGTCCGGCAGCTGCTCGCCGAGGGCGTGCTCGCCGTCGAGGGCGACTACGGCACCCTCGCGCTGACCGAGGCGAGCGCCGAGGTGCTGGGGCGGCGGCGCACGGTCACCATGCGGCGCGAGCCGGAGCGGCCGGCGAGCGGCCGGTCCGCCAAGCCGCGCGGCGCGGCGACCGTCGTCGCCGACCTGGCCCCGGCCGCGGTGCCGGTCTTCGAGCGGCTGCGGGCCTGGCGGGCGGCCACCGCGAAGGAGCAGGGCGTCCCGGCGTACGTGATCTTCCATGACGCCACCCTGCGGCAGCTCGCCACCGAGGCGCCGGCCTCGCTGGCCGAGCTGTCCCGGATCAACGGCGTCGGCGAGAACAAGCTCGCCAAGTACGGCGCCGCGATCCTGGCCGTACTCGCCGAGGAGTGAGCGCGCCTCGGGACGCCGAAGGGCCCGACCCCCGTTCGGGGTCGGGCCCTTCGTCATTGCCCCAGGTCAGGAGCTGTAGCCGCGGCTGGCGATCCAGTGCGCCAGGGCGTCCACGTCGATCCGGTAGGAGGCCATGCTCGGGTCGGCCGAGTCGGCGATCGTCACGACCTTCCCACCGTCGCGGTAGCCCACCACGCTGATGTAGTGGCCACCCTCGAAGGAGTGGGTGTTGCCGTCGGTGTCGGTCGCGGTGCCGGCGATGTTGGCGACCACGGCGCGGCCGTCGTCCACGGCCTTGACGATGTCGGCGCGCAGCTGCTCGACGTGCTGGGCGTCGACCTTGTCGACCGGCATCTCCGTGCTGTGGTACGCGTCGCGGCCGGTCTCCTTGTTCAGCACCGGGGTGATGTCGTTGACGCTGTTGGTGCCTGCCTCGGTGGTGCCCATCTCCTTGGCCATGGCGTCGACGTTGATGTCCTTGCCCTGGACGGAGAGGGCGTTGCGGGCCGCGGCGGGGCCGCAGTAGTAGAAGTTCGGCTGGGCCTCGTAGCGCACGTTGAGCTCGCGCTCCCCGCCCTTGCGGTCGGTCTGGACCTGCGCGGCGGGCTTGTTGTCGGCGGCGTGGGCGGCGATCGCCGGGCCGGCGATCCCACCGGCGGTCGCGACGACACCGGCAGCGGTCAGGACGGTCTTACGCAGCATGGTGTTGGTACGCATGATGAGTCACGCCTTCCTGTTCGGGGGTGTGCGGCACACGCGCGGGGGTGCGGTGCGTGCCGCGAAAAGGGGGAAGTCTGCGAAGGGGCAGGCCCGGCGATCGGGGGGTGACCTGCTCGGGCGGCCCGGGGATGTAACGACCGGCGGCGGGGAGTCATTCCCACGGCCCTCACGGGACTGGCGCGGCCCCGGGGATGTAACGACCTGGGGTGGCCGGTCATTCCGGCCGGGGCTCGACCCGCCGGGGGACGCCGGCCTGTGCCGCGCGGTCTGCCATGTTCAACGACCCCGGCCCCGGCATGATTCCGGCCCACGGGTGGCCCCGACCACGGGACAGCCCACCACAAACCACCCACCCGTGGCGACGCCTCGACCCATGCGGTTCCCCGGCCGGCTCCGGTCGGCGCACAATCCGGGCATTCGCCGCAGATCGCCTGACGGTCGGCCATGATCGACTCGGGCTGCGGCAAGTCGCGGCCTCCACGAGGCCGGACACCCCGACCTGTGGAAGCTGGAGTGGATCATGGCGGGCCCACCATCCCGACCGCCCGGCAAACCGGACATCCACCCAGAACCCGCCAGGCAGACGTGAACGGGAAGGCACCCACCCCGGGCGACGGGGCTCAAGATCCGCCCATTTTCCCGGAAAGTGCGGCCTCTCGGGGCGGCGAGGCAGCACTCTCCCCGAAGTTGTGCGTACGGGAGCGGCTCGGGTCACCACGGTGGCGCGCTGCGGACGGACGTCAGGGGGTGGGGGTGGGTTTGGCGTCCCCGTCGAGGGCGGCCAGGATCGCCTCGGCGGTACGCCGGCCCACGCCGGGCACCTCGGTGATCTCCTCGACGGTGGCAGCGGAGAGCCGCTTGAGCGAGCCGAAGTGCCGTAGCAGCGCCTTGCGGCGTACCTCACCGAGGCCGGGGACGTTGTCGAGCGCCGATTCGGTCATCCGCTTGGAGCGGCGCTGGCGGTGGAAGGTGATGGCGAACCGGTGCGCCTCGTCGCGTACCCGTTGCAGCAGGTAGAGCGCTTCCGAGGTGCGCGGCAGGATGACCGGGAACTCGTCGTCGGGCAGCCAGACCTCCTCCAGCCGCTTGGCCAGGCCGCAGAGGGCGACGTCGTCGATGCCCAGTTCGGCGAGAGCCTGGGCGGCCGCCGCCACCTGCGGGGCGCCACCGTCGACGACGACCAACTGCGGCGGGTATGCGAACTTGCGCGGCCGGCCGGTGGTGGGATCGATGCCGGGCCGGTCCGGGTCGCCGGCGGTCTCCTCGCCGATCTCCCCGGTCTCGGCGCGGGCGTCGAGGTAGCGGGCGAAACGCCGGCGCAGCACCTCCGACATGGCGGAGAGGTCGTCGGTGGCACCCCGGACGATGAACCGCCGGTACTCGCTCTTGCGGGGCAGCCCGTCCTCGAAGACGACCATGCTGGCGACCACGTCGGTGCCCTGGATCTGGGACACGTCGAAGCACTCGATCCGCAGCGGCGAGGTGCGCATGCCGAGCGCGTCGGCGATCTCGTCGAGGGCCTTGCTGCGGGTGGTCAGGTCACCGGCACGCTTGAGTTTGTGCCGGGCGAGCGCGTCCTTGGCGTTGCGCTCGACGGTCTCCAGCAGCGACCGCTTGTCGCCGCGCTGCGGCACCCGCAGGGAGACCCGGCTGCCCCGGCGGGCGGAGAGCCACTCGGCAAGCGCGTCCACGTCGCTCGGCAACTCGGGGACCAGCAGCTCCCGGGGGACGTCGGCCTCGCCCTGCTCCCCGCCGTAGACCTGCGTGCAGAAGTGGTGCACCAGGTCGCCGGTGGTCACCTCCTCGGTCTTCTCCACCACCCAGCCGCGCTGGCCGCGAACCCGCCCGTCGCGGACGTGGAAGACCTGGACGGCGGCTTCCAGCGGGTCGTCGGCGAAGGCGACCACGTCGGCGTCCGTGCCGTCGCCGAGCACCACGGTCTGCTTCTCCATCGCCCGCCGCAGGGCCGCGATGTCGTCACGCAGCCGGGCCGCCCGTTCGAACTCGAGCCCTTCGCTGGCCTCCAGCATCTCCCGTTCGAGCTTGCGGACCATGGTGTCGGTGCGGCCACCCATGAAGTCGCAGAAGCCGTTGACGATCTCCCGGTGCCGGTCGGCGGTGACGCTGCCGACGCAGGGCGCGGAGCACTTGCCGATGTAGCCCAGCAGGCACGGCCGGCCCACCTGGCCGGCCCGCTTGAACACCCCGGAGGAGCAGGTCCGCGCCGGGAAGACCCGGAGCAGCAGGTCCAGCGTCTCGCGGATGGCCCAGGCATGGGAGTACGGCCCGAAGTAGCGCACCCCCTTGCGCTTGGCGCCCCGCATCACCTGGAGCCGCGGGTATTCCTCGTCGAGGGTGACCGCCAGGTACGGGTACGACTTGTCGTCCCGGTAGCGGACGTTGAACTTCGGGTCGTACTGCTTGATCCAGGTGTATTCCTGCTGGAGCGCCTCGACCTCGGTGGCGACGGTGATCCAGTCCACCGACTCGGCGGTGAAGACCATCTGCCGGGTGCGCTGGTGCAGGTTGACCGGGTCGGCGAAGTAGGAGTTGAGCCGGCTACGCAGGTTCCGCGCCTTGCCGACGTAGATCACCCGGCCGGTGCCGTCGCGGAAGCGGTAGACCCCTGGCGACTCCGGGATGGTGCCGGGTGCGGGACGGTAGGTCGAGGGGTCAGCCACGTCCGCAAGCCTAGTCCGCACCCCCGACAGCCCACCGCCGCCGCGCGCGTCCCCCACCCGCCGCCGGGCGACCGCTCCAGGTCGCGGCGCGGCCCCAGATGCGCCGAGCTGGAGCGGTCGGGAACGGGGGACGCGCGGCGCTGCCGCGTCAGGCCAGGGTGATCTGCTCGCCGGTGACCTTGATGTTCTTCGGCGCCAGCGGCCGGGTGGCGGGGCCCTGCTTGACCGAGCCGTCGCTGATCGAGAACCGGCTGCCGTGGCAGGTGCAGTTGATGGTGCCGCCGTCGACATTCGACACCGGGCAGCCCTGGTGGGTGCAGATCGGGTCGAAGCCCTTGAACTGGCCCGCTGTCGGCTGGGTGATCACCACGCCCTTGCTGGCGAACACCGCCCCGCCGCCGACCGGGATGTCCGTGGTCCGGGTCAGCGGACCGATGCTGTCCCGGTTGCCGCCCCCGGCGTCGCCCGCGCCGGTCGCGCCGGGGCCGCCGCTGGTCGGCGCGGAGTTGCCCGGGCCCTGGTCGTCGCTGCCGCAGGCGGCCAGCACCACCGCCGCGCCGACCGCGCCGGCGCCCGCGAGCAGGGCTCGGCGCGTCTGCGTACCCGGTCCGGTCAGCTCCTGATCGTCACTCATGTCCGGCCTCTCTCTCGGCTGCCGACTGTCATGATCTGCGGTCACACTGGGTGACACGCAACACGGTCGCGCACGGTTCATACTGACGCGTCACGAAATGGGCACCGAAAACGGGCGGACCGGCGTCCCGGCCCGCCCGTCGTACGCCTGGGTCAGCGCGCCCCGGCGGGAACCTTGCGGCTGCTCCGCGAGCGGGTGATCCCGTTGGCCTTGGCGGCCCGGGAGGTGGCCGCCGCGGCGCCCTTCGCCTCGCCGTCGAGCTTGAGCATCGGGCGCAGGAACTGGCCGGTGTGGCTCTCCGGCACCTCGGCGACCTCCTCCGGGGTGCCGGTCGCCAGGACGGTGCCGCCCCGGTGGCCGCCCTCCGGACCCATGTCGATGATCCAGTCGGCCGTCTTGATCACGTCGAGGTTGTGCTCGATGGTGATCACCGTGTTGCCCTTGTCGACCAGGCCCTCCAGCACCATCAGCAGCTTGCGGATGTCCTCGAAGTGCAGGCCGGTGGTCGGCTCGTCGAGCACGTAGACCGTCCGCCCGGTGGACCGCTTCTGCAACTCGGAGGCGAGCTTGACGCGCTGCGCCTCGCCGCCGGAGAGGGTCGGGGCGGGCTGGCCCAGCCGCACGTACCCGAGACCGACGTCGACCAGGGTCTTGAGGTGGCGGTGGATGGCCGGGATGGCGGAGAAGAACTCGGCCGCCTCCTCGATCGGCATGTCCAGCACCTCGGCGACCGTCTTGCCCTTGTAGTGCACCTCGAGGGTCTCCCGGTTGTACCGGGCGCCCTTGCACACCTCGCAGGGGACGTAGACGTCCGGGAGGAAGTTCATCTCGATCTTGATGGTGCCGTCGCCGGAGCACGCCTCGCAGCGCCCGCCCTTGACGTTGAACGAGAACCGGCCCGGGCCGTACCCCCGGACCTTGGCCTCGGTGGTCTCGGCGAAGAGCTTGCGGATGTGGTCCCAGACGCCGGTGTAGGTGGCCGGGTTCGACCGCGGGGTACGCCCGATCGGCGACTGGTCGACACCGACGACCTTGTCGACGTGCTCCAGCCCGCCGATCCGGGTGTGCCGGCCGGGAACCAGCCGGGCGCCGTTGATCTGGTTGGCCAGCACCGTGTAGAGGATGTCGTTGACCAGGGTCGACTTGCCGGAGCCGCTGACCCCGGTGACCGCGATGAGCTGGCCGAGCGGGAAGCTCACGGTGAGGTTGCGCAGGTTGTGCTCGCGCGCCCCGTGCACCACCAGCTCGCGCCCGGGCGTCTGCGGCCGGCGCAGGTGCGGCGTCGGGATGACCTTGCGGCCCGACAGGTACGCCCCGGTCACCGACTCCTCGTTCTCCAGCAGGGCCGGCACCGAGCCGCTGTGCACGATCCGGCCGCCGTGCTCGCCGGCGCCCGGGCCGATGTCGACGATCCAGTCGGCGACCCGGATGGTGTCCTCGTCGTGCTCGACGACGATCAGCGTGTTGCCCAGCCCGCGCAGCCGCAGCAGGGTCTCGATCAGCCGGTGGTTGTCCCGCTGGTGCAGGCCGATGGACGGCTCGTCGAGCACGTACAGCACGCCGACGAGGCCGGAGCCGATCTGGGTGGCGAGCCGGATGCGCTGCGCCTCGCCGCCGGAGAGCGTGCCCGCCGGACGGTCCAGGGAGAGGTAGTCCAGGCCGACGTCGAGCAGGAACTTCAGCCGGGCGTTGATCTCCTTGAGCACCCGCTCGGCGATCATCTTCTGCCGGTCGGTCAGCTCGATGCCGGCGAGCAGGTCGGCGGCCTCGCCGACGGAGAGGTTGCAGACCTCGGCGATGCTCTTGCCGGCCAGGGTGACCGCGAGCACCTCGGGCTTGAGCCGGGCGCCGCCGCAGGCCGCGCAGGGCACGTCCCGCATGTAGCCCTCGTACTTGTCCCGCGACCACTCCGACTCGGTGTCGGTGTGCCGTCGCTCGATCCACTGCACCACGCCCTCGAAGCCGGTGTAGTAGGAGCGCTCGCGGCCGTACTTGTTGCGGTAGCGGACGTGCACCTGGTCGTCGGACCCGTGCAGGATCGTCTTCTGTGCCCGGGACGGCAGCTTGCGCCACGGGGTGTCGACGTCGAAGTGCTCGGCCTCGCCCAGCGCCTCCAGCAGGCGCAGGAAGTAGTCCAGGTTGTGCCCGGTCGCCCACGGCTGGATGGCGCCCTCGCGCAGGGTGCGCTCCGGGTCCGGGATGACCAGCTCCGGGTCGACCTCCTTCTTGGTGCCCAGGCCGGTGCACTCCGGGCAGGCGCCGTACGGGGCGTTGAAGGAGAAGACCCGGGGCTCCAGGTCCTCGATGGCGAGCGGGTGGTCGTTGGGGCAGGCCAGGTGCTCCGAGTAGCGACGCTCCCGGCCCGGGTCGTCCTCGGCCAGGTCGACGAAGTCGAGCAGGACGATGCCGCCGGAGAGGCCGAGCGCGGCCTCGACCGAGTCGGTCAGCCGCTGCTTGGCGCTGGGCTTGACGCTGAGCCGGTCGATCACCACCTCGATGGTGTGCTTCTCCTGCTTCTTGAGCTTCGGCGGCTCGGTGAGCGGGTGCACCACGCCGTCGACCCGGGCCCGGGCGTACCCCTTGGCCTGGAGTTCGGCGAAAAGGTCGACGTACTCGCCCTTGCGGCCGCGCACCACCGGGGCGAGCACCATGAAGCGGGTGCCCTCGGCCATGGCGAGGACCCGGTCGACGATCTGCTGCGGGCTCTGCTTGGAGATCCGCTCGCCGCAGATCGGGCAGTGCGGCTCGCCGATCCGGGCGAAGAGCAGCCGGAGGTAGTCGTAGACCTCGGTGATGGTGCCGACCGTGGAGCGCGGGTTGCGCGAGGTGGACTTCTGGTCGATGGAGACCGCCGGGCTGAGGCCCTCGATGAAGTCGACGTCCGGCTTGTCCATCTGGCCGAGGAACTGCCGGGCGTACGAGGACAGCGACTCGACGTAGCGCCGCTGGCCCTCGGCGAAGATGGTGTCGAACGCCAGGCTCGACTTGCCCGAACCGGAGAGTCCGGTGAAGACGATCAGGGCGTCCCGGGGCAGGTCGAGACTGACGTCACGCAGGTTGTGCTCGCGCGCGCCACGGATGATCAGTCGGTCGGCCACGGTGCCTGTGCTCCCGGAAGAAGGATGTCCGCTCCGAGCGTGGTCTGAGCGGTTTTCGAGGGTTGTCGAGGCGCAGAAAGACGCCTGGGCAACTCTAGCCCTGAGGTACGACAAACTCCGTCGTGCGCCCATTCCCCCAGCTCAGCACGGTCGGGCGAGGCGCGATTCACCCCCGCCCGACCGTTGCTGACACCGTTGTCGGTCAGTATCCCCCGGGCCCGGGCGGCGGGGTCGGACGCGCGGTCCGCCGCCGCTCCCCCCGCCAGCTGCCCCGCCGCTGGGCGGCCAGCCGGCTCTCCCGCCGGCGGCTCTCGTACGCCACCTCCCGCTGGAGCCGGCGCCAGCTCTCCCAGCGCCGCACCGGCAGTTCACCGCTCTCCAGTGCCGCGCGCACCGCGCAGGCCGGCTCGGCGTCGTGCGCGCAGTCGGCGTACCGGCAGCCGGTGGCGAGCTCGGCGATGTCGGCGAAGGCCCGGTCCAGGCCGGTCGAGCCGTCCAGCAGGCCGACCGCCCGTACGCCCGGGGTGTCCAGCACCGCGCCGCCGCCCGGGATCGGCACCAGCGCCCGCCAGGTGGTGGTGTGCCGGCCCTTGCCGTCCACCCGCCGGATCGCCTGGGTCCGCATCACCTCCGCCCCGGCGAGCGCGTTGACCAGGCTCGACTTGCCGGCACCGGAGGGCCCGAGCAGCCCGAGGGTGCGCCCGGGCGCGACGTGGCGGCGCAGCGGGTCCAGCCCGGTGCCCTGCTCGGCGCTGACCGGCAGCACCGGCACCCCGGGGGCGAGGTCGGCGAGCTGCCGCGCGACCGCGGCCGGATCGGCGGCCAGGTCCGCCTTGGTGAGCACGATCAGCGGTTCGGCGCCGGACTCGTGGGCCAGCGACAGCAGCCGCTCGATCCGGGCCGCGTCCGGCTCGGGGTGGACCGGCTCCACCACCGCGGCGGTGTTCAGGTTGGCGGCGAGCACCTGGCCGCTGGCGTCCTTGCCGGCGGTACGGCGGACCAGCGCGGTACGCCGGGGCAGCACCGCCTCGACGGTCACCGGCCCGTCCGGCCAGGTGGCCAGCAGCACCCAGTCGCCGGCGCAGGGCAGCGCGGCCAGGTCGCGGGCGGCGGCGGCCAGCACCGCGCCGCCGAGGCTGGCCCGGACCGGCCCGTCCGGACAGAGGACGGTGCAGATCCCACGGTCGACGCGGGCCACCCGGCCCGCTCGGCGGTCGGTCCGGCGTGGTACGTGTGCCGCCCGTTCGGCGTCCCAGCCGAGGGCGGTCAGATCGATGGTCATGGTGTCCTCATCGGTGTCGAGGGGGGTTCATGGCGGAACACGCGTGCTACGACCGGCATGCTCACCACCTCCACTCCGAATCCCGGTGCCGCGTTCTACGACGACTTCAGCTCGGCGCGTCTGGCGTCGCGCTGCGACCTGAAGCCGTTGGACCGACGGTAGGGGGATCGCCGACGCGCCGAAAGCGATTTCCCCGGCGACGCGGCGACGCCGTACCGCTAGTGTTCGGTGGGTGACCACCGATCCGCTGCTGCTGACCGGCGAGGTCGAGGACGCCACCGCCCGACTCCTGCGTACCGTGGCCGCCTTCGGCGCCGCGGACGTGGCCGCCCCGTCCCGGCTGCCGCGCTGGAGCCGCGGGCACGTGCTGACCCACCTGGCCCGCAACGCCGACGGCTTCGTCAACCTGCTCACCGCCGCCCGCACCGGCGAGCCGATCCCGATGTACGCCGGCCCGCAGGCCCGGGCCGCCGACATCGAGGCCGGCGCGGCCCGTTCCCCGGCCGACCTCTTCGACGACCTGCTGCGGTCCGCGGACCGGTTCACCGCGGCGGTCGCCGCCATGCCGACCGAGGCGTGGACCGCGACCGTGGCCACGCCACGCGGTCCCCGGTTGGCCGCCCTGCTGGTCTGGGGCCGGCTGCGCGAGGTCGAGGTGCACCACGTCGACCTGGCCGCCGGCTACCAGCCGGCGGACTGGCCGGAGGCGTTCAGCCACCGGCTGCTGCACGAGGTCGCGGCCGACCTGTCCGACCGCTCCCCGGCCCCCGCGATGATGCTGCGTTTCGCCGGCAGCGGCCGCCACGAGCTGGGCATCGGCGACGTGACCGGGGCGCCCACGATCAGCGGCTCCGCGCCGGAACTCGCCGCCTGGCTGATCGGCCGCAGCGCGGGCGAGGTGCTCACGGTCACCCCCGACGGTCCCCTGCCGACCCCACCGGAATGGATATAGCAGTCGTCATGACCTACACCGGAGACGTCACGCCCGGCGGTGCGCCGGACGTCCGCGACCTCGACCGGCTCACCATCACCAAGGTGTCGGTGGGTCCGATGGACAACAACGCCTATCTGCTGCGCTGCCGGGAAACCGGTGAGCAGGTGCTGATCGACGCCGCGAACGAGGCACCCCGGCTGCTCGACCTGATCGGCGAGGGTGGGCTGGCCGCGGTGGTCACCACCCACCAGCACATGGACCACTGGGTGGCGCTGGAGGAGGTGGTCGCCAAGACCGGCGCCCGCCCGCTGGTGCACGCCGACGACGCCGAGGGGCTGCCGATCGGGGCCGAGCCGCTGCACGACGGCGACACCGTCGGGGTCGGGGACTGCGCGCTGGAGGTGATCCACCTCAGGGGACACACCCCGGGCTCGGTCGCGCTGCTCTACCGCGACCCGGCCGGCGTCCCGCACCTGTTCACCGGCGACTCGCTCTTCCCCGGCGGGGTCGGCAACACCCAGCAGGACCCGGAGCGGTTCGCGCAGCTCATCGACGGCGTCGAGCGGAAGCTCTTCGACCGGCTGCCCGACGAGACGTGGTTCTACCCGGGCCACGGCAAGGACAGCACCCTCGGCGCCGAGCGTCCCGCGCTGCCCCAGTGGCGGGCCCGCGGCTGGTGACGTCCCGGCTCGCCGGGCGCGGGTCCGCGCCCGGCGAGCGGGAGCTCAGGGCGTGGGCTCCGACGCCGCCAGCGTCCGCAGCCGGCGCCGGGTGGCGAACAGCACGGGCCCGGCCAGCAGCAGCCCGACCGCCATGGTGACCAGCGCCGGGCTGGGCGCGCCGGGCAGCAGGGCGGTCACCGCCCGGGCCGTGGTGCCGAGGACCACGTAGAGGCCGGCCCAGAGGGTCGCCCCGACGGCCGCCGCGGCGAGGAACCTGCGGTACGACATCCGCAGCCCGCCCGCGGCCAGCGGCAGCAGCGCGTTGAGCACCGGCAGGAAGGGCGCGACCAGCACCATCCGGCCGCCGCCGCGACGCAGCACGGCCTCCGCCGCGGCCCACCGCGATTCGCCGATCCAGCCGCCCAACCGGCTGCCCCGCAGCGACGCACCCCAGCGCCGTCCGGCCAGGAAACTCAGCGACCAACCGGCGAGGCAGCCGGCCACCACCGCCGCCACGGTGGCGAGCCAGCTCGCCGGCCGGCCGGCCCCGACCGCCGCGAGGACCGCGGCGTCGCCGGGCACCAGCACCCCGAGCAGGGGTACGGCGTCGGCGAGCATGACGATGCCGAGCGCGGCCATGAGGCAGGCGGTGGGCAGCTCGCCGACCCGGGCCAGCAGATCCGTCATGATGCGTACGCTACGGCCGCCGCCCCACCGGACGCATCGGGCTCGATCCCCTATCCGACCCTGAGGCGTCTAGGGGTAACCCCGGGCGGCAACCCGCTCAGCGGGGCCGGAGCACGTGGACCCGGCGTACCGGGGAGTCGACGGACGGCTCGGTGGTGGGCACCGGGTAGCTGGCCACCACCTCCAGCCGGTCCGGTGGCAGGTGCCCCCGGTCCGGGTCGCCGACCAGCACCTCGACGCCCCGCTCGGCGGCCCGTTGCAGGAACGGCAGCACCCGCCCGGCCAGCGCGCCGTCGTAGAGCACGTCCCCGGCCAGCAGCAGGTCGGCGCTGACCGTGCCGTCCAGCAGGTCGCCGCCGGTGGCGGTCACGGCCACCCCGTTGGCCCGCGCGTTGACCGTGACGGCGGCGACCGCGTACGGGTCGACGTCGTTGGCGGCCACCCGGTCGGCGCCGGCCAGCGCGGCGGCGATGGCCACCAGTCCGGATCCGCTGGCCAGGTCGAGCACCCGCCGGCCGGCGGCCAGTTCGGGGTGGTCCAGCAGGTGCCGGGCGAGCGCCTGCCCGCCGGCCCAGACCGAGGCCCAGTACGGCGGCGGCAGGGAGCCGCCGGCCGCCGCCTCCATCCGGGCCCACCAGAGGATCGCGTCCTCGGCGAGGTGCAGCCGTACCTCCGGCACGAACGGCGTGGCGACCAGCCGGAGCCGGTCGGGCCCGCCGCCGGGCGCGGCGATCTCCTGTTCCAGGTCGGCCAGCGCCGTGTGTCCCCTCACCGGCGCAAGCATGCCCCGGCCCGGCCCGGCCCGGGGGGTTTTTCCCACTCGGCGGTTATTCGCGCGGCGCACCAGCACTTCCGCCAGCAGATCCGGGCTCGGCCGGTTACTGTCGGGAAAGTACAGGGCGATCACCGGCCGCGGCCGGTGCTCACCCGCTTTGAACAGGGAGAGACGCATGGCAACCGGCACGGTCAAGTGGTTCAACTCGGAAAAGGGCTTCGGCTTCATCGAGCAGGACGGCGGGGGTCCGGACGTGTTCGTCCACTACTCGGCGATCCAGTCCAGCGGCTACCGCGAGCTGAACGAGGGCCAGAAGGTCGAGTTCGAGGTGACCCAGGGGCAGAAGGGCCCGCAGGCGGACAACGTCCGTCCGATGTAGCTTCGTGCCGGTGGCGGCGGTCGGGCTCCCGGCCGCCGCCGCAGCGCATCGTCAGGCCGGCGTCGCCGGCAGGTCGCGCCGCCGCCGCAGCGGCCCGACCAGCAGGATCAGCGGGGTCAGCGCCAACCACGCGGTCATCAGCCGGATCGCCCCGGCCGGCCCCCAGGCGGCACCCAGCGCCCCGGCCAGCACGGCGGCGAGCGGGATGGTGCCGTAGTTCAGCAGCTGCATGCTCACCGTCACCCGCCCGAGCAGCCGGTGCGGGGTGTACGTCTGCCGGAAGCTGCCCTTGACCACGTTCCCCACCGCGACTCCGAGGCTGACCAGGGCCCCGCCGAGCACCAGCCAGGCCACCCGCGGACCCGGGCCGGCGAGCGGGATGAGCAGGGCGGGTGGCCCGGTGAGCAGGGCGGCGAGCAGCAGTGCGCGGGCGGAGCCGAGGCGACGGGCCGTGACGGTGGCCAGGGCCGCGCCGGCCAGTCCGCCCACGCTGGCCAGGCCGATCAGCAGGCCGACCAGGCCGGCCGGCAGCTGCGCCGAGCGGACCAGGAAGACCACCAGGACGGCCTGGTAGCCGGTGAGTCCGATGTTGCTGGCCGCGCCGAACACGGTCAGCACCCGCAGGTACGGGTCGCGCACCACGAACCGCAGCCCGTCGAGGACCTCGCGGCGCAGCGAGGTGGCGCCGTCGGGCCGGCCGGGCCGGGCCTCGACCGCCCGGATGCGCCCGAGGCACAGCGCGGACACCAGGAAGCTCAGGGCGTCCAGCAGCACCGCGGTCACCGCGCCGGCGAGCTGGGCGATCAGGCCGGCCAGCCCGGGGCCGACCAGGTAGCTGGCGGTCTGTGTGACGTGCAGCTTCGCGTTCCCCTCGGGCACCTCGTCGGGCCGCAGCAGGACCGGCAGGTACACCTGGTCCGCGGTTTCGAAGAAGACCCGGGACAGGCCGGCGCCGAGCGCCACGACCAGGAGCTGGCCGACGGTGAGCAGGTCGAGCAGGGCGGCGGCCGGGACGCTCAGGAACAGGGCCGCCGAGAGCAGGTCGCAGGTGATCATCACGGGTCGGCGTCGGACCCGGTCGACCCAGGCTCCGGCAGGCAGGCCGACCAGCAGCCAGGGCAGCCAGGCGGCGGCGGTAAGCACCGCGACCTGGAAGGTGCTCGCGTCGAGCACGGCCACCGCGACCAGGGGCAGCGCCACGGCCGTGACGTTGCTGCCGACCGCGCTGACCGTCTGCCCGGCCCAGAGCAGCCGGAAGTCGCGGTGCCGGAGCAGGCCGCCGCGCGGCCGGACCGGCGCGGGCGTACCGGCGAGCGTGGTCACGGCCGGGCCGGGATGCCGTGGGCGAACAGGAACACCGGTTCGCGCCGCTGCCCATCGTCCGGGGCGGGGCGGTCGGCCCAACGGTCGAACAGCTCGATGACCTCACGTCCGAGCTGCGCCAACTCCTCGGGGGTGAGGTGCAGCCACTTGTCGGTGCTGAACGGCCCCTCGCCCCAGGCGGTGTGCTCCTCGTCGGGCGCGGCGTGCCAGGCCCGGACCAGTGCCGTGTGCCGGTCCAGGTTGAGCGAGCTGGCGGCGTCGGCCACCGCGCGGACCGCCGGATCGGCCTCGAAATCCGTGTTGGACCAGCGCACCCCCCGGTCGCGCAGCCGCCACCACCGCTCCCGGCGGTCCCGGGCCAGCTCGGGCGCCTCGGCCACCAGGTCGGCGGCGGCCAGCATCTTGAGGTGGTGGCTGACGTTGGCCGGGGCCTGGCCGGTCCGTTCGGCGAGCAGGCCGACGGTGGTCGGGCCATACACCTTGAGCACGTCCATCAGCCGGCGGCGCAGCGGGTGGGCGAGGGCCGCGAGGACGCGGGAGTCGGTGACGTGCCGGATGTCGGGGCCGGTCATGCCGACAGCCTGACATTCGCAAGAGGTATTGCGCAATAGTTGTTGCGGAACTTCCCGCGCCGGTCGGCGCGGCACTCGCCGCCCGGCCGGCCCCGGTCAGGCGGCCATCCGCCGGGCGAGTTCGTCGGCGACGTCCTTGGCCATCTGCGGGGGGATCGCCTGGGCGATCTTCTCCGGCGGCAGCCCGGCGAGCACGCCGGTGACGATCGCCTGCTCGTCGGTGAAGTCCTTGCCGGACAGCGTGGTCACCTGCGCGGCGAGCTGGTCCAACCGCAGCATCAGGTAGTCGAGCTTGGCGACGAGGCTGTTCGCGGTGGGCTGCGGGCCGCTGCCGTCCGGGTCGACGCTGCGGCCCATGCTCGATCCGCCGTAGAACATGCCGGCGTAGACCTGGTGGATCTCGCTCTCTGCCTGGGCGCTCATGTCGTCTCCTTGGATCATGCCGATGGTGGTCAGGTAGCGGCGGAACAGCGGGGTCTGGTCCCGGCCCGCCTTGGTCGAGTCGCGGAAGAAGCTGAAGTGGGTGTGGGTCAGGTGGCTGGAGTCACCGGTGGTGCGCTTCTTCAGCCGGTCCCACCGCTTCACGGTGAGCCCGTCCGGGGAGTAGATGATCTCCCGGATGTCCCGGGTGTCGGCGGCGCCCGCGACGCACTGCGCGACGAACCAGGTCGAGAAGGTACGGAGGTCATGGGTCCGGCCGCCGACGACGACCGTGAACATGCCGACGTCCAGCGCGGACGCGTTGAGCGTCAGCCCGGAGGAGTCCCGGGTGGACTCCACGACGGAATAGTCGTTCGGCACCACCCGGTCGGAGCCGCAGTGGTAGCCACCGCGGTGGTTGGCGTCGCCGACGATCCCGACCTCCCCGGGCTCCAGGTCCGAGGGCTTGACGGCGTTCTTGTCGACGTTGAGGTAGGTGAGCAACAGGTTCCGGACGGCCAACAGGTTCGGCGGGGCGGTCGTCATGCGTTCCCCCTTCGATGGTTAGCGGCCGGGCATGGCCATCACCGCACGTGAGGGGACGTGCTGCGGGGACGCGTCCGGTCGAGATGATGCACAGCGCCGGGCCCTGCCCCGAGACTATCCACGACGTCGAAGGTTTGCCCAGTTCAGAGGCACTATCTGGAACTATGGGTTGGCTGTGGACGGCGGCGCGGCCACCGGCACCACAAGGGCCGGAGGGCGCGCGGAATCGCAGGGCATCTCGCCCCATCGGCACGCACAGTGACCACCGCGTCCAAGTAGGACGATTCAGTCCGTCGCCCGCTTGGCGGGCC
Organism: Micromonospora yasonensis; assembly: GCF_026013475.1. Classification (GTDB taxonomy): domain Bacteria; phylum Actinomycetota; class Actinomycetes; order Mycobacteriales; family Micromonosporaceae; genus Micromonospora; species Micromonospora yasonensis. Next base: position 7,078 of record NZ_JAPDPH010000071.1, on the reverse strand, counting down.
CGCCGCGGGCCGCGCGGACGGCGTCCCGGTGCTCCCGCATCGAGACCACCATGTCGGCCATGAACCGGTGCACCACCTCGAGTTCCTCGTCGGTGTACCGGGCCATCACGTCGTCGGTACGCCGGCCGAGCGGGGCGAAGAAGCTGCGGGCCAGCTCGGCGCCCCGGTCGGCGTAGTGCAGGAAGACCTTGCGCCGGTCGGCGGTGTCCCGGTCGCGGCGGATGTGGCCGGCCCGTTCCAGCCGGTCGATCAGCGCGGTCACCGAGCCGGAGGAGAGGTTGAGCCGTTCCCCCAGCCGGCCCGGGGTGATCGGGTCACCGACCAGCTCGGCGTCCATCACGGCGATCAGCGCCTGCAGGTCGGTGGCGTTGAGACCGTGCAGGCCGGCGAACGCGTGCCCGATGTGCTGCGCGTCCACGGAGTAGCGCCGCAGGTCGTTGGTGATGTCCCCGATCATCTGTCCGCGCCGGTCGTCCCGCCGCCGGTACATGCCGTGCGCTGCCACGTCTCGTCGATGCCCCCTGTCCGAGCTGTCCGGTTGCAGCATAGAGCCTTCACCGATAATCTCGCCCGTCAAGATACTTGGTAAGCGAGAATGACTCGACGGCCCGGCCCGGGAGGGCCGGCTCTGGGGCCGGCTGGCCGCCGCGGTGGCCCGCCGGCCGGCGCCGGTCGCGGCGCTGGCCACCCTGCTCCTCGCCGGCCTGGCCCTGGGTGGCCTCGGCATCCGCACCGGGCTGTCGGAGACCGAGCAGTTCCGGGACAAGCCGGAGGCGGTGGCCGGCGCGCAGACCCTGGCCCGGGCCTTCCCGGCCGGCGCCACCCAGCCGATGGCCGTGCTCACCAACCCGGCCGCAGCGCAGGCCGTGCTCGCCGCCGCCGGCACGGTCGACGGGCTCGCCGCCGCGCGGCCCGGCCCGGCCGGCGAGCGGGTCGCCCAGGTCGACGTGGTGCTCGAGGTCGAGCCAGGCAGCGCCGCCGCCGACCGGGCCGTCACGGCCCTGCGCGACGCCGTCGCCGCGGTGCCGGGCTCCGCGCCGCCCGCGGTCGCCGGCGCCGACGCCCCGCCGGGTGCGGTGGTCGGTGGCACCGGCACCCGGGACGGCATGGGATCCGCGCTGCGCGTCACCGGCGGGGTCATCACCAGCGCCGGGGTGCTGCTCGCGGCCGTCTTCGCGGTGCTCGGCGTCCTCCCGCTGATCACCCTCACCCAGATCGGGATCATCGTCTGCGTCGGCGTGCTGCTGGACACCCTGCTGGTCCGCACCGTGCTGGTGCCCGCGCTGGCCTTCCTGCTCGGGGACCGGTTCTGGTGGCCGGGCCGGATCCGGCGCGGGCCGCACGCCCCGGCCGCCGGGGACGCGGCGCCGGCCGAGCGGGTCGGCGCCCGGGACTGACGCGCACCCGGGACAACCGGGCCCCGGCGGTCTCGCCCGCCGGGGCCCTGTCGCGTCGGCGGCTCAGAAGGCGCCCACGCCGTTGGGGGTGCCGAGGCCGCTCGGCCCGTCCCAGCCGGTACGGGCGGTGCACCACTGGCTGGTGGGGCAGGTGCCGTTGCTGCCGGCGGTGACGTCGAACAGCGAGCCGGCGTGGCTGTACGGGTAGTTGTTGTCGATCGAGGCGGCGTTGCCGGCCAGCCCGTACACCCCGGCGATCACGGGGGCGGCGACGCTGGTCCCGCCGAACACCAGCCAGCCGGACAGCCCCTGGTAGGCGGTGCTGTCGTAGACCGCGACGCCGGTGTTCGGGTCGGCGACCGCGGACACGTCGGCCACCGCCCGCTTCGCGCAGCCGGTGCCCACCGTGGCCTGCCCGGTGAGCGCCGTGTTGTACGCCGAGCAGCCGCTGCCCGCGCCGTTCCACACCTTCTCGGTCCAGCCCCGGGTGCTGGTGGAGCGGGTCAGCGAGGTGCCGCCGACCGCGGTGACGTAGTGCGAGGAGGCCGGGTACTCGACCCCGTAGCCGGCGTCACCGGAGCTGACCGTGATCGCGACGCCAGGGTGATTGAAGTACGACCCGTAGGTGGCGTCGGAGGCGTCCGAGCCGCCGTAGCTGTTGCTGATCACGTTGGCGCCGAGCCGAGCGGCGGTGTTCTCCGCGGCGCCCAGGTTGGCGAAGGAGTTGGTCTTCGCCTCGACCAGCAGGATCTTGCAGTTGGGGCAGATCGCGGAGGCCATGTCGAGGTCCAGCGAGATCTCCTGCGCCCAGCCGCCGTCCTTGCGCGGGTAGGTGGTCCCGCCGTTCTGGTCGACCTTGCGGAAGCAGCCGTTGGCGGTGGTGCACGGCGACAGGCCGTACTGGCTGCGGTAGACGGCGAGGTCCGACTCGGCGGTCGGGTCGTCGAACGCGTCGACGATCGCGATCGTCTGACCGGCCCCTGCGGTGGCGGACGGGAGCTGGTACGCCGACTGGAGGTCGGCCGGGCCGTAGCCGGACGGGGTGGCGTGGGGGGTCACGCCGCCCCTGAGCGGAGTGGTGTCGGTGCGTACGACGGCGTGGCAGGAGGCGCTGCCGGCCACCGGCGCGGGGCACGAGTGGAGGGTGGCGTGGGTGACGCCGGTCGGGGACTGGGCCTGGGCGGGATTGGCGACGGTCAGCCAGGACGTGGCGGCGGTGGCCGCGACGGCGAGGCCGGCCATGCGACGGGTGACGCGCATGTGGCTCTCCAAGAAGGGAGGAAGGAAGAGCTGACCTGCGCGGAGCGTATGCCCGTTGCCCGGGGCAAGCAATGGAAGTTGATCGATCACGTAGGTAGCGTTTTTGGCCGCCCCGGTGTTACTCGCCAGCGCCGCCGGGTGTGTCCCCTGTCACGCGCCAGCCCGAGTTCGCCGCCAGGGTCCGAGCGCCCGGGGCACTGCCGCGTACGCTAGGAAGCCGACCAGCAGCGGGGGTCGCCTCTCCCGGCACCGACCGGCCGACGACCAGGTGGTACGGCAGGCCCCGCAGCGCCCCGGCAGGTCGGCATCCGCTCCCCCGCCCGCCGGGGGCCGGCGTGCCAGCCGCCGGACCGGTCGGCAGAGCAGGTACGGCACAGATCCGGGTACGCCCGGGGGTGACCCCGGCCCGTGTCCCGGCAACCGCAGACAGGAGTATGGAGGGTATGCAGCTACGCACCGACCTCCGCAACGTCGCCATCATCGCCCACGTCGACCACGGCAAGACGACCCTGGTCGACGCCATGTTGCGGCAGGCCGGCGCCTACGGCGCCCGCGGTGAGGTCACCGAACGGGTCATGGACTCGATGGACCTCGAGCGGGAAAAGGGCATCACCATCCTGGCCAAGAACACCGGCGTCCGGTACCTGCCGGCCGACGGGTCCGAGTCGGTCACCATCAACATCATCGACACCCCCGGCCACGCCGACTTCGGCGGCGAGGTCGAGCGCGGCCTGACCATGGTCGACGGCGTGGTGCTGCTGGTCGACGCGAGCGAGGGCCCGCTGCCGCAGACCCGGTTCGTGCTCCGCAAGGCGCTGCGCGCCCGGCTGCCGATCATCCTGGTGATCAACAAGGTCGACCGCCCGGACGCCCGGATCAAGGAGGTCGTGGACGACACCTACGAGCTCTTCCTCGACCTGGACGCCGACGAGGAGCAGATCGACTTCCCGATCGTCTACGCCTGCGCCCGCGACGGCATCGCCTCGCTGACCCAGCCGGCCGACGGCGCGGTGCCCGACGACAGCCACAACCTGGAACCGCTGTTCCGCACCCTGCTGGACACCATCCCGCCGCCGGCCTACGAGGAGGACGCGCCGCTGCAGGCGCACGTCACCAACCTGGACGCCTCGCCGTTCCTCGGCCGGCTGGCGCTGTGCCGGGTCCGGCAGGGCACCATCAGCAAGGGCCAGACGGTGGCCTGGTGCCGCACCGACGGCAGCAACCAGCGGGTGCGCATCTCCGAACTGCTGATGACCGAGGGCCTGGAGCGCAAGCCGGCCGATTCCGCCGGCCCCGGCGACATCATCGCGGTCGCGGGCATCCCGGAGATCATGATCGGGGAGACCCTCGCCGACGCGGAGAACCCGACTCCGCTGCCGCTGATCACCGTCGACGAGCCGGCCATCTCGATGACCATCGGCACCAACACCTCGCCGCTGGTCGGCCGGGTCAAGGGCGCCAAGGTCACCGCCCGGATGGTCAAGGACCGGCTCGACAAGGAGCTGGTCGGCAACGTGTCGCTGCGGGTGCTGCCCACCGAGCGCCCGGACGCCTGGGAGGTGCAGGGCCGCGGCGAGCTGGCGCTGGCCATCCTGGTCGAGCAGATGCGCCGCGAGCAGTACGAGCTGACCGTCGGCAAGCCGCAGGTGGTCACCAAGGAGATCGACGGCCGCACCTGCGAGCCGGTCGAGCGGCTGACCATCGACGCCCCGGAGGAGTACCTGGGCGCGATCACCCAGCTCCTGGCCACCCGCAAGGGCCGGATGGAGCAGCTGGTCAACCACGGCACCGGCTGGATCCGGATGGAGTGGCTGGTTCCGGCACGCGGCCTGATCGGCTTCCGCACCGAGTTCCTCACCGAGACCCGGGGCACCGGCATCCTGCACCACGTCTTCGAGTCGTACGAGCCGTGGTTCGGCGAGCTGCGCACCCGCAACAACGGCTCGCTGGTCGCCGACCGGGCCGGCAGCGTCACCGCGTTCGCGATGACCAACCTCCAGGAGCGCGGCCAGCTGTTCGTCGAGCCGGGCACCGAGGTGTACGAGGGCATGATCGTCGGCGAGAACTCCCGCTCCGACGACATGGACGTCAACATCACCAAGGAGAAGAAGCTCACCAACATGCGGTCGTCGACCGCGGACGAGACCGAGAAGCTGATCCCGCCGCGCAAGCTGTCGCTGGAGCAGGCCCTCGAGTTCTGCCGCGAGGACGAGTGCGTCGAGGTGACCCCGGCCGCGGTCCGCATCCGCAAGGTCGTGCTGGACCAGACCCAGCGGGCCCGTACCGCCGCCCGCCGCAAGCACGCCGGCTGACCCCGCACCCGCACCCGCAGCCCGGCCCGCCCTCCCGGCGGGCCGGGCTTTCGTCAACTGGGCCGAAGCTACCGGGCCTTGATGGCCTGGAGGGCGAGGACGTCGGGCAGGGGCCCGGGGCCGGACTCCTCGACCCGGCTCAGCGTGAGACCGGCTGCGGTGACCGCGTTCAGCAGACCGGCCAGGGGCAGATGCCAGGCGCCCACCCGGGCGCGCACCCCGGTGGAGTTCCAGGACCGGAAGCTGCGGTCCCGCTCGGCGTAGCCGCCGTCGACCACGATCCGGCCCGGGTCGGAACGGTCGGCGAACGCGCCGACGTAGCACGGGTGCACACCGATGTGGACCAGCCGGCCCCCCGGCGCGAGCACCCGGGCCGCCTCGGCGACCGCCGCCGGATAGTCCGGCATGTCGGTGTGGGCGAGCACGCAGACCACCGCCGGCAGGACGCCGTCCGGCAGGGGCAGCGCGGTGGCGTCGGCCCGGACCACCGGGAGCCGGCCCCGCGCGTGCCGCAACTGGCCGGCGGAGAGGTCCGCCCCGACCGGGGCCCAGCCGAGCCGGCGCAACTCGGCGACGTGCGCCCCGGTGCCGCAGCACAGGTCGAGGCAACGGCCCGGACCGGTGCCCAGCAGCGCCGCCAGCAGGGCCCGCACCCGGTCGCTGTAGGCGCCGGCGGTGGTGGTGACGTAGTCCTCGTACCAGTCGGCGATGGCGTCGTACGCGGCGGTCGTCATCCCCGCACGCTAGACCGGCCACCCGCCGCCCCGCAGCCCCGCCGACGATCCGCTACGGTCACCGGCATGACCTGGGAGGATCTCGACGCGCACCTCGACAAGGTGCCCGGCACCGTCTCCGCGTACGTGGGACGGCCGGGCGCCGGACCCACCTGGACCCGGCTGCCCGACGCCCCCCACTACGCCGCGAGCACCATGAAGGTCGGCGTGCTGGTGGCGCTGCACCGCGCCGCCGAAGCCGGCCGGCTCGACCTGGACGCACCGATCCCGGTACGCAACGAGTTCGACTCCGCGCTGCCCGGCGCGCCCCGGTACGCCAACGCGCAGCACTACGACAACGACGACGCGGTCTGGGACCGGGTCGGCGGCACCGCGCCGCTGCGCTGGCTCGCCGAACGGATGATCATCCGATCCAGCAACCTCGCCACCAACATCTGCATCGCACAGGTCGGCCTGCCGGCGGTGGCCGAGGTGTGGGCCCTGGCGGGGGCCCGGCACAGCATCACGGGCCGGGGCATCGAGGACTTCGCCGCCCGCGACGCCGGAATCGACAACCTGGTCACCGCCGCCGACCTGGCCGCCCTGCTCGGCGCCCTGGCCCTCGGCGCGCAGCGGCGACCCGGCCCGCTCGCCGGCCCGGCCGCCTGCGCGTCCATGCTGGACGTCCTCTTCGCCCAGGAACACCGCGAGGACCTCGCCGCCGGGCTGCCCGCCGGCACCCGGATCGCCCACAAGAACGGCTGGGTACGCGGGATCCGGCACGGGGCCGGAGTGGTCTTCCCGACCGACGCCCCGGCCTACGCGGTGGTCGTCTGCACCACCACGGACCTGGCCGACGGCGGCCCCAGCGGCGAGGAGACCGACGACGCCTGCCGCCTCATCGCCGACATCTCCGCCCAGGTCTGGGCGGCCCGGCACGACCTGGCCGACTGACCGCACGCCGGCCGGGGCGGGCCCGACCACCACCCCGGCCGGCCTCACTCCAGCAGGTTCGCCCGCAGCGCGGCCACCGTCGCGTCGGTCACCCCCAGGCCGTCGCGCAGGTACGCCCCGAACGACCCGTACACCCGCCGCACCTGGTCGTACGCCGCGTCCAGGTAGTCCGGCCGCACCTCCAGCAGCGGCCGCGCGATCGCCGGGTCCAGATCCGGCTGCTGCCGGGTCATCGCGGCGAGCAGCACCTCGCGCAGGCTCTCGGTCAACTCGTTGTGCCGCAGGTAGTCCGCCCGGATCGCCGCCTCGTCCACGCCCAACGCGGTCAACAGCACCACCGACAGCCAGCCGGTGCGATCCTTCCCCGCCGAACAGTGGAACAGCAGCGGCAGGTTCCCCGCCTCGGCGGCCAGCCGCACCGCCCGCACTGGTTCGGCCCGGG
>NZ_JAPDPH010000070.1 GCF_026013475.1 Micromonospora yasonensis | reverse complement strand
CCGCCGAACGCCCGCCCGAGCAGCAGCGAGCGGCGGTCCGCCGGCACCGGGGCACCCCGGTCGAAGAGCTGCACCACCGTGCCGACCGCCGGGTTGTCGCCGAGCAGGATCGCGCCGGTCAGCCGCTCGTCGCGGATCCGCAGCCGGGCGTACGTGCCCCGGGCCGGGTCGGCGAAGGTCAGCTCCTCGACCGGCCCGCCGTCGCCGGTGCCGTCGGCCGGGGTCGCGCCGGTCGCGTCGCCCATCGCGGCCAGGTCGATGCCGGCCGCCTTGAGCCGGGTCACCACCGGGCGGGGCCGGTACCGGATCAGCCGGTCCGCCCCGGCCAGCACCTCGGCCACCACCCGGGCCTGTGCCCAGGCCGGCGCGACCAGCCCGGTCAGCACCCCGTCGTGCTGGGCACAGTCGCCGATCGCGGAGATTCGCCGGTCGCTGGTCCGCATCCGGTCGTCCACCACCACGCCCCGCTCGACGGCCAGCCCGGCGTCGGCGGCCAGCCCGGTGTCGGGGCGTACGCCGCAGGAGAGCACCAGCAGGTCGGCGGTGAGCGCGCGGCCGTCGGCGAGGTCGAGGCGGACCCGGTCGCCGCCGGCGGCCACCGCGGTGGCCGAGACCGCCAGTTCGGTACGCACCCCCAGCCCGGCGAGGGTGCCGGCGAGCACCTCGCCGGCGGTCGGGTCGAGCTGTCGTTCCATCAACCACGGCAACGGATGCACCACGGTCACGGCCAGCCCTCGGGCGGCGAGCCCGCGGGCCGCCTCCAGCCCGAGCAGCCCGCCACCCAGCACCAGGACGCTGCGCGCGCCCCGGGCGGCGGCGAGGATGCGCCGGCAGTCGTCCAGGGTGCGGAACGGGACCACCCGCGCGGGCAGCGGGTCGAGGCCGGGCAGCGGCGGCACCACCGCCCGGCTGCCGGTGGCGAGGACCAGGTGGTCGTAGCCGAGCCGGTCGCCGTCGGCGGTGCGTACCTCCTGGGCGGCGCGGTCGATCGCGGTCACCGCCACCCCGGTCCGCACGTCCACGCCCTGCCCGGCGACCTCGGTGAGCTCCACGTCCGGCTCGTCGATCTTTCCGGCGAGCAAAGTGGAGAGCATGATCCGGTTGTACGCCCGGTACGGCTCCGCCCCGAGGACGGTGACCTTCCGGTCCCCGCCCCGGGTGTGCAGTTCGGCGGCGACCCGCGCGCCCGCCATGCCATAGCCGACGACGACGATTCGCTCGCTCATGCCTTCTCCACCCGGACCGCGCAGATCTTGAATTCCGGCATCCCGGAGACCGGGTCGACGGCGTCGTTGGTGACCGAGTTGGCCCGGGCCGCGCCCGGCCAGTGGAACGGTGCGAAGACGGTGTCCGGCCGGATCGCCGGGGTGAGCCGGGCCGGCGCCCGCAACTCGCCCCGGCGGGAGACCACCCGCACCTCGTCCCCGTCGGCCACCCCCAGCTGGTCGGCCAGGTCGGGGTGCAGCTCGACGAAGCCGCCGGGTGCGGACCGGCGCAGCGCGGCGACCCGCCGGGTCTGCGCGCCGGACTGGTACTGGGCGAGCACCCGACCGGTGGTGAAGTGCAGCGGGTACTCGGCGCAGACCGGCTCGGCGGCCGGGCGGTGGCGCACCGCGTGGAACCGGGCCCGCCCGTCCGGGGTGGGGAACCGGTCGGCGAAGAGCCGAGGGGTGTCCGGCCCGTCCGGGTCCGGGCAGGGCCAGAAGACGCCGGTGTCGGCGTCGATCCGCTCCCAGGTCACCCCGGCGTAGTCCGCCGGTCCGCCGGCCGAGGCCTTGCGCAGCTCCTCGAACACCGCCCGCGGATCGGTCGGGAACGCCTCCTCAGGTGTTAGGAGGGGGCCCTTCTTATGCGAAATGCGATAACAAGGGGCCCCTCCTTTCAAGCGGGCGGCGAGGGCGGCGAGCACCTGCAGGTCCGTGCGGACCTCGGGTGGCGGCTCGCGCAGCGCCCGGCGGCGCAGCACCCGACCCTCCAGGTTGGTCATCGTGCCGTCCTCCTCCGCCCACTGCGCCACCGGCAGCACCACGTCGGCCAGCGCGGCCGTCTCGGAGAGCAGGAAGTCGGCCACCACCAGCAGGTCCAGGTCGCGCAGCCGGGACTCCACCCGGGCCGCGCGGGGCGCGGACACCACCGGGTTGGAGCCGAAGACCAGCAGCGCCCGGGGGCCGGTCGCGGTGCCGAGCGAGTCCAGCAGGGCGTACGCGGGCACGCCCGGCCCGGGCAGGTCGTCGGGGGCCACACCCCAGACCCCGGCCACGTGCGCGCGGGCCGCCGGGTCGTCGATCCGCCGGTAGCCGGGGAGCTGGTCGGCCTTCTGCCCGTGCTCCCGGCCGCCCTGCCCGTTGCCCTGGCCGGTGAGGCAGCCGTACCCGGAGCCGGGGCGGCCGGGCAGGCCGAGGGCGAGCGCCAGGTTGATGAAGGCGGTGACCGTGTCCACGCCCTTGGCGTGCTGCTCCGCACCCCGGGCGGTGAGGATGATCGCCCGGTCCACGGTGGCCAGTGCGCGGGCGGTCGCCTCCAGGTCGGCCACCGGCACCCCGGAGAGGCGTTCCACCTCGGCCGGCCAGTATCCGGCCACGGTCCGCCGTACCTCGTCGAAGCCGGTGGTCCGCTCCGCCACGTACGCCCGGTCGAGCCAGCCCTCGGTGAGCGCGATGTGCAGCAGCGCGTTGGCCACCGCCAGGTCGGTGCCGGGCAACGGTTGCAGGTGGCGGGAGGCGTGCCGGGCGGTGGCGGTGAGCCGGGGGTCGACCACGATCAGCCGGCCGCCCCGCTCGCGCTGATCGGTCAGGTGTCGCAGCAGCGGCGGCATGGTCTCGGCCGGGTTGGCGCCGACCAGCAGGAGGGTGTCCGCCCGGCCGAGGTCGGTGAGGGGGAAGGGGAGCCCCCGGTCGACCCCGAAGGCGCGCAGTCCGGCCGCCGCCGCCGAGGACATGCACCAGCGTCCGTTGTAGTCGATGTGCCGGGTGCCCAGCGCCACCCGGGCGAACTTGCCGAGCGCGTACGCCTTCTCGTTGGTCAGCCCGCCACCGCCGAAGACGGCGACCGCGTCCGGCCCGTGCCGGTCCTGGACCGCGCGGAGGCCGGCGGCCACCCGGTCGAGGGCCTCGTCCCAGCTCGCCGGGCGCAGCTCGCCACCGGGCCGGTCCCGCAGCAGCGGGGTGGTCAGCCGGTCCGGATGGTCGAGCAGCTCGGCCGCGGTCCAGCCCTTCTGGCAGAGGCCGCCCCGGTTGGTGGGGAACTGCCGGGGCGTCACCTCGATCCGCCGCCCGGTCTCGCGCAGCACCATCCCGCACTGCAGGGCGCAGTACGGGCAGTGCGTGGCCGCCTCCCGGGGTCGGTCCCCTGGCGGCGTCGCGACCCGCGCACCCTCTGTCATGCCCGAGAAGCGTGCCGTCGGGCGGTTTCCGGTCCGGGTCCCTTCTGTTTCGGTCCTGTCAAGAGCGGCTCACACCGCACGGGAGTGACGGACCGGTCCGCAGGGTTTAGAATGTGAGACAAAAATCCTGAATATTGGGAGACGCGATGAGTGTGGCGGACGCGTTCGACGCGGTGGCGGGCAGCTACGACGCGGCCCGGCGACGGCTGGTGCCCTGCTTCGACGCCTTCTACGGCACCGCGGTCGAGGTGGCCGCGCCGCCGCTGCGGGCGGCCCTCGCCGCCGGGCGTACCCCAGAGGTGCTGGACCTGGGCGCGGGCACCGGCCTGCTCTCCCTCCTGCTCGCCGCGACGGTCCCCGGGATCCGGCTGACCCTGGTCGACGCCGCGCCCGGCATGCTCGCGGTGGCCACCGGTCACCTGGCCGCCCGGGGCGTACCGCACCGGACGGTGCTGGCCGACCTCGGCGACCCGCTGCCCGTCGGCCGGTACGACGCGGTGGTCTCCGCGCTGGCCATCCACCACCTGGATGACGACGGCAAGCGGGCGCTCTACCGGCGGGCGGTCGAGGTGCTGGTGCCCGGCGGCGTGTTCGTCAACGCCGAGCAGGTGGCCGGTCCGACCCCGGCGCTGGACCGGCGCTACGACGAGGTGTGGACCGCGCGGATCACCGCGCTCGGCTCGGACGCCGAGGAGATCGCCGCGGCCCGGGAGCGGATGCGGCACGACCGCCCCGCGTCGGTGGCCGCCCAGTGCGGGTGGCTCGCCGACGCCGGCCTGGTCGACGTGGACTGCTTCTTCAAGGAGTGGCGCTTCGCGGTCTTCGGGGGCCGCCGCCCCTGACCGTCGGCCCGGGATGTCCGGTTCGCCGGCCGGTGAGCGGGTGGATGACTGGCGGTCATACCAGCGGGTAATCTCTCTGGCATGACCGCCAAGGTGACATTGTCGTTCTCCGACGAGACGATCGAGGAGGCGCGCCGGTTCGCCAAGCGGGAAGGGCTCTCCCTCTCCGCTTGGATGGACCAGGCCGCCCGGGAGAAGGCGCTGCGCGAGGTCTTCACCGCGCACGCCGCCGCCGTCGGTCGCGCCGGCCTCGACCTGGAGTCCGCGGCCCTGGCCGACGCCCAGGAGGCCGCGATGGTCGACGACGCCCTCTTCGGCGGTGGACGCCCGCGTGCTGCATAGGGGAGAGGTCTGGCGCATCTCGGGTGCCCGGGAACGCCTCGGTCTGGTGATCAGCTCCGACGTCTACAACTCCACCGACGTGCCGATCGTGATCGTGGCCGAGGTGGTCGAGGAGTCACTGCTGCGGGACTCACCCCTCGCCGTGCCGATGGGCGGGTACGTGGTGATGCCCGACCGGATCTCCTCGCCGATGAAGAAGTGGTTCACCGAGTGCGTGGACGTGGCCGACACCGAGACCATGCAGCGGGTGGGCTGGGCGCTGCGCATCCTCCAGGAGCTCTGACCGGCTCACCGCCGAACCGCGACGGACGTGCGATCTCCGTTTCCGGAACGACGCCGGACGGGCACGGCCGGGAAACCGCCCCTTCCTAGCGTCCCCCTCGTCGCCGACGAGGAGGAGTCGCCCGTGAGCACGCTCGCTTCCCCCACGACCCTGGCCCCGGCCGCTGCCGGCCGCCGGCCGATCACCGACTGGCGCCCGGAGGACCCCGAGTTCTGGGCGACGACCGGGGCCCCGGTCGCGCGCCGCAACCTGTACGTCTCGATCTTCGCCGAGCACGTGGGCTTCTCCGTGTGGAGCCTCTGGTCGGTGATGGTGCTCTTCCTCGGCCCGGAGTACGGCATCGATCCGGCCGGAAAGTTCCTGCTCACCGCCGTGCCGGCCGCGCTGGGGGCGGTGCTGCGGCTGCCGTACACCCTGGCGGTGGCCCGGTTCGGCGGGCGGAACTGGACGGTGGTCAGCGCGCTGCTGCTGCTGGTGCCGGCGGTGCCGATGGCGCTGCTGATCGAGCCCGGGGTGTCGTACGCCACCCTGATGGTGCTGGCCTGCCTGACCGGGGTCGGCGGCGGCAACTTCGCCTCCTCGATGGCGAACATCAACCTGTTCTTCCCGGAGCGGCTCAAGGGCCGGGCGCTCGGCCTGAACGCCGGCGGCGGGAACCTCGGGGTGCCGGCGGTGCAGTTGGTCGGGCTGGCCGTGCTGGCCACCGCCGGGGCCGCGTACCCCCGGCTGGTGCCTGCGGTCTACCTGCCGTTGATCGTGCTCGCGGCGCTCGTCGCGGCGCGCCGGCTGGACAACGTCCCCGGGGCGCGCAACGAGCCGGGCGCGCTGCGCGCTTCGGCCCGCGACCCGCACACCTGGGTGATGTCCCTGCTCTACCTGGGCACCTTCGGCTCGTTCATCGGCTTCGGCTTCGCCTTCGGCCAGGTGCTCCAGCTCCAGTTCCACGACCGGTTCCCCACCCCGGTCGACGCCGCCTGGCTGACCTTCCTCGGGCCGCTGACCGGCTCGCTGATCCGGCCGCTGGGCGGCCAGCTCGCCGACCGGCTCGGCGGGGCCCTGGTGACCTTCTGGAACTTCGTCGCGATGGCCGCCGGCGCCGGGCTGGTGCTGTATGCCGCCCGGGACCGCTCCTTCCCGCTCTACCTGGCCGGCTTCCTGGCGCTCTTCGTCTTCTCCGGGATCGGCAACGGGTCGACGTACAAGATGATCCCGGCGATCTTCCGGGCCCGGGCGGCGGCCGAGGCGGACCTGACCGGGGACCGGGAGGCGGCCGAGCGGCGGGCGCGGCGGCTCTCCGGGGCCCTGATCGGCATCGCCGGGGCGGTCGGCGCGTCGGGCGGGGTGCTGGTGAACGTGGCCTTCCGGCAGTCCTTCCTCGCCTCCGGCCACGCGGACGCCGCCTACCTGGCCTTCATCGGCTGGTACGCGCTCTGTTTCGCGGTGACCTGGGTGGTGTACCTGCGGCCGGGCCGGCGTAAGCTGACCGGCGTGTGACCTCTGCCATGGGTGAATGCGCAGGCCACGCGGGGCGGTACCCCGTTTTGACCTGCCGCCGGGCGGCCGGGTATCGTTGCCTGCTGTTGTACGACATTCTTTTAAGGCGTGCCGCATCAGGTACGCTTGGTCGTTCGTGCGCGCCTGGTGACCTCGGCGCGCGACCCCAGACCGACGACGAGACAAGGTAGACCTGTGCGTACGTACAGCCCGAAGCCGGGTGAGATCGAGCGTCAGTGGCACGTCATCGACGCCTCTGATGTCGTGCTGGGCCGCCTCGCGACCCACGCCGCCACGCTGCTGCGTGGCAAGCACAAGCCGACTTTCGCGCCGCACGTCGACACGGGCGACTTCGTCGTCATCGTGAACGCGGGCAAGGTCGCGCTGACCGGCAACAAGCGCCAGCAGAAGATCGCCTACCGCCACTCCGGTTACCCGGGTGGTCTGAAGCAGGTCGGCTACGAGGAGCTGCTCAGCAAGCGTCCCGAGCGGGCCATCGAGCTGGCCGTGAAGGGGATGCTCCCGCACAACAAGCTCGGCCGTCAGCTGATCAAGAAGCTGAAGGTCTACGCCGGTGCCGAGCACCCGCACGGCGCGCAGCAGCCGGTGCCGTTCGAGATCAAGCAGATCGCGCAGTGAGCGCGGGCGAAGGAATCAGCATGACCGACATCACCGCCACCGAGGTTGCCCCTGAGGCCACCGAGGCGCCGGCGCCCGTCGCCCGCGCGCCTCGTGGCGACCGCCTGATCCAGACCGTGGGTCGGCGCAAGGAGGCCATCGTCCGGGTCCGCATCGTCCCGGGCAGCGGCAAGATCACCTGTAACGGCCGCGACCTCGAGGCCTACTTCCCGAGCAAGGTGCACCAGCAGCTGATCAAGGATCCGCTGGTCACCGCCGAGAAGCCCGAGGCCTTCGACGTGATCGCCAACCTGCGTGGCGGCGGCACCACCGGTCAGGCCGGCGCGCTCCGGCTGGCCATCGCCCGGGCGCTGATCGTCAGCGAGCCGGACGACCGTCCGGCCCTGAAGAAGGCCGGCTTCCTGACCCGGGACGCCCGGGTCAAGGAGAGCAAGAAGTACGGCCTCAAGAAGGCCCGTAAGGCTCCTCAGTACTCGAAGCGCTGATCACCAGCAGCGCCTTGTACTTCTGACGGACGGCCGGTCCGCCTCCCCTCGCGGGAGGTGGCCCGGCCGTTCCGCGTTTCTCCTTCTTCACGGCAGTTCCATCGGAGGTTGGCGGGTATGGCCCGGTTGTTCGGCACGGACGGCGTACGCGGGCGGGCGAACGCGGATCTGACTCCGGAGTTGGCGCTCGCGGTGGCGGTGGCCGCCGCCCACACGCTCGCCGAGACGGACAAGAGCCATCCGCCGCTCGCCGTGGTCGGCCGGGACACCCGGGCCAGCGGCGAGATGCTGGAGGCCGCCGTGGTGGCTGGGCTCACCAGCGCCGGCGCCAACGTCGTACGGGTCGGCGTGCTGCCCACCCCGGCGGTGGCGTTCCTCACCGCGGAGGCCAAGGCCGACCTGGGTGTGATGCTCTCCGCCTCGCACAACCCCATGCCGGACAACGGCATCAAGCTCTTCGCCGCGGGCGGGCACAAGCTGCCGGACGAGATCGAGATGCGGATCGAGGCGGCCGTCGAGGCGAACGCCGCCACCGCCTGGGAGCGGCCGACCGGCGCCGGCGTCGGCCGGGTGCACGACCTGCTCGACGGCGCCGACCACTACGTCCAGCACCTGGTCGGCACCGTGCCGCACCGGCTGGACGGGATCAAGGTCGTGGTCGACTGCGCCAACGGCGCGGCTGCCGAGGTCGCGCCGGCCGCGTACCAGGAGGCCGGCGCCGAGGTCATCGCGATCCACGCGGAGCCGGACGGCCTCAACATCAACGACGAGTGCGGCTCGAACCACATCGAAGCGCTGCGCGCCGCCGTGGTCGAGCACGGCGCCCACCTCGGCATCGCGCACGACGGCGACGCCGACCGCTGCGTGGCGGTGACCGCCGACGGCGACGAGGTCGACGGCGACCAGGTGATGGCGATCCTGGCCCTGGCCATGCGGGAGGCCGGTGAGCTGACCCAGGACACCCTGGTCGCCACCGTGATGAGCAACCTCGGCCTGCGCCTGGCCATGTCCGCGCAGGGCATCCGGCTGGTCGAGACCAAGGTCGGCGACCGGTACGTGCTGGAGGAGCTGCGCGCCTCCGGCCTCGCCCTCGGCGGCGAGCAGAGCGGGCACATCGTCATGCCCGCGTACGCCACCACCGGCGACGGGGTGCTCACCGCGCTGCACCTGATGTCCCGGATGGCCGCCACGGGCAAGTCCCTGGCCGAACTGGCCGCCGTGGTCACCAAGCTGCCCCAGGTGCTGATCAACGTCCCGGTCGGCGACCGGACCGTGGGCGCCGCCGCCCCGGCCGTCCGCGCCGAGGTGGAGCGGGCCGAGTCCGAGCTGGGCGAGAGCGGCCGGGTGCTGCTGCGCCCGTCCGGGACCGAGCCGCTGGTCCGGGTCATGGTCGAGGCCGCCACCGAGGCCACCGCCCGGTCGGTTGCCGAACGCATCGCGGCGTACGTCCGCACCGCCAGCCCGGTGGCCTGACCCACCCCTACCTACAACCGCAGCCGGCTGACCCGGTCGTACGTGTCGGCCGGGTCCTCGCCGCTGGTGAGGTCCAGGTCCTCCACGACCCGGCCATCGCCGAGGCGGATCAGGCGGTCGCAGCGGGCGGCGATGGCCTGTTCGTGGGTGGCCAGAAGGATCGTCATGCCGTGCCGGTCGCGCAGGTCGAGCAGCAGGTCGAGGATCTGCGCGCCGGTGGTCGAGTCCAGGTTGCCGGTCGGCTCGTCGGCCAGCAGCAGCCGGGGCGCGCCCATCAGCGCCCGGGCGATCGCCACCCGCTGCTGCTGGCCGCCGGACAGTTGGGCGGGCAGCGCGCGTTCCCGGCCGGCGAGGCCCACGGCGTCCAGCAACTCGCGGGCGCGGGCCGCATGGTCGGCGCGGCCCCGGCGGGGCAGCACCGGCGCGATCACGTTGTCCAGCACGGTCAGCGCCGGCAGCAGGTGGTAGCGCTGGAAGACGAAGCCGACCCGCTGGCGGTACCGGGCCAGCGCCGCCCGCCGCAGTGCGGTGACCTCCACGTCGTCCACCGTCACCGTGCCCCGGTCGGCCTGCTCGATCGCGCCGATCAGGTACAACAGGGTGGACTTGCCGGAGCCGCTCGGCCCGGTCAGCGCCACCACCGACCCCGCCGCGACCTCCAGCGACACGTCGTCGACGGCGGTGAGCCGCTCGGTGCCGGTGCGGAACTGCCGGACCAGTCCGGCGGCCCGCACCGTGCTGCCCGTCGTCGCGTCCATGGTCACTCCTCTGCCAGTAGTCGTGCGGTGGGGAGTCGGCGCAGCAGCGCGGCCGGAACGAGCGCCGCGAGGCAGGTGACCAGCAGCCCGGCCAGCGCCACGGTGGCGGCCACCATCACCAGCGCCGACGGCAGCTCGCCGACCAGCCAGGCCGCCCCGCCGAGCCCGAGGCCGGCGCCGGTGAGCGCGCCGAGCATGCCGAGCAGGAAGCCCTCGTAGCCGACCAGGCGGCCCAGCGCGGCGTCGGTCCAGCCGGTCGCGCGCAGCGTGGCCAACTCGGCGGCGCGGTCCCGGACGTTCAGGTAGAGCACGTCGGCGACCGCGGCGGCCCCGAGCAGCACCGTGGCCACCGCCGCGAGGGCGTCCGCGCCGCGCACGCTGAGCGACACGGTGTCGCCGAGCAGGCTGCCCACGATCGCGCCCCGGAAGGCGTACGCGGCGGCGGCGACCAGGGTCAGCGCGGCCACCCCGATGGCCAGCGCGCCCGCGCCGAGCAGGGTGCGGCCGGGGGTGCGGACCAGGTTCACCAGGGCCAGGCCGGGCAGGGTGCGCGGTCGGCGTACCCAGCGGGCTTCGGCCACCGGCGGGCGCAGCGCGGCGGCCGGGTGGGCGCGCGCGGCCCGCAGCGCCGGTGCCAGGCCCGCGACCAGCGCGAGCAGCAGAGCCACCGGTACGGCGAGCAGCGCTCGCCGCCAGTCGACGCCGATGTCCAGGGCCGCGCCGAGCGGGAATGCCAGGCCGACGGCGAGCAGCCCGGCGGCCAGGCCCAGCGCGGCGACCTCGCCGAGGATCAGCGCCCCGATCCGGCGGGCCGGCCAGCCGAGGCAGGCGAGCACCGCCAGCTCGGAACGACGGTCCCGGACCGCGGCGGAGACGGCGTTGCCGAGGAAGAGCACGCAGACCACCAGCACCAGCACGAAGAGCGCGGCGCTCTTGTGGTCGACGGCCTTGGTGATGGTGGAGGCGACCCCCAGCGCGGACCAGTTCTCGTCCAGCCGCAGCGTGGGGCGGCCGAACGCGCCGGCCGGCAGTTCCACGTTTTGCGGCGCGGGCGAGGAGCCGAGGGTGATGTCGACGTCGAGGCCGGTGGCCTGGGCGATCCGCTCGGCGATCAGCCGGACCCGCTCGGCGGAGCGCTCGCTGTAGCCGTGCACGTCGGCGACCCGGACCCGGATGGCGCTGATCGGGGCCTTGAGCTGCGGGCTGCTGCCGCCTTCGAGCAGTTTGGGCACGCTGGCCAGGGTGGTCAGCAGCAGCGGTGGAGCGGAGAGGTAGCCCGCCGGGTTCCCGCTCGGCTCCAGCGGCCGGTCGCCCAGCGCGGTCCGGCTGCGGTCGTCGGCGCCCTCGGCCTTCGGCGGCTCGTACGTCTCCAGTGGCACCTTGCCCAGGTCGCTGAACCCGGTCAGCTTCTCCGGGTCGAAGAGTCCCACCGAGCGCCACTGCCGGGCGTCGGAGGTGCTCGTGGACGTGCCGAGCGCGGTCAGCGGGCGGAACGGGGTGTCCTCGCTCAGCCACGGTTTGGGTAGGTAGCCGGCGGTCCTGCTGTCCCCGTACACGGCGGGGTCGGGCACCGTTGTGCGGGGGCGGAGGGCCCCGTCCGGAACCTGGTCGTACGTGGTCTGGCCGGGCTGGATCACCCGTTGCACCTGCCCCCAGCAGCACTCCTCCGATTTGGTGAGCTGGGACCGGTACGCGGTCACCGTGTCCAGTTCCGCGCTACCGGCCGGTACGGCGGGAGAACCCCGCAGCGTCTCGGCCAGTTCGTCGGCGAGGAGGTCGGTGATGCTGCGTGAGACGGCGATCCGGGTGTAGCTGGCACGGACGGCGCCGTCCAGGTACGGCCGGCTACTGGCCAGCACGGGCAGCGTGTGGGTGGAGAAGCCGCTATTCCGGTGGACGCTGACGGTGTCCTCCGGGGACAAGGTGCGCCCCTGGACCACGGCGTCGGAGAGGCCGACCAACCGTTGTTCCGCCACCGGCTCGACGGCGGCGAGCAGGAACGGCACGGTGAGGCTCAGCTGCAGCACGAGACGGGGGGTCGAGCGGGCGGCCGGCGAACCGGGGGCAGCCGGCTGTCGACTCTGGAAGCTGCCGTCCGGCAGCAGCCGGATGCCCTCGACGGACCACTCGTCCCGCTCGCTCAGCAGGCCCAGTCCGGGGCTGAGGGTCCAGAGCGGATCGCAGATCGGCGCGCTCCGGCCGCCGGGCAGCACCTCGCGCGGCACCGGGCCGCAGAGCTCCGAGTCGTACTTCCGGCCGTCGTCGTAGGGCACGGCGTCGCTGCGGAACCCGTCGCCGATGACCGGCCAGAGCATCGGGTGCTTGGTGACGTAGACGTAGATCGGGTGAGCGGGGGCGTGCGTGAGGCCTCGCTCGGCGAGGAACTCGCGGTCGATCCGGATTACCTGGCGGTCCAGCGAGCGGTTCACCGCGCTGGTCAGGTCGAGCGGCATGGTGATCCGGGTGGTCGAGTAGCCGAGCATCGCGATCGGGGCGGCCACGTCCACCCCCTCGATGGCCCTGACCTGCTCGTACTGGGCGGTGGTGATGCCGCCGTAGAGGCCGGAGAGGTAGTTGGGGCGGACCAGTCGCCGCGCGGCCTCCAGTGGCGTGCGCGTCCCCTTCGGACGGACCAGGATGTCGTACGCGGCGCGGGTGTTCCGCTCGACGGTGCCGGTGACGGCCAGCCGGGAGGTGGTGGTGGCGCCGGTCAGGACGACGAAGCCGGTGGTCGCCACCAGTACGCCGACCAGCAGCGCCACCGACCGCCCGGCACGGCCGCGAAGTTGCCCCCAGATGAATTGGAACATGTCGCGCCTCCCCGTGTGCTGACCACACTGTGCGCGATACATTGTGACAATGCAAGGTCCCTCTCGGGTGCCTGTCCGAAACCGGATCGGAGGAGACGGTGGCGATCCAGCACGCGGTCCTGGCCCTGCTCGCCCGCGGGCCCAGCTACGGCTACGAGCTCAAGGGCGCCTTCGAGGCGGCGGTCGGCCCACAGTGGGGCCCGCTCAACATCGGGCACCTCTACCAGATCCTCGACCGGCTGTCCCGGGACGGACTGGTGGTCGCCGAGCGACAGACCCAGCCGGTCAAGCCCGACCGGGTCGTCTACGAGATCACTCCGGCCGGCCGGACCGAGCTGGACCGCTGGCTCGCGGAACCCAGCCCGCGCAGCGGCGGCTTCCGGGACGACTTCTTCCTGAAGGTCACCGCCGCGGCCCGGTCGGGCGAGGCGGCCACCGTCCGGACCGTGCTCGGCAACCAGCGCGCCCATCTGATGCGGGAACTGCGGAACCTCGACGGCCTGCGCCGCCGGGCGGACGATCCCGTGGTCCGGCTGCTGCTCTCGGCCGCCAGCCGGCACGTCGAGGCCGACCTCGCCTTCGTCGACGACGCCGAGTCGGCGCTGCTCGGCGACGGGGGCGGGGTGCTCGCCGGTCTCGCTGCCGGCCGGTCGGCGGAAGCCGAGCCGGGAGCGGAAGCCGGGCCGGCCCGGGCCGCCGGCTGATCGGACCGCCGGCCGCCCCGGGCCGGCTACCGCCGCCGGCGTTGGGCCGTTGTCCGTCGGGCGGCGGGTCAGGTCAGGCGGAGGCCACCCGGCGCAGGAAGCGATCGGCGAGGTCGACGACCTGGTCCGCGTCCAGCTCCCGCGCCGGGCCGGCCACCGTCACCTCGGCCAGCGCCAGTCCGGGCACCTCGGTGTCCTGCCAACCGCCGACGAACCACGCCTTTTCCTCCTCGGCCAGGGCGAGGTTGGCATCGTTCAGGGCGTCGGCCGGGTACGGCAGCCAGAGCCGGAACTGGTGGGTGTGCGGCGGGGCCGGGTGGACCCGCGCGCCGGGCAGGGTGGCCAGGGCGGCGGCCACCACCTTCGCGTGCGCCACGTAGCCGGGCAGCCGGGGCAGCTCGTGGGTCAGGCCGGCGAGCGCGGCGAGGGCGGCCGGCCACTGCTGGTAGAGGTTGCCGCCGTGCCGGTGCCGCCAGGCGCGGGCGTAGCGGATCAGCTCCGCGTCGCCGGCCAGCGCCGCACCCGAGTGGCCCTTGAGGGACTTGTAGAACGAGACGTACGTGCTGTCAGCCAGGGCGGCGATCTCGGCCGGCGAGTGCCCCAGGTGGACGGCCGACTCCCAGAGCCGGGCCCCGTCCAGGTGCACCCGGGCGCCCCGCTCCCGGGCCGCCGCCACCACCGCGGCCAGCTCGTCCCAGGTGGGCAGCACGAACCCGGCGTCGCGCAGCGGCAGCTCCAGCATCAGCGTGCCGATCGGCTCGTCGAGCGCGGCCACCTCCTCGGCCGTCGGGTTGCGCGGTTCGTCGGTGGTCCGGACGGCCCGGAGGCCGCCGAGCACGGCGTACGCGTCCCGCTCGTGCAGCAGCGGGTGGCTGAGCGGGTGCAGGCCGACCGCCTCCCGGCCGGTTACCTCGGCGCCGTACCGCATGGCGATCTGCTGGGCCATGGTGCCGGTGGGGAAGAAGGCGACCGCCTCGCTGCCGAGCAGCGCGGCGACCCGGGCCTCCAGCTCCTCGACCGGCCCGCCCTCGCCGTAGAAGTCGGGTACCAGGTCGTCGGTGACGGCCTCCCCGATCACCGCGAGCTGCTCCCGCACCGACGCCGGCCGGACTCCGGAGAGCACGGTGTCGCAGCCGCGCTGGGCGGCGAACCGGCGCACCCGCATCGCGCCCTCGTCGGTCATCCGTCCTCCTTCAGCCGGCGCAGCCGGGCCACCGCCTCGGTGAGCACCTCGGGCCGCTTGCAGAAGGCGAACCGTATCAGCCGCCGCCCCGCGTCGGTGTCGTCGTAGAAGACCTGGGTCGGCACGGCCACCACGCCGCAGCGCTCCGGCAGCGACCGGCAGAACTCCACTCCGTCCCGGCCGCCGAGCGGGGTGACGTCGGCGGTGACGAAGTACGTGCCCTCCGGTGCGAGCACCCCGAACCCGGCGTCGGTGAGCCCGGCGACGAGCTGGTCCCGTCGGCGCCGCATGCCGGCGGCGAACTCGGCGAAGTACGCGTCCGGCAGCCCGAGCGCCACCGCGACGGCCGGTTGCAGCGGGCCGGCGTTGACGAAGGTGAGGAACTGCTTCACCCGGAGCACCGCGGAGACCAGCGGGGCCGGCCCGCTCACCCAGCCGACCTTCCAGCCGGTGCAGGAGAACGTCTTGCCGGCCGAGGAGATGCGTAGGGTCCGCTCCCGCATCCCGGGCAGGGTCGCCAGCGGCACGTGCGGCGCCGCGGCGTCGCTGAAGACCAGGTGCTCGTACACCTCGTCGGTGACCGCGTACGCGTCGTGCTCCCGGCACAGCTCGGCGACCTGGGCGAGCTCGGCCGGGGTGAAGACCTTGCCGGTGGGATTGTGCGGCGAGTTGAGCAGTACCAGCCGGGTCCGTGGCCCGAACGCGGCGCGCAGCTCCGCCGGGTCGAAGGCGTACCGGCCGTCGGCCGCGGGACGCAGGGTCACCGGGCGGCGGACCGCGCCCGCCAGGGCGATTGAGGCCGCGTACGAGTCGTAGTACGGCTCGAAGCAGACCACCTCGTCGCCCGGCTCGCAGAGGGCCAGGATGCTGGCGGCGATCGCCTCGGTGGCGCCGGCCGTCACCACGATCTCGCCGTCCGGGTCGTACTCCAGCCCCCAGAACCGGCGCTGGTGGGCCGCGACGGCCGCGCGCAGCGCCGGGATGCCGGGGCCCGGCGGGTACTGGTTGTGGCCGGAGCGCAGCGCCTCGGTGGCCGCCGCGAGCATCTCCGGCGGACCGTCGGTGTCGGGGAAGCCCTGCCCGAGGTTGACCGCGCCGGTCCGCACGGCGAGCGCGGACATCTCGGCGAAGATGGTGGTGCCGAACGCCCGCATCCGGGCCACCAGCGGATCGGTCGTGGTCACGCCGGCCAGCCTACGGGCCGCTTCTGCCGCCGCAAGCCCCGGTCAGCCGCCGCAGCCGCACCGCCAGCCGCCCGGACCGACCGACTCGGTGATCGGCTGGCCACCGTCGATTGCCAGCGCGCAGTTGATGGTCCGTCCGCCCTTGTCGTCGGCCTTGCCCGCCTGCACCCACGCCAGCGTCGGGCGGTCCGTGCGGATCGTGCGCCGCCAGGGCAACGACACTCGGTCGAGCTGGATTAGTTCGCCGTCGGCGTCACGGTACTGGATGTCGGCCGGCCCCTGGCCGGTGACGGCGTAGGCGACCGTGTGCCGGCCGGGGCCGTTGGACGGGGTCGACGCGGGACTCCGGCTCGGGCTCGGCGGCGGCGCCGACGGCGGGGTGGCGGTGGGATCGGGGTCGGCGGCGGGCGCTTCCGCGGGCGGCTGCCGAGCGGCCCGGTCGTCGCCGTACGGGCGATCGGGCCGGGTGAGCGGGAGCAGCACCATCCCGAGGCACCCGAAGGCTGCCAGCGCAACGGCCGCGACGCCGGCGAGGAGGACCGTGCTGAGCCGGGCGTGCTGCCACCTGCCCTCGGCGACGGCGTCCGCCGCGAGCAGGGCCGGAACGTCCTCCGCCAGCGGGGGAGGGTCCGGCGGGACCTGCCGAGGTGGGTCCGGAGGCGCCCAGGGCGGGGTTCGGTCAGTCGGGTTCACGTGTAACAGTCCGCTCGGTACTCGCTCGCGTTCTGGGTGACGACCTTCCCGTCGACCTGGATCTGGCAGCTGAGCCGGCTGGTTTCCATGAAGTCGGAGTGGCTGGCCAGCACCATCACCCGCTCCGTCCCGTCGGTGGTGAGCTTCAGCCGCCAGGGCAGCTTCACCCGCTCGGTCTGCACGAAGTCGCCGTTGGCGTCGTAGTACTCCAGATCGGCCACGCCGGAACCGGTCACCTCGTAGACGACGGTGAGCCGGCCCGCGCCGCCGGACGGGGTCAGCGCCGGGCTCCGGGTGGGTACTGCGGTGACCAGCCCGTCGTCCGCGTCGCCGCTCTCCTCCGGCTCGCCCGGCTCCGCCGGCTCGTCCGGCCAGGACTCCGCCGACCCGTCGTACGAGTCGCCCGCCGGGTCGTCGACGAAGCTGCCGAGCACGCCCAGGCCGACGCAGCCGCAGAAGATCAGCAGCAGGACGGTGGCCACGCTGATCACGACCGCGGCGACCCGGCCACCGCCCGTCCGGCTCGGCGGCGCGCCGGGGTACGCGTAGGGAGGCGGGTAGCCGGGTGGCGGCCAGCTCGACGGGGCGTACCCCGGCCAGGGGTGGCTCGGCAACGGGCCGGCGGTGACCGGCGGGCCGGGCGCTGCTCCGACGGGCGGAACGCCGGCCGGGCCTGCCGGCGGCACGGCGGGGCCCGGTCCCGGCCGGTCCGCCGGATCAGGTCCGGCGGGTGGAGGCGTGCCCGGCCGGCTCGTGGGGAAGTAGGGGCTGGTCGGCAGGGGATGCCCAGCGGGGAAGGGAGAGGTGGCGGGGTGCCCCGGCACGGACGTCGTCCCGCTGCCGCTCGCGGTGTCGGACGGCGACCACGGCGCCGGCGGGGCCCAGGGCTGCGGGGCGGCCAGCGGGTCCGGGGGCGTCCAGGGCGCGGGCGGCTTCGGGGGCGCCCATGGGGCGGGCTCCGGGACGGCGGGTGGCGCGGTCGGATCGCTCGGGCCGCCGGCCGGCGGCTCGGGGGGCGGGGTCGCCTCGGACATCGGCTCAACTCGCAGGGGACGCGCGGCGGGGACGGGTGGGACGCCCGCGATCGGGAGATACGCCCCGACCAGGGCCCTCAATGTACGGGTCGGGGCCACCCGGCGTGGTCCCGCCCGGCTGGGCGGTTTGTCGGCGGGACACACCGCGCCGACCCGACCGCTCAAATTCAGTGATCGTTTACCCGTCTTTCGAGCACGCATGATGAGCGAAACTGGGTTAGGCTGCGGACCATGTGTGGAATCGTGGGTTACGCCGGGGGGCGCCCGGCGCTGGGCATCGTGCTCGACGGACTGCGGCGGCTGGAGTACCGGGGCTACGACTCGGCCGGCGTGGCGGTCGTCTGCGAGGACGAGCTGCTGACCGAGAAGAAGGCCGGCAAGCTGGCCAACCTGGAGAAGGTCCTCGCCGAACGGGCCGCCAGCGACCCCGACTCCTGCGCCGCCAGCCCGATCGGCATCGGTGACGGCACCACCGGCATCGGCCACACCCGCTGGGCCACCCACGGTGGTCCGACCGACCGCAACGCCCACCCGCACCTGTCGCCCGACGGCCGGGTCGCCGTGATCCACAACGGCATCATCGAGAACTTCGCCAAGCTCCGTGCCGAGCTGGAGGCCGACGGCGTCGAGTTCGTCAGCGACACCGACACCGAGTGCGCCGCCCACCTGATCGCGCGGGCCCTCGCGGACCTGCGCTCGGCCGGCGAGGTGGACAACCCGCAGCTGCTCGCCTCCGCCATGCGGCTGGTCTGCCAGCGGCTCGAGGGCGCCTTCACGCTGCTCGCCGTCGACGCCGGCATTCCCGGCGCGGTGGTCGGCGCCCGGCGCAACTCGCCGCTGGTCGTCGGCCGTGGCGACGGGGAGAACTACCTGGCCAGCGACGTGGCCGCGTTCATCGAGCACACCCGGGACGCGGTGGAGCTGGGCCAGGACCAGATCGTGCTGATCACCCCGGACAGCATCGAGATCACCGACTTCGCCGGCCAGCCCGCCGCCGGCAAGGACTTCCACATCGACTGGGACTCGTCGGCCGCCGAGAAGGGTGGCTACGACTGGTTCATGCTCAAGGAGATCGAGGAGCAGCCGCAGGCCATCGCCGACACGCTGCTCGGGCGGCTCACCGAGACCGGCGAGATCGCCCTCGACGAGGTCCGCCTCAGCGAGCAGGACCTGCGCGACGTCGACAAGATCTTCATCGTCGCCTGCGGCACCGCCTACCACGCCGGGCTGGTCGCCAAGTACGCCATCGAGCACTGGACCCGGATCCCCTGCGAGGTGGAGCTGGCCAGCGAGTTCCGCTACCGCGACCCGGTCCTGGACCGGTCCACGCTGATCGTGGTGATCTCGCAGTCCGGCGAGACTATGGACACCCTGATGGCCCTGCGCCACGCCAAGGAGCAGAAGGCCCGCGTGCTGGCCATCTGCAACACCAACGGCTCCACCATCCCGCGCGAGTCCGACGCCGTCCTCTACACCCACGGCGGCCCCGAGATCGCGGTCGCCTCCACCAAGGCGTTCCTCACCCAGCTCGTCGCCTGCTACCTGGTCGGCCTGCACCTGGCCCAGGTGCGCGGGATCAAGTTCGCCGACGAGGTGGGCGCGGTCGTCGCCCAGCTCCAGCAGATGCCGGACAAGCTGCGTGGGCTGCTCGACCGGATCGAGCCGGTCCGGGAGCTGGCCCGCGACCTGAAGTCCGAGCCGACGGTGCTGTTCATCGGCCGGCACGTGGGCTACCCGGTGGCGCTGGAGGGCGCGCTCAAGCTCAAGGAGTTGGCGTACATGCACGCCGAGGGCTTCGCCGCCGGCGAGCTGAAGCACGGCCCGATCGCGCTGATCGACAAGGGCACCCCGGTGATCTGCATCGTGCCGTCGCCGATCGGCCGGGGCATGCTGCACGACAAGGTCGTCTCCAACATCCAGGAGGTACGCGCCCGGGGTGCCCGCACCATCGTGATCGCCGAGGAGGGCGACGAGGCGGTCGTCCGCTACGCCGACCACCTGATCCATGTGCCGCGGACGCCGACGCTGCTGGCTCCGCTGGTGACCACGGTGCCGCTCCAGGTGCTGGCCGCCGAGATCGCCGCGGCGCGCGGTCACGATGTCGACCAGCCGCGCAACCTGGCGAAGTCGGTCACCGTCGAGTAGTCGCCCCGGCCGAGGCCCCGCCGCCCCCGGGTGGCGGGGCCTCGCCGTGTCCGGGCCGGGTGCGCCCGTCGCCGCCCGGGGCGAACCGGGCCGGCGGGCCGGGCTGAGCGCCGGGGCGGAGATCATCGGCCCAGCACGATCCGGGCCATGCCGTCCAGCGCCGGGTTGTCGGGGTCCCAGTAGCCGGCGTGGCCGTACCGGCCGCTGGGGAAGCGCCGGCCGCCGAAGCCCGGATCGGCCGGGTCGTGGCCGAACCAGAGCTCGTGGTCGTCCAGCACCGCCGCCGCCGGGCCGAAGGGCGTCCCGGCCAGCACCGCCCGGCGGGCCAGGTCCTCGGGTGGCCGGGCCAGCCGGATCACGTCGTCCGGCGCGGTGGCGGCCCAGACCTGCCCGGGCGCCGTTCCCAGCTCGCCGGCGTGGTCGACCCCCACGCCTGGGGACCCCACGAACACCAGCGCGTCCGCGCTCAGCCCGTGGTCGCGGGCGGCGGTGCCGACCACCAGAGACCCGTAGCTGTGGCCGAGCACGGTCTGCCGGGCCGGCGCACCCTCGTGCGAGGCGCGCAGCCCCTCCTGGAACCGGTGCAGCGCCGGCCCGGCCGCCTCGGCCGGCCCGGGCCGGGCCGCCTCGGGCAGCGCGTCCGGGGCGTCGTAGTCCAGCCAGAGCACCGCCGCCGCCTCGTCGGCCGGGGCCAGCGCCGTGCACCGGTCCAGCACCCGGGCGGCCCGGCCCAGCTCGCCGGGAGCGTCGGCGAGGTCCGCGGTCATGCCCGGCACGTACGTCAGCACCGCGCCGGCCCGGTCGGGGTTGCCCAGCGCCACCACGGCCCGCCCGTCCCCGGCCGGGTCGAGCCCGAGCAGGTACGCCCGGGGTCCCTCCGCCCCGGCCAGCCGCTCGCCGAGCGCGTCGAGGCCGCGCAGGGCGGCCTCGGCCCGGGCCGCCCGGGCCAGCCGGGCCACCTCGAGCGGCCCGGCCGGCAGCGGACGCAGCAGCCGGCGGTGGCGTTCGGCCAGCTCCGCCCGCCACCCGGCCAGCAGCAGCCGGTTGGCCTGGTCCCGGGCCGCCACCGGCACCCCGTCGAGGCGGCCCACCCGGGCCGGCTCGTGGCGGACCAGCCAGCGGCGCTCGGCCGGGGTGAGCCCGGCCCACCAGCGGCTCACCTCCGCCGGGCCGGCCCCGGGCCCCGGCCGCCAGGCGGGCGGGACGCTCACCCAGCCGGAGCCGGCCGCCCGGGCCAGCTCGGCCAGCCGGCCGGTCGCCTCCCGGTCCGCCGCGCCGGCCAGCGCGAGCGCGCCGCGTACCTCGGCGGCCACCTGGGCCACGGCGGGTCCGGCCCGCTCGCCGGGGCGCGGGCGGACCACGCCCGTCCGGTCCACCAGCAACCCGCCCGCCTCCGCGGCGGCCACGGCGGCGGCGAGGCGGGCCTTCGCCACCCGCAACCGGGCGGCGAACTCGGCGAGCGTCTGGTCGACCTCCAGCACCGCGGGCAGCACGTCGGTGACCGCCTCCCGCAGCATCCCGAGCCGCCCCTGCGCGCCCGTCGCCGCCCCGCCGGACCAGCCGGGACGCAACGCGGCCGCCCGGGCGGCGAGGGCGTCGGCCCGCTGCCGGACCGGACCGGTGAGCCCGCGCCAGGCCGCCCCGGCATCGGCCCAGCCGCCCGGATCGGCCCGCCAGAGCTGCGCGTAGCCGACGGTCACCGGGGAATCCCGGCGAGACGCCCGGCGGCTCGCTCGTCCACCGACTGGTAGCCGTCGGCGGCGGTGCGCACCGCCTCGGCGGTCGCCGCCACCCGCCCGGCCAGCGAGCCGCACCAGCGCTGCACCGCCGCCTCCAGCTCGGCCAGCGCCGCGCCGGCCCGCCAGCCGTCCGCCGGCACCACCAGTCCCGGCGCGGCGGACAGCCCGTGCGCCAGCCGGTACGCGTCGTCTCCCAGCTCGCGGGCGACCCCGAGCAACAGCTCCGGCTCGACGGTGAACGGCTCCTCGGCCATCGTGTGCCTCCCCGCTGGACAGGCCGCCGGCAAGGGGCGACGGCGGCGGACGGACCCACCCGCCCCCGGAACGGGGAAGCGGGCACCAGGGACGCTAGGCGGCAGGGCGGCGCTGACACCGACCCTGTGGACAACCGGCGGGGCCGGTACGCCGGGGTTGTCCACAGGCGTTGTCCACCGCCTGGCCGGTGACTAATGTGCGGCCGCCACCGCCGGTAGGGTGAGGTTCGTGATCGTGGCAGTCGGCATCGACGTCGTGCTGGTGGACCGGTTCGCCCGGGTCCTGGCACGTACGCCGCTGCTCGCCGACCGCCTGTTCACCGAGGCCGAGCGGTACACCCGCGCCGGCAATCCACGCGCCCCCGAGTCGATGGCCGCCCGTTTCGCGGCCAAGGAGGCGGTGGCCAAGGCGCTCGGTGCCCCGGCCGGGCTGAGCTGGCACGACTGCGAGATCGTGCCCGATCCGGACGGGCGGCCCTGGCTGGCGGTCTCCGGCACGGTGGCCGCCGCGGCGGCCGAGCGTGGGATCAACCGCTGGCATCTGTCGTTGTCGCACGACGGTGGGATCGCGTCGGCGATGGTGGTCGCGGAACGGTGAGCCGACCCGGCGGGCCCGGCCCGCCCGGGCAGAACGGACGGGACGGGTGGCATGAGACCGGTGTGGCGGGTCGCGGACGTACGCGCGGCGGAGGCGGGCCTGATGGCCACGCTGCCGCCCGGGACGCTGATGCAGCGGGCCGCCGCCGGCCTGGCCCGCCGCTGCGCCCTGCTCCTCAGCGACCGGGGTGGCGTCTACGGCGCCCGGGTGCTGCTGCTGGTCGGCTCCGGCGACAACGGCGGCGACACCCTGTACGCGGGCGCGCACCTGGCCCGCCGGGGCGCCACGGTCTCCGCCCTGCTGCTCACCCCGGGCCGGGCGCACGCCGAGGGACTGGCCGCGCTGCGAGCCGCCGGCGGGCGTCTGGTCGACCGGCCTCCGGCCCTGGTGGACCTGGTCCTGGACGGGATCGTCGGGATCGGCGGCAAGGGCGGCCTGCGGGAGACCGCCGACCAGCTCGCGGCGAGCCTGGCGGAGCGCAGCGGGCGGGACGGGACCCGGGCCACCGTGGTCGCGGTGGACGTGCCGAGCGGCGTCGCGGTGGACACCGGGCACGTGCCGGTGACCGCCGCCGGCCGGCTGTGCGCGGTTCGCGCGGACGTCACGGTCACCTTCGGCGCGCTGAAGCCGGCCCTGGTGGTGGGCCCGGCCGCCACCCTCGCCGGGCACGTGGAGCTGGTCGACATCGGGCTGGGACCGTGGCTGCGCGGCAGCCCCGCACTGCGGGTCACCGAGTGGTCGGACGTCGTCGGGTGGTGGCCGAGGCTGGGCCCGTCCTCGGAGAAGTACCGCCGGGGCGTGGTCGGGTTGGCCACCGGCTCGGCCGTCTACCCGGGTGCGGCCGTGCTCTCCGTCGGCGGTGCGCTCGCCGGCCCCACCGGGATGGTCCGGTACGCGGGCGGGGCCCGGGAGGAGGTGCTGCACCAGCACCCGTCGGTGATCGCCACCGGACGGGTCGCCGACGCCGGCCGGGTGCAGGCCTGGGTCTGCGGCTCCGGGCTGGGCACCGGCGACGAGTCGACCGCTGAGCTGCGCGCGGTGCTCGCCGCGCCGGTGCCGGTGGTGCTCGACGCCGACGCACTCACCCTGCTGGTCGACGGCAAGATGGCGGACCGGCTGCGCGATCGGGATGCCCCGACCGTGGTGACCCCGCACGACCGGGAGTACGCCCGGCTCTGCGGCGAGACCCCGGGGACGGACCGGGTGGGGGCCGCGCTGCGGCTGGCCGCGTGGATGAACGCGGTGGTGCTGCTCAAGGGTGACCGCACGATCATCGGCACCCCGGACGGCCGCGCGTACGTCAACCCGACCGGCACCCCGGTGCTGGCCACCGGGGGCACCGGCGACGTGCTGGCCGGGCTGCTCGGCTCGCTGCTCGCCGCCGGGCTGGCTCCCGAGCGGGCGGCCGCCGCGGCCGCGTACCTGCACGGGCTGGCCGGCCGGGAGGCGGCGCGCGGCGGCCCGGTGACCGCGCCCGACGTGGCGGCCGCGCTTCGGCCGGTGCTGGCCCGGCTGGCCTGACCACGACCGCGGCCGGGCCCGGCACGGCCCAGCCGACCGCGCGACTCACGGCCACGGTGATCACGTGCGGAAGTAGGCTGGGGGCATGTGGCAGTCGGAGGTGCGCGTCGACCTGGACGCGATCCGGGAGAACGTGACCCAGCTCAAGTCGGGCACCAGCGCCGGGTTGATGGCGGTGGTGAAGGCCGACGGGTACGGCCACGGCATGGTCCCGGCCGCCCGGGCCGCGCTCGACGCCGGCGCCGACTGGCTCGGCGTCTGCACTCTCGCCGAGGCGCTCCTGCTGCGCCAGGAGGGGATCACCGCCCCGGTGCTGGCCTGGCTGCTCGACCCGGGCCTGCCGCTGCACGACGGGGTCGCCGTCGGCGTCGACCTGGGCTGCGCCAGCCTCACCCAGCTCGACGAGATGATCGAGGCGGGCCGCCGGGCGGACCGGCCGGCCCGGCTGCACCTGAAGATCGACACCGGCCTGTCGCGCGGCGGGGCCACCGTCGCCGACTGGCCCGCACTGCTGGAGGCCGCCGCGAAGGCCGAGGCCGACGGCCTGGTCGAGGTGGTCGGGGTGTGGAGCCACTTCGTGTACGCGGACTCGCCCGGCCACCCCACCACGGACCGCCAGCTCGCCGTCTTCCACGAGGGGCTGGAGATGGTGGCGAAGGCCGGGCTGCGTCCCCGCTTCCGGCACCTGGCCAACTCGGCCGCCACGCTGACCCGTCCGGACAGCCACTTCGACCTGGTCCGCCCCGGCCTGGCGATCTACGGCCTGTCGCCGATCGCCGGCGAGCGGTTCGGCCTGCGCCCGGCGATGACCGCCCGGGCCCGGGTGATGCTCACCAAGCGGGTCCCGGCCGGCACCGGCGTCTCCTACGGCCACACCTACCTTACCGAGCGGGAGGCCAACCTGGCCGTGGTCCCGCTCGGCTACGGCGACGGGGTGCCCCGGCACGCCTCGAACACCGGCCCGGTTCAGCTCGGCGGCAAGCGCCGGACGATCTCCGGCCGGGTCTGCATGGACCAGTTCGTGCTCGACTGCGGCGACGACGAGGTGGCCGCCGGGGAGGTGGCGACGCTCTTCGGCAGCGGCGCGGACGGCGAGCCCACCGCCGACGACTGGGCCGAGGCGGTCGGCACCATCAACTACGAGATCGTCACCCGCTTCGGCGGGGTCCGGGTGCCCCGCGTCTACGACGGTGAGCGGCCGTGAGCCGAGGCTTCCGGGTGCCCCGCGTCTACGACGGTGAGCGGCCGTGAGCCGAGGCTTCCGGGTGCCCCGGCCGCGGACCGCCGCCGGCAAGGTGGCCGGGGTGGTCGGCGCCGCCGTCGGCGTCGCCGCCGCCGGGCTCGCCGCCGGCATGGTGAGCGAACGGGTCCTGGTCCGTCGGCTCAAGAGCGACCCCACCGATCCGTACGCCCACGAGGCCTTCGGCCGGCAGCGGTACGACGAGGCGCGCATGCTGGAGATGCCCGACGGCACCGACATCCACGTGGAGGTGGTCGAGCCGACCCGGCCGGTCGCCGGCCACCCGACCGTGGTGCTGGTGCACGGCTTCTGCCTGGACATGGGGACGTTCCACTTCCAGCGCAAGCTGCTCGCCGCCCGTGGCGACTACCGGATCGTCGCGTACGACCAGCCCGGGCACGGCCGCTCGGGGAAGCTGGAGACCGGCGACTACGACCTGGCCAGGCTGGGCCGGACGCTGCGCCGGGTGCTCGACGAGGTGGCCCCGGAGGGGCCGCTGGTGCTGGTCGGGCACTCGATGGGCGGCATGACGATCATGGCGCTGGCCGAGCTCTACCCGGAGCTGTTCGGCGATCGGGTGATCGGCACGGTGCTGA
Source organism: Micromonospora yasonensis (assembly GCF_026013475.1). GTDB lineage: Bacteria > Actinomycetota > Actinomycetes > Mycobacteriales > Micromonosporaceae > Micromonospora > Micromonospora yasonensis. The sequence goes on along the minus strand of NZ_JAPDPH010000070.1, from coordinate 6,517 downwards.
TGGCCACCTCGGGCGGCCTGCTCGCCGAGACCAGGCTGGTGGCCCCCGCGCTGCTCGGCCGGGTCGGCACGCCGGTGCTCTACATGATGAGCAACGCCGCCCGGTACGGCGGCAGCGTGATCGACAAAGCCCGCAAGTCGACCGCCAACGTCGCCTGGCTACTCACCCGCAAGTACGGCTTCGGCACCGCGAAGCCCAGCCCGGCCCTGGTGTCGTACGTCGAGATGATGAACTCCCGGACCTCGGCCGACACGGTCACCCGCTACCTGCGTACCCTCGCCACCCACTCGCGGTTCCCGGCGCTGGCCGCGCTGGCCGGCACGCCGGTGCTGGTGATCGTCGGGGACAAGGACATGATCACGCCGGTGACCCACTCCGAGGAGATCGTCCGGCGGCTGCCGCACGCCGAGTACGTCAAGATCCCGGACAGCGGGCACGTGGTGATGCTGGAGCACGCCGACGAGGTCAACGCGGCGCTGGAGAGGTTCCTGGAGGCGCTGTGACCGTCGTGGTCGAGCTGAAGACGGTCGACGACACGCACGAGTTCGGCCGCCGGCTGGCCGGGGTGCTGCGCGCCGGGGACCTGCTGCTGCTCAGCGGGCCGCTGGGCGCCGGCAAGACCGCCCTCACCCAGGGCATCGGCGCCGGCCTGGGCGTACGCGGCGACATCACCTCGCCGACCTTCGTGATCGCCCGGGTGCACCGACCCGACCCGGCCCGGGGCGGCCGGGTGACCCTGGTGCACGCCGACGCGTACCGGCTGGGAGAGTCGAGCGACCCGCGCGCCGAGATCGACGACCTCGACCTGGACGCCTCGGTGGACGAGGCGGTCACCGTGGTCGAGTGGGGCGAGGGCATGGTCGAGCAACTGGTCGACGCCCATCTGCGGGTCCGCATCGACCGGCACGAGGACGACACCCGGGTGGTCAGCCTGGAGCCCGTCGGCGGCGACTGGGCGGCGCGGCTGGCCACCCTAGACTGAGGCTGTCGTACCTTTTGCCTACAGTGCCGGGGACCGATCTCCACCGGCGGAAGGTTGCCGATGCCCGACGACGCCCCCACCCTCGACCTGCTGGCGCTGCTCCCCGACGCGTGGCGGACGGTGCTCACCCGGCACCTCGACCCGGCCCGGACGGCCGCGCTCGCCGAGTTCGTCGCCGGGGAGTACGCGACCCAGACAGTCTTCCCGCCGGTCGAGGACCTGTTCTCCGCCTACCGGTTGTGCGGGCCGGGGCAGACCCGGGTGCTGATCCTCGGGCAGGACCCGTACCACAAGGCGGGGCAGGCGCACGGGCTCAGCTTCAGCGTCCGCGAGGGGGTGTCCGTGCCGCCGTCGCTGCGCAACGTCTTCAAGGAGTTGGGCGAGGACCTGGGCGTGCCGAAGCCGCGCGGCGGCAACCTGAACGGCTGGGCGGCGCAGGGCGTGCTGCTGCTCAACGCGGTGCTGACCGTTCGGCAGGCCACCCCCGGCTCGCACGCGAACAAGGGCTGGGAGGAGTTCACCGACGCCACCATCCGGGCCCTGGACGCGCTCGACCAGCGGGTCGTCTTCCTGCTCTGGGGCGGGTACGCCCGCAAGAAGGCGGCTCTGGTCACCAACCCGCAGCACGTGGTGCTGGAGGCGGGCCACCCCAGCCCGATGAACCCGCGCGGCTTCCTGGGCAGCCGGCCGTTCAGCGCGGCGAACAAGGCCCTCGCCGACGCTGGCCTGCCCACCATCGACTGGGAACGCTCAGCCGGCTGACCCGGCGCGCGCCTCAGCCCCGGCCCGGTCGGCCCGCTGGTCGGCCGGGCCGAGGGCGAGCCGCTGCCGGTGGCGGCGCAGCAGCTCGGCGGCGCGCGGATCGGCCAGTTCGACCCGGACCATCGGCTCGACCGGCTAGCTGCGTAAGCACGTACGGCAGCTCGCCCAGCGCGTCGAGCATCTGGTCCAACCCCGATGAGTGGTGTGCCTCCCGGCCGACGTCACTGTGAGTAGCGGGCGCGGCTGGGCAGGAGCCCCCGGGAAGTCCGCCGCCGGGTGCCCGGATCCCGGGGCCGCAGGTCGTCGTCGCGGGAGGACAGGTCGTGACCGGTGGTGACCGGAGGGCGGCTAGGCTGGCATACCGTGCTCGTACTCGTGGTGGACTCCTCGACGCCCGCGGTGACCGCGGCCCTGGTCGAGGTCTCGGCGGACGGTGTCGTGGCCCGCGCGCAGCGGTGCACGGTCGACGCCCGGGCGCACGGGGAACTGCTCGCCCCGCAGGTCGACGCGGTGCTGGCCGACGCCGACGCCCGCCCGGCCGACCTCGGCGCGATCGTCGCCGGGCTCGGTCCGGGCCCGTTCACCGGGCTGCGGGTCGGGCTGGCCACCGCCGCCACCATGGGCCAGGTGCTCGGCATCCCCACGTACGGTGTCTGCTCGCTCGACGGGATCGGCCACCCGGCGGCCGCCGGCGAGCCGGTGCTGGCCGCGAGCGACGCGCGGCGCCGGGAGGTCTACTGGGCGGTCTACGACGGTGCGGGGCAGCGGATCGCCGGCCCGAACGTGGACGCCCCCGCGGTCGCCGCGGCGCGCGCCCGGGAGCTGGTCGTCACCGTCGCGGTCGGTGACGGCGCCCATCGGTACGCGGACGTGCTCGGCCTGCCGGTGCGCGAGGAACCGCGCTACCCGGACGCCACGGCGCTGGCCGTGCTGGCCGCCGAGCGGATCCGCGCGGGTGCCCCGGGTGAGGCGCTCACCCCGCTCTACCTGCGCCGCCCGGACGCCGTCGCGGCCACCGGTCACAAGCCGGTCCTGCCGTGAGCGAGGTGCGTCTCCACCGCTTCCGGTGGTGGCACATCGACCAGGTGCTGCCGATCGAGGCGGACCTGTTCGGTGCCGAGCAGTGGTCCCCGGCGATGTTCTGGAACGAGCTGGCCAACCGGCACTTCTACCTGGTCGCCAGCGACGACGACGGGACCGTGCTCGGCTACGCCGGGCTGGCCGTCGCCCCGCCGGACGAGGCCTGGGTGCAGAACATCGCGGTCCGCCGGGACGCCCAGCGCCGGGGGGTCGGCCGGCTGCTGCTGGCGGCGCTGCTCGCCGAGGCGGCCCGGCGCGGCATCCGCAGCACGCTGCTGGAGGTCGCGGCGGACAACGCCCCGGCGCAGCGGCTCTACGCCATGTACGGCTTCGAGCCGATCGGCGTGCGGCGCGGCTACTACCAACCGAGCAACACCGACGCGCTGGTCATGCAGCGCAACGAGGACTGACGAGCATGGCTGACGAACCACTGATCCTCGGCATCGAGACGTCCTGCGACGAGACCGGGGTCGGCATCGTACGCGGGCACACCCTGCTCGCTGACGCGCTGGCCTCCAGCGTCGAGGAGCACGCCCGGTTCGGCGGCGTGGTGCCCGAGGTGGCCAGCCGTGCCCACCTGGAGGCCATCGTGCCGACCATGGACCGGGCGCTGGCGGAGGCCGGGGTGACGATCGCGGACATCGACGCGATCGCGGTCACCTCCGGGCCGGGCCTGGCGGGCGCGCTGCTGGTCGGCGTCGCCGCCGCCAAGGGGTACGCGGTCGCCGCCGAGAAGCCGGTGTACGGCGTCAACCACCTGGCCGCGCACGTCGCGGTGGACACCCTGGAGCACGGCCCGCTGCCCGAGCCGGCGATCGCCCTGCTGGTCTCCGGCGGGCACTCCTCGCTGCTGCGGGTCGACGACCTGGCCCGGGAGGTCACCCCGCTCGGCTCGACCATCGACGACGCGGCGGGGGAGGCGTTCGACAAGGTGGCCCGGCTGCTCGGGCTGCCCTTCCCCGGCGGCCCGTACATCGACCGGGAGGCGCGGGCCGGTGACCCGGCCGCCATCGCCTTCCCGCGCGGGTTGACCGCCGCCAAGGACCTGGTCGGCCACCGCTACGACTTCTCCTTCTCCGGCCTGAAAACGGCGGTGGCCCGCTGGGTCGAGGCGCGGCAGCGGGCCGGCGAGCCGGTCCCCGTCGCCGACGTCGCCGCGTCGTTCCAGGAGGCGGTCTGCGACGTGCTGGTCGGCAAGGCGCTGGACGCCTGCCGCAGCAGCGGCATCGACACGCTGGTGATCGGCGGCGGGGTGGCGGCCAACTCGCGGCTACGGGCGATGGCCGAGCACCGCGCGGCCAAGCACAGTATCCGGGTCCGTACGCCCCGGCCGAGGCTCTGCACCGACAACGGGGCGATGGTGGCGGCGCTCGGCTCGCACCTGGTCGCCGCCGGTGTCGCGCCGAGCCGCCTCGACCTGCCCGCCGACTCCGCGATGCCGCTGACCGTGGTCAGCGTCTGATCAAGAGGGACCGACGTGATCGTCCGCATGTGGGAGGCGAAGGCCGAGTCGTACGGCTTCGCCGACCTGATCACCTGGGTGTGCGAGACCGCGCTGCCCGAGTTCGAGCACGACCCGATGCACCTGTCCAGCGAGGTGTTCTCCTCCACCGACCACCGGCTGGTGGTGATCTCGAAGTGGCGGAGCAACCCCCGGGCCCTGCCGGACCCGCCGCGGACGCTGGTCGCGCGCCCGCCGCACTCGTGGGACTTCACCCAGGTCGACCGCTGAAGCCCCCGGCTCAGACCCGCAGCGTCGGCGCCGGGTTGGGGTGGTTGCGGATCGAGGGATCGGTGCCGATCTGGAACGACGGCAGGTACTCCAGCCGCCCGTCCGTCTTGTACACCACCGGCACGGAGCCGGCCAGGGCGTACGACATGTCGCCGCCCACCAGGAACTCCCGCGCGCCGACCTCGAAGACGTAGAACTGGTCGTTCTCCACGATCCTGCGGTCGTCCAGGCAGTACGTGCCGACCGGCCAGTCCGGTTCGGTGGCCCGTCGGACGATGTCGCGGGCCTGCTCGTAGGTGACAGCCATGAGGGGGGATCCTAACCGGGCGGCCGGACGAACTCGGTGAGTCCGCCGGGCATCGGGATGTCGTCCAGCCGGACGAACGAGGTGCTGTGTCCCTTGGTGAAGTAGTCGGCCACGTCGCGCCCGGCGTTCTGGCCGTCGATGAAGCGCACCCTGCCGCCGACGTTCTCCACGTTGAACACGTGGCCACCGCCGTTGTTCCAGCGGATCGCGACCACGCCGCGGGAGCCGGGACCGAAGTTCTGGAACGCCTGCTCGATGTCGCCGTGGCCGCCGTTGGTGAACTTCCGTCCCCAGGTCTGCTCGATGTCGCCGAGCGACCGCCCGCCGTACGGGTGGAACTGCTTCGGCAGCGCCGTCGCCTCGACGTCGATGCCTCTTCGCCGCAGCTCGTACGTCTGCACGCAGTGCGTGCAGTTCGCCGAGTAGTCCGGGTGCGGCGGGTTGAACTTCGGGTTGACCTTCTTGAGGTCGGCCGCGATCTGCTTCTCCACCTTGCGGGCGGCCCGCTTGGCACCCACCTTGCGGACCAGCTTCAGCAGTCGCTTCGCCTGCTCCAGGATGTGCTTGAGCACGGTCCGGACCTGCTGCACGATCAGCCGGATCAGGCGTTGGCAGATCATCCGGGTGACCGCCACGAAGCCGGGCACGGCGCTGGTGGAGGCGCCGACCGTGACGATCGCGGCGGCGACCGCCATGCTCACCTGGATCAACAGGATGATCAGCTGGACGATGAACGCGATCTTCATGGCCAGGGTCATCGCCGCGAAGATCATCAGCACCGCGCCGATGAGCTGCGCCGCGATCGCGTCCTCCAGCAGCCGCAACTGCGGCCCGTCGGCCCGCGTCCACCACTGCTGGAAGGCGTCGGCGGTGTCTCCGTGGTTCTGCTGCCAGACCGCCGCCGCAGCCCCGTCGGCCTGCATCGCCGCGCCCTGCAGCGCCATCCCGAAGGAGAGCCAGTGCTGGCCGGCGGCGAAGAGCAGTTCCTCGTCCGCCTCCGGCCACTCCAGACCGATCCAGCTCAGCGGTTCGGTCAGCTCGGCGGGAAGTTCCAGACCCAAGGCTCAGGCCCCCAGCCGTCCGTGCAGCTTGGTGAAGAGCTGGTCCGACTCCAGATCGGTCTCGACCACCTGCTGCGCCCAGTCCGCCAGCCCCTCCGCGGCGCTGATCAGCAACTGCACGTGCGAGCCGTACGTCTCCAGGGCGTGCGACAGCACCTCGGTGTACGCGGCGCCGAAGACCGAGCCGGGCTCGTCCGCGCCCCACGGGTTCTCGCTGGTGACCGTGGCCTCCAGCGCGCCGAGGCCGGTCTCCAGCTCGACCGCGACCCCGGCGATGGCCTGCGCCGCGCCGGCCAGCACCTCCGGCTCGGTGTGCATCGGCTGGGTCATCGCGCCGCCCCGCCCATCCGGTCCAGCCGGTCGGCGATCTGCTGCGCGGCGGCGGCCATGTCGTCCAGCCGGCGCTGCGCGCCGAAGCCGAGGTCGTTCAGGAGCGGTCCCAGCCCCTCGGGGAGGGTCGGTGGCTGGCCGGCCAACTGCTCCTGGAGCTGGCCCTGCACCTGCGCCCGGGCGTCGCGGAACGCCTGCCGGATCGCCGCCGACAGGTCGACCGCCGGCAGCCGCATGGCCCGCGGATCGAGGTCGAGGGCGAG
>NZ_JAPDPH010000007.1 GCF_026013475.1 Micromonospora yasonensis | reverse complement strand
CCAGCAGCAGCGTGGCGTCGTGCCCGGTCCGGCCGTGCCGGCCCTCGCGCACCCAGGCGCCCATCGGCCACGGGTGCCGCTGCGGTGTCCGTTCCCGGCACCAGCGGCCGGTCAGGTCGAGCAGTTCGGTGGCGACCGCCGGCACCGGCAGCACCGGGGTCAGTTCGCGTACCTCGTAGGGCCGGTCGCCGTCGTTGCGCAGCCGGTGCCGCACGGTCAGCAGCCCGGCCGCGTCCAGAGTGAACTCGACGGTGAGCGACAACCCCGCGCCCGGGTCCGCCGCCCGCACGGTCACCCGCGCGGGCCCGGCCCCGTCGCGGTCCCGCTCTTCCCCGGATACGCGCACCGCCTCCCCACCCGCCGCCACGCGGCCCGGTTCCGGGGCGACGTCGTCGACGTCCACCCCGTCGAGGCGGAAGGCGGTGGACCAGTCGCGGCCGTCGCGGTGGCCGGCCAGTCCGGGCCGGCCACTCCAGCCGGCGCTCGCCTCGGGCAGCAGGGACAGCACCATCGGCGCGTCGAAGCTGCTCGGCACCACCGGCGGGATCGTGGCGTCGACCAGGGCGGGCAGGTCGTCGGCGGGCAGCGGGCCGAGGTCGGCACCCCAGTGCACGACCCGGGGCAGCCCCGGGCCGCGTGCGTCGAGCACCAGGCTGGTCCGTGCGCGTCGCAGGTGGAGGAGGGTCATCCTTTGCTGGCTCCCAGCGTGAGGCCCCGGACGAACTGCTTCTGCAACAGGAAGAAGATCACCAGGGTGGGGATCGCGACCAGCACCGAGCCGGCCGAGACCAGGTTGTTGTCGGTGAAGAACTCGCCGCGCAGGTTGTTCAGGGAACTGGTGACCGGGAACTTGTCGCCGGTGCGCATCAGCACGGTGGCCCAGAAGAACTCGTTGTAGATCCACGTCACCTCGAGGGTGGCCAGCGCGGCCAGCGCCGGCCGGCACAGCGGCATGGTGACCTGCCAGTACTGCCGCCAGACGCTGGCCCCGTCGACCATCGCCGCCTCGTACAGCTCGTGCGGCAGGGCCTTCATGTAGTTGCTCAGCACGAAGACGCAGAAGCCGCACTGGAAGGCGACGTTGACCAGGATCAGTCCCCAGTAGCTGTCGTAGAGCAGCTCCGAGTCGCTCATCCAGGCCGGCAGCGGGATCTCGGTGAACATCCGGAACAGCGGGATCAGCAGGGCCTGCTGTGGCAGCAGGTTCGCCGCGGTGAAGAGGCCGAGCAGGGCGATGTTGACCTTCCAGCCGAACCGGGCGATCACGAACGCCACGCAGGAGGCGAGGAAGAGTGTCAGCAGCACCGCCGGGACAGTGATGTAGACGGAGTTGAGGAAGTGCTTGCCGAACTCGGCGGTCCGCCAGGCGGTGACGTAGTTATCGAAGGTCCAGCCGCCGAGCGACACGTAGCCGTGGCTGGCGGTGTACTCGTAGGAGCGCAGCGAGGTCAGGGCCGCCCAGAGGATCGGGAAGAGCCAGCCGACCGCCACCGTACCCAGGAAGAGGTGCAGGACCACCCGGGCGGGCCGCAGCGGCCGGCGGCGTCCGGCCGGCGCGGCGGCCGCCCGTTCTCGGGTCGGGATCGCCGTGGTCATCGCCGGTCCTCCCGCATCACGGTGAACAGGTAGAGGGTGATGAAGGCCAGGGAGACGACCAGCATGATCGTCGCCAGGGCCGAGCCGAAGCCGATCCGGCTCGCCTCGCCCACCACGTTCTGGGTGACCAGCGCGGAGAGCAGTTCCAGGCCGTTGCGGCCCTTGTTGACCACCCAGACGAGGTCGAACGCGCGCAGCGACTCGATCACCGTCACCACGAGCACGATGATGTTGATCGGGCGCATCACCGGGAAGACGACCCGGAAGAAGGTGCTGGTCTCCGAGGATCCGTCCACCGCGGCCGCCTCCCGCAGCGACGGGTCGACGCCCTTCAGGCCGGCCAGGTAGAGCAGCATGATGTAGCCGACGTGCCGCCAGCCGGCGGCGAACAGCACCGCCCAGATGTTCACGTGCGGGTCGCCGTACCAGTCGGTGTTCGCGCCGAGCAGCGCGTTGAGCAGGCCCTGGTCGCGGCTGTAGATGAGCTGCCAGATGAAACCGATCAGCGCGAGCGAGAGCACCACCGGCAGGTAGAGCGCGGTCTGGTAGAACCGGCTGCCGCGTAGCTCCTTGTCCAGCAGCACGGCGAGGAACATCCCGAACGGGGTGGCCACCACGAAGAGCGCGGCCAGCCAGAGCAGGTTGTGCTGCACCGCCGGCACGAACGGCGGGTAGATGTTCACCACGTCGTCGTAGTTCTTCAGGCCGACCCAGTCGATCTCACCGAGTGGGCCGATGCCGTCCCAGTTCGTGCCGGACAGCAACACGGTCGCCGCCGCCGGCAGCCAGACCAGGCCGACCACCAGCAGCAGGGGTACCAGCACCATCAGCGTGATCACCACGCGGTCGGTGCGGGAGAGGAGCCGCAGCCGGCGGCCGCGACCACCCGTGACGGTGGTCGGGGCCGGCGGCGGTACGGCGCGATCCGCTTGGATCAGGGGCAGGTCGGACACGGTGTCCTTCCCCCTTCCGCCGTCAGCTCGTGAAGATCGACTTCTTCTGGTTCTCGATGCTGGTCAGCAGCCCGCTGACGTCCTTCGGGTTCTTGATGAACTGCTGGAGGGCCGGGATCATCACGGTCGACGCGAAGTCCGGCCGGGTGTCCCGGTCGAGGAACTGGGCGATCTCGGTGGCGGAGCCGACCAGCTCGGCGGCCTTCTTCTGCAGTGCGGTGTACCCGCTGGTGTCCGCGCTGGTGTTGGCGACCAGGGTGCTCGGGTCGTTCTTCACCGTGATGTTCGCGGCGTCCTTGGAGCCCAGGTACTCCAGCAGCTTCTTGGCGTTGGCCTCGGACTTCGGCTTGCGGGCCATCATGTAGCCGTCGATCGGCGCGTCCAGGGCCTTCGACCCGATCGTCGAGTCGACCTCGGGGAAGGTGAAGAAGTCCAGGTCGTCCTGCTCGTCGTTGTTGAACTGCTGGGCGACGAAGAGGCCGAGCAGGTACATGCCGCTCTTCTTCTGCTGCAGCGACTGGGCGGCCTCCTGCCAGGTCCGGCCAAGGGCGTCCGGCTGGTGGATGGGGAGCAGCCCGGCCCAGGTGTCGAACACCTTCTTGACCTTGTCGGAGGTCCATGCCTCCTTGCCGGCCATCAGGTCGACGTGGAACTGGTAGCCGTTGATCCGCAGGTTGAGGATGTCGAAGGTGCCCATCGCCGGCCAGCCGTCCTTGTCGGCGAAGGCGATCGGGGTGAGGCCGTCCTTCTTCATTTGCGCGCCGAGGCTGTTCAACTCGTCGAGCGTCTTCGGCACCTGGTAGCCGTGCTGCTGCCAGACCGACTTGCGGTAGAAGACCGCCCACGGGTAGTACGATGCCGGCACGAAGTACTGCTTGCCGTCGTCGCCGGTCGAGGCCTTCTTGAACGCGTCGGAGTAGCCGGAGAGCTTGCCCCAGACGTCACTGAGGTCGCCGGCCAGGCCCTTGGCGGCGAAGAACCGCATCCGGTAGCCGGCGAACCAGGTGAAGACGTCGTCCGGCTTGCCCTGCAGGTAGTTGTTGATGTTCTCCTGGAACGTGTTGTGGTCGACGGTGTTGATGTTGACCGTGACCCCGGACGACGTCTTGAAGCCGTCCATCACCTTCGCGATGACGTCCTTCGGCTTCGGGTCCGACTGGTTCGAGCCGAGCGACACGGCCTTGGCGTCGCCGCCGGAGCCGGAGTCGGAGCCACAGCCGGCGAGCAGTCCCGTACCGAGCAGCGCGCCCGCGCCGGCCGCGCCGGCGAGCAGCGAGCGGCGGTTCAGGCCGGCGACGGACGGGGGTACGAGTCGGGCGAGGTACTCGGCTTGCGAGCGGGGACGGGACATTGTGCCTCCTGCGGGGAAGAGGTGCGCTGCGCCCAAGGGCCGTGACGGGTGGCGGGGTCGGTGTTCGGCAGCGATGGATTCACCGAGAATCCACATGTCCGAACACGAACAGCCGGTGGCGGTTGAAGCTACCCCTTGGTTCCGTGCTGTCAAGGGGACGGACAGACAGCGACAACCCCGTTGTGGCAAGGCCTTGACCAGGTAAACGTTGTAAATCTGTCGATGTTGGAACGTGTTGACTTGGGCGCGCTTCGGGGGCACGCTCTGCTCCTATGCGGACCTGGCACGGCGCGAGCATCTGGTACGGCGCCGACTACAACCCGGAGCAGTGGCCCGAGGAGACCTGGGCCGAGGACGTGGCGCTGATGCACCGGGCCGGGGTCAACCTGGTCTCGGTCGGGATCTTCTCCTGGGCCCTGCTGGAGCCCGCCCCCGGACGGTTCGAGTTCGGCTGGCTGGACCGGGCGCTCGACCTGCTGCACGACGGCGGGATCAACGCCGACCTGGCCACCGCCACCGCCAGCCCGCCGCCCTGGCTGGCCCACCGCCACCCGGAGACGCTGCCCCGCCGTGCCGACGGGACAGTCCTCTGGCCCGGCGGGCGGCAGGCGTACTGCCCCAGCTCGCCGGTCTTCCGGGCACGCTCGCTCGCCCTGGTCGAGGCCGTCGCCCGCCGGTACGCCGACCACCCCGCGGTGGTGATGTGGCACGTCTCCAACGAGTTGGGCTGCCACAACGTGCACTGCTACTGCGACGTCAGCGCCGAGGCGTTCCGCGGCTGGCTGCGTGACCGCTACGGCGACCTGGACGCGCTCAACGCCGCCTGGGGCACCGCGTTCTGGAGCCAGCGCTACCACGACTGGGCCGAGATCAACCCGCCGCGTACCGCGCCGACCTTCGCCAACCCCACCCAGCAGCTCGACTTCCTGCGCTTCTCCTCGAACGAGCAGCGGGCCCAACTGCGCGCCGAGCGGGAGCTGCTGACCCGGCTGGCGCCGCAGCCGGTCACCACGAACTTCATGATCGGCGCCGGCGGGAAGTACCTCGACTACCACTCCTGGGCGGCCGACGTGGACATGGTCGCCAACGACCACTACCTGATCGCCGCCGACCCGCAGCCGCAGGTCGACCTGGCCCTCGCCGCCGACCACACCCGGGGCGTCGCGGGCGGCGCGCCGTGGCTGCTGATGGAGCACTCCACCAGCGCGGTCAACTGGCAGCCGCGCAACGTCGCCAAGACCCCCGGACAGCTGCGCCGCAACAGCCTCGCGCACGTGGCCCGCGGCGCCGACGGGGTGCTCTTCTTCCAGTGGCGGGCCTCCCGGGCCGGCGCGGAGAAGTTCCACTCCGCGCTGGTCCCGCACGCCGGCCCGGATACCAAGGTGTTCCGCGAGGTCTGCCGCCTCGGCGCCGACCTGAGGGCCCTGGCCGAGGTACGCGGCAGCCGGGTCGACGCGGACGTGGCGATCCTGTTCGACTACGAGGCCTGGTGGGCCATCGAACTCGACTCCCACCCGAGCGTCGACGTCACCTACGGCGACCGGCTCGCCGCCCTGCACGGCGCGCTCTGGCGGGCCGGGATCACCGCGGACGTGGTGCACCCGGCCACCGACCTGTCGGGCTACCGGCTCGTCCTGGTGCCCACCCTCTACCTGGTCCGGGACGCCGACGCCGCCGCGCTGCGCCGGTACGTCGAAGCCGGCGGCACCGCGCTGGTCACCTACTTCAGCGGCATCGTCGACGAGCACGACCACATCCGGCTCGGCGGCTACCCGGGCGCGTACCGGGACCTGCTCGGGGTGCGTACCGAGGAGTTCTTCCCGCTGCGCGCCGGCGAGCGGGTCCGGCTCGACGACGGCGCGACCGCCGACGTGTGGACCGAGTGGCTGCACGCCGAGGGCGCGGAGGTGCTCGCCGCGTACGCCGACGGGCCGCTGCCCGGCGTGCCCGCGCTGACCCGGCACCCGGTCGGTGCCGGCGCCGCCTGGTACCTCGGCACCCGGCTCGACGACGCGGCCACCGACCGGCTCGTCGCCCGGCTGCTCGCCGAGTCCGGCGTTCGTCCGCCGGTGACCGCCCCGGCCGGGGTGGAGCTGGTCCGCCGCCGGGCGGACGACGGGCGCAGCTGGCTCTTCGCCATCAACCACACCGACGCCGAGGCCCGGCTCGCGGTCACCGGCACGGAGCTGCTCGGCGGCGGCCGGTGCGACGGCGAGCTGGTCGTCCCGGCGGGTGAGGTGGCGGTGGTCCGGGAGGAGCTCGCCACCCGGGACCGAGCGGCCGAGGCCGCCTGAGTCCGCGTACCGTGCCTCGTGCGCACAGAGGAGGTCCCCATGCTCGCCCAGCAACGGCAGAGCGCCATCCTGGAGCTGATCCGCCAGCGTGGCGGGGTCCGGGTCAGCCACCTGGTCAGCCGCTTCGGCGTGTCGGACATGACGATCCGGCGCGACCTGGAGGTGCTCGCCGAACGCGGCCTGGTGGACAAGGTCCACGGGGGAGCGACGCTGGCCGGCCCCGGCTCGGCCGACGAGCCGGGTTTCGCCGCCAAGTCGATCCGGCAGCAGGCCGAGAAGCGGGCCATCGCCGAGCGGGCCGCAGGGCTGGTCGAGCCGGGGATGGCCATCGCGCTGTCCGCCGGCACCACCACCGCCGCGCTCGCCGCCCGGCTCGCCGACGTCCGGGGCCTCACCGTGGTCACCAACTCGATCCCGGTGGCCGACGTGCTCTACCAGAACCCGCGTCCGGACCAGACCGTGGTGCTCACCGGCGGCATCCGTACCCCGTCGGACGCGCTGACCGGGCCGGTGGCCGAGGCGGCCATCGGGGCGCTCAACGTCGACCTGCTCTTCCTCGGCGTGCACGGGATGAGCCCGCGGACCGGGTTCACCACCCCGAACCTGCTGGAGGCGGCGGTCAACAAGCGGCTGATCGACGCCGCCCGGCGGCTCGTGGTGCTCGTCGACCACACCAAGTGGGAGACCATCGGCATCGCCACCATCGCCCCGCTGGAGGAGGCGGACGTCCTGATCACCGACGGCGGGCTGCCGCCGGAGGCGCGCCGCCAGATCGGCGAGCAGGTCGGCGAGCTGATCGTCGTCGACGCCGGCTGAGTCGGGCTCGCAGGCCCGGCTCACTCCGCGCGCTCACAGGCACTTCACAGTTGTGCAGGTTAGGGTCCCCTTCGTGGCCCCAAGCGCTCCAGGGTGGAGCGTGCCGACGGTGGAATCGGGAGTGCCGATGGTCTTCAAGAAGATGCTGAGCGCGTTCGGCGTGGGTGGGCCGAGCGTCGACACGGTCCTGACCAACCCGAACACCCGGCCCGGCCTGACCCTGGACGGGCACGTGAACCTGGTCGGCGGGGACGCGCCGGCCAGCATCGAGCACATCGCCGTCGGCCTGGTCACCCGGGTGGAGATCGAGGGCGGCGACTCCGAGTACGCCGGCATCATGGAGTTTCACCGGATGCCGGTCAGTGGGCCCTTCGAGCTGGCTCCGAAGCAGCAACTGTCGATCCCGTTCCAGCTCCCGGTGCCGTGGGAAACCCCGGTCACCGACGTGTACGGCCAGCGGCTGCACGGCATGACCATGGGGCTGCGTACCGAGCTGGCGGTGGCCCGGGCGGTGGACAAGAGCGACCTGGACCAGGTGGCCGTGCACCCGCTGCCGGTCCACGAGCGGATCCTCGACGCCTTCCAGGCGCTGGGCTTCCGGTTCAAGCACGCCGACCTGGAGCACGGCCACATCCACGGCGTGCAGCAGACGCTGCCGTTCTATCAGGAGATCGAGTTCTTCGCCGCCCCGCAGTACGCCCAGGCGGTCAACGAGGTCGAGCTGACGTTCGTGACCAGCCAGCGCGGCGTCGACGTGATCCTCGAGTGCGACAAGCGCGGCGGCTTCCTCACCGCCGGCCACGACGTCTTCGGCCGGTACGCCGTGCCGCACACCGACGCCGATCGGACCGACTGGGTCCAGGTGGTGGACGGCTGGCTGCGCGAGACCACCTCCCGCTACGGCAACCTGCGCGCCCACGGCTTCGGCGCCCCGCACGGTTACGGCGCCCCGCACGGACACCACGGCCACCGCGGCCCGGGGATGGGCGGCATGGTGGCCGGCGCCGCGCTGGGCGTCGCGGGCGGCCTCGTCGCCGGCGAGCTGATCGAGGACGCCTTCGAAGGCGACTTCGGCGACTTCGGCGGCGACTTCGAGTAGCGGGACGACGATGGTGGCCCTGGGGCGTACCCAGGGCCACCGTCGTGTTTCCGCTTCTGCGGGTCAGCGTCGGGCCCGGCGCTCGGCCATCGAGCGGCGCGCGCTCCCGGCCTTGGACAGGCCACGGCTGAACAGGTAGGCACCGGTCAGGACGGTCAGGAACCACCAGGCCACGTTCGGGTTGTTGACGTTCAGCCCGTTGGTGGCGGGACCCGGCCAGAACGCGGCGACAATCACGCCCGCGACCGCGATGGCGTAGATCCAGAACTCGGTGGTGAGGAACGCCTGCTTGGTTTCGGTGCCCGGCGCGGGCATCCCCTCCCGGTGGCCGTCGTGCATCACCGGCATCGGACGGGTCGGTGTCTCCTGCATGGCCGCCCGGTTCTGGATGTCGGGCGCCGGCCGGTTCATCGGCCTGGTGGATGCAGCCTGCGTGCTCATCTGGTCCTCCTCAGGATTTGATGAGTCGTTCCCTGCACTCCCTCGCCCCGCTACCGCGTTTCGGCCACGGCACGGTTCGCGTTCATGGCGGGGGCACCCCCCGTCTACCCGGGGCCCCGGAGAGGTAACGCCGGCCCCCGGCCGAATAGGAGCCGTCGGCACGGCAACCAGACATCCGGGCAGGTACGGAACGGGCCCGCCCACCGTCCGGTCGGGCCGGTTTGGGTCGCCGGTGGCCGGGCACGCACAGCGGATCCCGAGAAATCTGCGAGGTGGTTGACGTGCGTGAGGACGACATGCGGCAGGACGCGGCCCGCCGGGCCGAGGAGCGGGTCGCCGGCGGCGTGTACGGCGAGGGCGCGCTCGACGAGGTCACCGTGCCGCAGACCGACGTGACGCGGGTGATCCAGGAGGACGACCCGGACGACCCGGCGCACACCCCGGTCGACGCGAACGTGCTCCGCGACGGCGGCCCGACCGGCGGTCAGGGTGCGGTCACCACCACCGGGGGCACCGCCGGGCCGGCCAGCGCGCGCCGGGTGGCCCGGCAGCCGGAACGGCACCCGGGGAAGGTGGCGCCGACCACCACCGGCGACGCCACCACCGGCGGCCTGAGTACGCCGGCGGGCGGCTCGACCAGCGACGCCTCGGCGAGCGGCAGCCAGGTCGGCAACTTCACCGACGAGGGTGCGAACCCGGGCTGACGCCGCGACGACGGGGTGGCCTCAATGGAGGCCACCCCGTCCCGTGTCCGGTGCGGTCAGCCGGCGCGGAGGATGCCGAGGCGCTGGGTGGCGCGGGTGAGCGCCACGTAGAGGTCGCTGTGGCCGCGCGGGGACTCCGCCACGATCCGCTCCGGATCGACCACCAGCACCGAGTCGAACTCCAGGCCCTTGGCCTGCTCGGTGCTGAGCACCACCACCCGGCTGGCCAGCTCGGGCTGCTCGCCGACGGCGGCCTCCGGCAGCGCGGCGACCACCGCCGCGCCCAGCTCGGCGACCCGGCCGGTCGGCACGATCACCCCGAGCCGCCCGTCGGTCAGCCCGGCCGCCTCCCGGGCCGTCGCCTCGACCAGCTCCGTGCCGAGCCGGTCCGCCGCGACGGTACGGTCCCACGGCGGCACGCCGCTGGCGCGTACCGAGCGGGGCGGGCGCAGCGCCGGGTCGATCGCGGTGAGCACGTCCGCGGCCACCGCCATGATCTCGGCCGGGGTGCGGTAGCTGACGGTCAGCTCCTCCAGCCGCCACCGGTCCGCCACGTACGGTTCGAGGGCTTCGGCCCAGGACGGGGTGCCGGAGAGCGCCCCGGTCTGGGCGACATCGCCGACGATGGTCATCGACCGGCTCGGGCAGCGGCGCATCAGCAGCCGCCACGCCATCGGCGACAGCTCCTGTGCCTCGTCGACGATGACGTGCCCGAACGCCCAGCTCCGGTCGGCGGCGGCCCGCTGCGCGGTGGTCAGCCGCTCGGCGTCCTCCTGCCGCTCCGACAGCCGGTCGGCGTCGATCAGGTCGGTGACGCCGAGGATCTCACCGCCGTCGGCCTCGTCCTCGACGTCGATGGAGCGGGAACCGCGCCAGATCTCCAGCACGCCCTCGGCGTATTCGCGCTCCAGAGCGCGCAGCCGCTCCCGGCGGGCCACGGCCGCGCGCTCGTCCTCGCCGAGCAGCTCGGCCGCCTCGTCCAGCAGCGGGACGTCAGCCGGCGTCCAGCCGCCGGGCTCGCGGTGCAGCAGCGCCCGCTCGGCGTCGCTGAGCATCGGCGCGGCGGCGGCGATGCGCTCCTCGTCGGCGTACAGGTCGGCGAGCAGGCGCTGCGGGGTGAGCACCGGCCACAGCTCGTCCAGCGTGGCGCGGACCTCGGGCTCCTCGCGCAGCTCCCGGCGGATCTCCGCGACGTCGGCCTCGGAGAGCAGGTTCTCCCCGCCGAGCGGGTCGGCGCCGATCCGCTCGGCGACCTGGCCGGCGAGCGCGTGCACGATCTCGATGTCGAAGAGCGCCCGGGCCAGGTTGTGCGGGCGCTGCGAGCGGCGGGCCCGCTCCCGGGCCTGCCGGACCACCTCCGGTTCGAGGGTGAGGATCTCCCGTTGCGGCAGTTCGATCTCCAGCGGCTCGTCCGGCACCCACTGCCGGTCCCGGACGGCGTCCGCCAGCACCTCGGTCATCACCGCGCGCCCCTTCAGCGCGGCGGTCCGTGGCGGCTCGGTGCGCCGGGCGCTCACCCCGGGGAAGAGGTCCGCCTGGGTGCGCAGCAGCACGCCGGTCTCGGCCAGCGTCGGCAGCACCTGGGAGATGTAGCGCAGGAAGGTGGCGTTCGGGCCGACCAGGAGGACGCCCCGGGTGGACAGCTGTTGCCGGTGGGTGTAGAGCAGGTACGCGGCCCGGTGCAACGCCACCGCGGTCTTGCCGGTGCCGGGTCCGCCCTGCACCACCATGACGCCCGGCAGGTCGGCGCGGATGATCCGGTCCTGCTCGGCCTGGATGGTCTCCACGATGTCCCGCATCCGGCCGGTACGCCCGGCGTTCAGCGCGGCGAGCAGCGACGCCTCACCGGTCAGTTCCTCGTGGGCGGTGGGGGAGGCGGCCGCGATGTCGAGCACCTCGTCGTTGAGCCCGACGACCTTCCGCTCCCGGGTGCGCAGGTGCCGACGCCGGCGTACGCCCTGCGGGTTGGCGGCGGTGGCCAGGTAGAACGCCCGGGCGGCCGGGGCGCGCCAGTCCATCAGCAGCGGGTCGTAGTCGCCGCCGGTGTCGAAGATGCCGATCCGGCCGATATAGCGGCGGGATCCGTCGTCGCCGTCGAGCCGGCCGAAACAGAGGCCGCTCTCCACCGCGGAGT
Source organism: Micromonospora yasonensis (assembly GCF_026013475.1). Taxonomy (GTDB): domain Bacteria; phylum Actinomycetota; class Actinomycetes; order Mycobacteriales; family Micromonosporaceae; genus Micromonospora; species Micromonospora yasonensis. Next base: position 71,720 of record NZ_JAPDPH010000007.1, on the reverse strand, counting down.
ACTGCTCGACCTGCTCGGCGTACATCCCGACGGCGGAGTCGCGCTGGGACCGGGCCTGCAACGTGCCGCCGGTGGTCCGCAGCTCCTCGGTGAGCCGTCGGGCGGCCTGCTCCCGCATGCCGTCCAGCCGGCCGTAGAGCATCGAGACGTACTCCTGCTCGCGGCCGATCTCGTCGTCCTGGTGCAGCTCACCCGATACGTCGGAGTGCGTTGACAAGCCGGCTCCTCATCCCCTAAAATAAGCGCAAGGAATGGCTTTATTGGCCATTCCTTTTTGCGTTTGAATTGAGAAAGATACCGCGTGGCCCACCGCCGGACCAAGCTTGCCCGACCGCCCGCGACCACGTCACACCGCCGCGCCATCAAGCCCGACAACGACACCGGGGGCCCGACCGGCGCACGCCGGCCGGACCCCCGACGGGTCCGCTTCGCGGATCAGCCCTTGGCCACCTGGTAGAGCCGCTCCGGGGTGACCAGCCCGGCCAGCACCCGCCCGTCGTCGGTCAGCAGCACGCTGAACAGCTTCGACGTGAGCAGTCGGCCGCTGCCCCAGTCACCGCTGACCTTGGGCAGCGCGTCCAGCAGGCCGGCCACGTCGGCGCCGGGAAGGCCCGAACCGGCCGCCGGGACGCCCCGGCCCGGCTCCCGCGGCAGCGCCGTGGCGTCGGCGCCGCCCGCCTTCCCGGCCTGGTCGAGCCGCGCCACCAGCACCGTGGTCCAGCCCGCCCCGACGGTACGCAGGTCCGAGCCGTCCGGCCGCCGGTCGGTCGGCAGGTGCTTGCCGGGCGCCTCCGCCTTCTCCTCGGTCACGGTCACTCCCGGCGGCGGGTTGAACCGGAACTGGTCCGCGTCCGGGGTGCGGAAGTCCACCTGGGTGAAGGCCACCTCGAAGGCCGGCTCGTCGGCGCCGTCGGCCAGCACCTCGAACCGCAGCGGCACGTGCTCCTTCGCGTCCAGCGCGATCCGTACCTGGTTCACCAGGGAGTCCTTGTCGCGCGGGATGAGCACCAGCTCGTATACGCTCCGCCCGGCCACCGTGGCGGAGCGGCCGACCGTGACCTGCGTGGTCGGGTCGATCGCCGCCAGCGCCCGGTCGGCGGCGTCGGCCGGGGTGGCCGGTGCGGACGACAGGTCCTCGTCCTTCGCCGGCAGCGTCCGGTGCGACGCGGTGTTGGTCCGGCTGCTCCACGTCCACAGGTCGCGGCCGTTGCGCAGCACGTCCCGTTCGCCGAGCGTGCTGACCAGAGCCAGCCGCTGCCGGTCCGGGCCGGCGTACCAGACCCTCAGGGTGTGGGTGCCGCTGATCAGGCTGGTCAGCTCGTCGCCGCCGGCCATCCCGGCCAGGTTGGCGATCGGCGGCAGCCCGAGATCGGCGCGCTGCACGACGGTGCCGGAGAGCCCGTCGAGGCGGGACGTGCGCAGATCGTCCAGGAGTTGCGCGGCGGTACGCGGTGGCAGGGCCGGGTCGGCGGTGGCGGCGAACGTGCCGACGGCCGCGCCGCCGCCGATCACGACGGCCCCCGCGGCCACCGGGACCAGCCAGCGCAGCACGGCGTGGTTCTTCAGTACAGACATGGTGGACACCTCCTGACCGTAATGCTGCACCCCGGTCGCTGTGAGGGCGCTGAGGAGATTCCCTAGGGGTGTCACCCGGGTGGCACCCTGGACGGGTGCGGTTGCTGGTGGTGGAGGACGAGTCGCGGCTCGCGGCGGCGCTGCGCCGCGGCCTGCAGGCCGAGGGGTTCGCGGTGGACGTCGAGTCGAGCGGCCCGGCCGGCCTGGACGCCGCCCGGCACGGCGAGTACGACGCCATGATCCTCGACGTGATGCTGCCCGGCCTCTCCGGCTACGAGGTGGTGCGCCGGCTGCGCGCCGAGGAGCACTGGCTGCCGGTGCTCATGCTGTCGGCCAAGGACGGCGAGTACGACCAGGCCGACGGGCTGGACTGCGGGGCGGACGACTACCTCACCAAGCCCTTCTCGTACGTGGTGCTGCTGGCCCGGCTGCGGGCGCTGCTGCGCCGGGGCGCGCCGCAACGCCCGGCCGTGCTGACCGTCGGCGACCTGCGGCTGGACCCGGCACGGCGGCGGGTGACCCGGGCCGACGCCGAGGTCGTCCTGACCGCCCGGGAGTACGCCCTGCTCGACTACCTGATGCGCCGGGCCGGGCAGGTGGTCTCCAAGACCGAACTGCTGGACCACGTCTGGGACGCCAGCCTCGACACCGCCCCGAACGCGGTCGAGGTCTACGTCGGCTACCTGCGCCGCAAGATCGGCCGCGACCGCCTGGAGACCGTCCGCGGTGCCGGCTACCGGCTCGCCGCATGACCGGGAAAGGAAGGGCCCCTTCTTATCGCCTCCGGTATAGGAGGGGCCCCCGGTTAACACTCGGCCTGCGGGCCCGGCTGCTGCTGATCGGGGTGGCCGGGCTGAGCGCCGGGCTCGCGCTCGGCGGCCTGCTGCTGCTCGGAGCGCTCGGCTGGACCCTGCAGCGCACGGTCGACGCCGAGGCGTTCCAGACCGCCGACGCGGTCGCGCGGCTCGCCGCCGAGGACGCCCTGCCCGACCCGCTGCCGGTGGCCGGCGGCCAGCTCCGGGTGCAGGTGCTGGACGGGCAGGGCCGGATCCGAGCCGCTTCCATCGACGCCGACCGGCTGGTGCCGATGCTCCGTACCGACCAGCTCCACGCCGGGCAGCGCCAGCGCCTGGTCGTGGACGGGCGGCGGGTCGGGCTCACCGGCCCGGTACGGGTGGTGACCGTACCGGCGGGCAGTCCCACCGACCCGCTCACCGTGCTGGTCGCCAAGTCGATGACCGACGTCCGGCACAGCCTGCACGTGGTCCGGACCCTGCTGCTGGTGGGTTTCCCGCTGCTGGTCGCCGGGCTGGCCGTGGTTGCCTGGCGGGTGGTCGGGGCGACGCTGCGTCCGGTGGAGGCACTGCGCCGGGGCGCCGCCGAGATCACCGACCGGGCCGGGCCGGGGCGGCTGCCCGTACCGGCGGCCCGGGACGAGATCCAGCGGCTGGCGGTCACCCTCAACGACATGCTGGACCGGTTGTCCGCCGCGCGGGCCAGGCAGCGGGCGTTCGTCGCCGACGCCGCGCACGAGCTGCGCAGCCCGCTGACCAACATGCGGACCGAGCTGGAGGTGGCCCGGCGGCTGGGCGACGCGACGGACTGGCCGACGGTCGCCGACGACCTGCTCGCCGACACCGAACGGCTCGGCCGGCTGGTCGACGACCTGCTGCTGTTGGCCCGCCTCGACGAGGAGCCGGGCCGGCCGGGCGCGCCGCTGCGCACCGTCGGCCCGGTGGAGCTGGGTGAGCTGCTGCGCGGGGTGGCCGACCGCTACCCGTCCCGGCCGCTGCGGCTCGTGCCGCCGTCCGGGCCGGTGTGGACCGAGGGCGACCCGGCCGAGCTGCGCCGGGTGCTGGTCAACCTGGTGGAGAACGCGTTGCGGCACGCCCGCGGCGAGGTGCTGCTCGCGGTGACCGGTCCGGACCCGGACGGGCCGGTGCCCGGTCCGCGCCGCGCCGGGCCGGGGGAGCGGGCGTACCACGTGGTGACCGTGACCGACGACGGGCCGGGCATCCCGGCGGCCGACCGGGAGCGGGTCTTCGAGCGGTTCACCCGGCTGGACGACGCGCGGGCGCGGGACGACGGCGGCGCGGGGCTGGGCCTGGCCATCGTGCGGGAGCTGGTCCGCCGGGCCGGCGGCACCGTCGACCTCGTCGACGCGGCTCCCGGCGCGACGGCGGGCGCCGGGCCGGGACTGAGGGTGAGTGTCCGGTTGCCGGCGCTGGTCGATCCGGAGGCGGACGATGCGTCGGCGTAACTCGGTGGATAGTCAGCCGTGGTGCTCGGAAACTGCGGGGATGACTCCGACGCAAACCGCGTTGATCGTGCCGGTGGTCGAGGCCGAGCAGGCGGTGGAACAATTTCGGGCCTCGCTCGACCCGGCCGCCGCGTGGGGGGTGCCCGCGCATGTGACCGTGCTCTATCCGTTCCTGCCACCGGACCGGATCGACGATGAGGTGCTCACCACGCTGCGTCAGACCTTCGCAGCGATCCCCCGCTTCGACGTGACGTTTACGCACGTCGACTGGTTCGGCGACAGCGTTGTCTGGCTCGCGCCGAGACCTGACAGCGGGTTCCGTGATCTCACCGCGGCGGTGTGCCGGCGGTACCCCGAGGCGCCGCCGTACGAGGGAGAGCACATCGAGGTCGTGCCGCACCTGACCATCGGGCAGGACGCTGCGGCAGAGGTGATGAGCAACGCGGCCGAAGCCGTCTCCGCGCACCTGCCGCTCCACGCCGCCGTGGACGTGGTCCGACTCATCGCGGGGGCACCGGCCCCGAACGCCTGGCACACGCTCTGCGAGTTTCGGCTTGGCCGCTCGTAGGCCCTTGACTGCCGCATCACCTCTGCTGGCCGGAGGCACTGTCGTCATCGCGGCCTAGAGTCGGGGAAATGCGGATCCGGATCGAGGGCAGTGACCTGCCGGGGCGGCGCGCCGGTGCCGAGGCCGACGGACTCCGGCTCGGCAACGTGCACGTGGGAGTGCAGTGCAAGGCCGAGGTGGTCGACCGGGTACCGGCCGACGCGCCGGAGGCGATCTGGCAGTTCGAGGTCACCAGCCGCGAGCTGGACGGGCTGCTCGACGTCGGCGGGCCTTGGGTGCACGGGCGCCCGGGAGCCCGGTTCCTGTACCTCAGTTGGGGTGCGGTGACGGACGACCGCTTCGAGATGTTCCGCCGAGCGAAGCTGCTGTTCGGTGACATCCCGGCCGAGTTGCTGCGTGCCGCGCATGACGGTGCCGGGATGCTGGTCGGCCGGCTCCGCCTGACCGATGCCGACGGCGGGCCGCTCTGTGCCCGGGTCCGCCCGCCCGACATCACCTGGACCGTGGAGTGAGCCCGGGGCAGCGCCAACAGGTCGTCAACCCCGCCGGGTGCAGACCGGGGCGGCCCGGGCGACGGTATCGGTGGACCAGACCACCGCGACGGTGAAGCAGTAGTCCTGGGTGCGGCTCAGCCCGTACGCGATGTAGCTGTCGGTGCCGGCCGGTAGCTCCTCGAAGGTGTGCTGGGTGTCCCGTGAGCGGCCCCCGGCGATCACCACCGGTCCTTCCGCGCCGGCCGGGTACGTCCAGCTCAGCACGATGCTGTCCCGCCGGTCGGCCAGCCGGACCCGACCCGGCGGGGTGCCCGGGGAGGCGGGGGCGGCCTGCGGCGTACCGGTGGGCGCGGTCGAGGTGCCGCTCGACGGCGGGCCGGCGGTGGTACGCGCCGGCGCCGGGGTGCTCCGCGAGCGGTCCACCCGAGACACCCCGGCGACCACCGCGATCGTGCCGAGCAGCAGGGCGACGATCACCCCGGCCACCACCAGCGGCAGCCACGGCGTGGCCCGGCGCTCGGGCGCGGGCGGGCGGGGCACGTGCACCGGCAGGTAGGGCGACGGCGGCTCGGGTTCGGTGGCCCCCGGGACCCGCCGCACCCCGGCCGGCTCCGCCTCGGTCAGCCCGACCACGGTCGGCGGCAGCGCGCTCTGCGCGGCGGCCCACTCGTCGAGGGGCTGCTCCTCCGGCGGCCACCAGTTGTCCGCCGGCCCGGCGAGGTCGTCGTCGGCGTCCGGGGGCGTGCGCGGGACGGGCACGTGCGCCGCCTCGGCCGGGCCGGCCGCGCGGTCCGGCGGGTGGTGGAGCAGCGGCTCCGGCGCCTCCTCGGTCCGGTCCGGCGAGGGCTCCGGCGCCTCCTCCGTGGTGCGGTCCGGCGGGTGGTAGAGCAGCGGCTCCGGCGGCCCCTCGGCGGCCGGGGGGACGCGGGCGGCGGGCACCACCGGGGTCTCACCGGCCGGCGGTTCGGGTTCGACGCAGACGTGGTCCGGGTCGGCGGCGGCCCGGGCCAGCGTGGCGACCTGCGCGGCGAGCGGGTCGTCGGCGGCCAGGTGCTGGGAGCACAGTTCCTGGGCGAGCGTCAGGTGCTCGTGGGACTCGGCGTACCGGCCGCAGTCGCGCTCCATCGCGCCGAGCTTGGCCAGCATCTTGATGCCGCTGGGGTGGCCGTCGCCGTACACCTCGCGGTGCAGGTCCCAGGCGTCCTGGAGGCGGTCCCGGGCGACCTCGCACCGGCCCCGGGCGTACTCCACGGTGGCCAGGTCGGCGTGCGCGGCCAGCACCCGCTGCGATTCGGGGCCCTCGCGAGCGGTCAGCTCGATGATGACGTCGGAGTAGAGCCGGGCGGCCCGGGCGTCGCTGCCGACCCGGTGCAGCACGGCGGCCAGGGTGGCGGCGGCGGTGACGGTGCGCTCGTCGGAGCGGCCGTAGAGCCGGGTGGCCGCCGCGTACGCGAAGGCGGCCCAGCCGCGTGCGGAGTGCGGCTCACCGAGGGCGACCAGCACCCGGGCCTGGAGGCCGGCGGCGTCGGCCAGCTCGGAGGAGGCGTTGGCGGGACGCGGATCGGCGTCGGTCAGCGCGTCGGCGAGCAGCCGCTGGGCCCCGGCGAGGTCGCCTTCGGACACCAGGTGGTGCGCCTGGAGAGTCAGTTCACCGAAGCCGGAGGACACGCCCCATCGTGCTCATCCGACGACGGTAAGTACAAGCCCCGGAGTGGATCAGTTTGGTCAGGATCCGGTCAGGTGGTCGGCGAGGGTTTCGCTGATCCGGCGGAGCTGGTCCACCTGGGCGGGGCTCAGCGCGTCGAAGAGGTGTCGACGTACCCCCTCGACGTGGCCGGGCGCGGCGGCGGCGAGGGTGGTGAAACCGTCGTCGGTGAGTACCGCGATCTGGCCGCGCCGGTCGGTGGGGCAGTCCTTCCGGCGGACCCAGCCGGCCGCCTCGAGGCGGGCGACGGCGTGCGAGAGCCGGCTGCGCGAGGAGCCGGTGGCGTCGGCGAGCTCGCTCATCCGCATGCGCCGTTCGGGGGCCTCGGAGAGTCGGACCAGGATCTCGTAGTAGGCGTGCGGCATCCCCGCGTCGCGTTGCAGCTCGCGGTCGAGGGTGTCCATCAGGGCCCGGCTGGCGGCGAGGAAGGCGCGCCAGGTTCGCTGCTCGTCGGGGTTCAGCCAGCGGGTCATGACGACCATCATAGGGCATGTTGTTGAACGCTCAACCAAATCGGGGTACCGTCGACGGCATGGGAATCTTCCGGCTCAACCACGCCGTGCTCTACGTCCGTAACCTCGAGCGCAGCGTCGCCTTCTACCGCGACGTGCTGGGCTTCCGTCCGGTGCCGATGACGCCGGACGGGTTCCGGGGCGCCGCCTTCCTCCAGGCGCCCGACTCCACCAACGACCACGACCTCGGCCTGTTCGAGATCGGCGCCGCCGCCGGCCCGTCCCCGGCCGGCCGGGCCACCGTCGGCCTCTACCACCTGGCCTGGGAACTCGACACCCTGGACGAGCTGGCCGCCACCGCCGAGCGGCTCTCCGCCGCCGGGGCCCTGGTCGGCGCCTCCGACCACGGCACCACCAAGAGCCTCTACGGGCAGGACCCGGACGGGCTGGAGTTCGAGATCGTCTGGATCGTCCCCGTCGACCTGCTCGACGACGACGCCCTCGCCGCCCGCAAGCGGATCGGCCGCCTCGACCTCGACCGGGAGCGGCGGCGCTACGGCGGCCAGACCCGTGGCGGGGTCGGCATCTCCGTCCCGGCCTGACGCACCGCCGCACCGGTCGCGGCGCCGGTGGTAGAACGGCACCATGTCGACCGACACCGTCCTGCGCGAGCTGCTCGTCCGGCAGCTCGACCACTGGCTGCCGGGAGCGTTGCACCGCTCCCGGCGGGCCACCCTGGCCCTCGCGTACGCCGGGGACGACACCGCCGGCGCGGAGGCCGCGCTGCGGGTGGTGGCCGAGTTCGCCGACCGGCTGCGCGGCCGGCGGCTGACCGTGCTGGTGCTCGCCGAGGGCGGCGCGGACCTGCCGGCCCGCCTCGGCGCGGCCGAGGCCGGCCTGCCGGCGGACGTGGCCGTGCACGTGGTGCCCGGCCACCCGGACCGGCTGCCGGTGGCGCTCAAGGCCGCCGGCGCGGCCGGCGCCCCACTCCTCGCCGTGGTCGACGGCGGCGCGCCCGACCCGGCCCTGCTGGCCGCCGTGGCCACCGGCCGCCCGGCCGAGCTGCTGCTGGTCACCGCGCCCGGTCGACCCGTCCGGCAGGCCCTGGCCGCGGCCGGGTTCCCGCTGGTCACCGAGGTGGAGCTGGTCCCCGCCGAGGGTGGGGCGGCCCGGCTGCTGGCCTATGCCAGCGGCTCCGACCGGAGCCTCGAAGCCGTCAAGGACGCGCTCTGGGCGGTCGACGAGTACGCCGGGGTCCGCTACCGGGACCCGGCCGACCCGGCCGGGCGACTGCTCGACATCAGCCTCGCCCCGGACCCCGGCCCGCTGCGCCGGGAACTGCTGGCCGAACTCGCCCGCTCCGGCCCGCGTACGGTCACCGAGCTGCGCCGCTTCACGGCCACCTCGACCGTCTACCGGGCCGCCGACGCGAACCGGGCGCTGACCTCGCTGCTCGCCTCCGGGGCGGTGACCCGCGACCCCGAGCACGGCCGGCTCGGCGGCGACGCGGTGATCAGCACCGCTCCGGCCGGGGACGCCGCGTCATCCGCCTGACCACGAAGGACGCCCGAGCCGGACGATCGGATGCCCGGACGTCGGGCGGGGTGCCGAAGAACCCCACCGGCACCCCGCCCGACCTCGGGACGTCACGCCCGGGACTTGTCCTGCTTCCAGGACAGCGGCCCCGGCAGGTCGACCCGGTGGGCCCGGGTCCGGGAGTTCCACGACCACTTGCCGATCTTGATGCTCCAGGACGAGAAGCCGTGCTCGGTGAAGTTCAGGATCAGCGGGCCGAACTTCTGCCGCTTGCGGAACACGATGCCCATCGCCGGGCTCCTCTCGTATCGCTGGCTGCCTCTGCCGCATCGAACATGCCCGAAGCGCTGTTCCGCGAAACCGGCCCGCCTCCGCCATGGACGGTGACCGGAGCGGGGGTCAGCGGGGTTCCCAGGCGCCGGGGAGGCCGGTCAGCTTGCGGACGTGGGCCGGAAGGCGGCCGGTGACCAGGTCGGCGAGGCTCACCTCGTCGACCACCCGACGCACCGAGGCGCGCACCGCCACCCAGAGCCGGGGCAGGTTCTCCGCCGCGCCCTCGTACCGGGTCTGCTCGGGGCGCATCCCGCGTACCCCGGCCAACGGGCCGTCGACGGCCCGCAGGATCTGCCCGACGGTGACCTCGCGCGGCGGCCGGGCCAGCGTGTAGCCGCCCTCGGCACCGCGCTGCGCCCGGACGATCCCGGCCCGGCGCAGGTCCGCCAGCACCGCCTCCAGGAACTTGCGGGGCATGTCCTGCTCGGCGGCGATGGCCTGGGTGGACAGCAGGCGGGGGTACGCCTGGGCCAGGCTCAGCGCGGCCCGGACCGCGTAGTCGCCGCGCGCGGAGATCTGCACGCTGCCATCATGCCTGGGGCGCCGGGCTGGGGGAGTCGGCGGGCGGACGGGGGCGCACCATGCGGACCGGGATCGGCCGTGCCCGGGCGGCCCGGAACGCGCCCGGGCTGACCCCCACCTCGCGGGTGAAGAATCGGCCGAAGTTGGTCGGCTCGGGGAAGCCGAGCCAGCGGCCGATCCGGGCGATCGGCTCGTCGGTGGCGGCGAGCAGTCGGCTGGCCTGCAACGCCACCCGCTCGTCGATCACCTGCTTGGCGCTGCGGCCGGTCACCGCCAGGCAGGCGCGGGTGAGCGTACGCACCGAACAGCCGAGCCTGGCGGCGTAATCCTCCACCCGGCGGGTGTACTGGTAGCCGCGTTCCACCTCCCGGCAGAGCCGGCGGAAGGTCTCCGTCTCCGCCCGGTGCTGCGCCGGTCCCTCGGCGACGGGCAGCAGGCTCAGCCGCAGCAGCAGCACGGCGAGCTGGTGGCGGAGCAGCGGCGCGGCGGCGGGTATCCTGGCGTGCCGGTCGGCGTCCACTGCCAGCTGGGTCACCTCGCTGATCACCGCGTCCTCGTCCTCCCCGGCGAGCTGCCGGTACGTCGGCACCGCGTCCGGGTCGACGTCCAGCCCGCGCAGCGTCCCGGCGCCCCAGCGCACCACCGTGGCGTCCAGCTGCGGGCCGAGGCAGCGCAGCACCTGGCCGGGGCGGACCCGCAGCAGCGTGCCGGGCCGGCAGGGCAGCGCCCGGAAGTCCAGCTCGGCCGTGCCGTGACCGCCGGTGACCAGGATCAGCAGCTCGGCGTCGAGCAGGACCGGGCGGGGCCAGCCGGACTCGGGCGCGAGGTCGGCGAGCGCTCCGGTGGCGATCTCGTCGGCACCGGGTCGGAGGGGAGGCAGGTCGGTACGGCTGGACGGGGGGCGCTGTCCGGTAGTGACCATCGACTCGACGTTAACCGGCCGAGGTGCATCCTGCATCTCGGCATTTCCACCGCTCGGGGCCGGTCTTGTCGCCCCGGACGCGGGACAGTTAGGTTACCGATCGGTAGCGCCAGGGTCGCCGGACCGCCGGACCGGCCCGCGACCACCGCCGACTCGCGATGGGATGGGCATGACGGATCTGTTCTCGGTCGAAGGTAAGACGGTCCTGGTCACCGGTGGCTCACGAGGGATCGGGCTGATGATCGCCCGGGGCTTCGTGCAGGCCGGCGCGAAGGTGATCATCTCCGCACGGAAGGCCGACGTCTGCGAGACCGTGGCCAAGGAACTCGCCGCCGAGGGCTCGTGCGAGGCGATCCCCGCCGACCTCAGCCACGACGAGGGCGCGCTGGGGCTGGCCGCGGCCGTGCGGGAACGCACCGGCGACCGGCTCGACGTGCTGGTGAACAACGCCGGCGCCACCTGGGGCGCGCCGCTGGAATCGTACCCGGAGAGCGCCTTCGACAAGCTCTGGGCGGTCAACGTCAAGGCCGTCTTCCGGCTCACCACCGCGCTGCTGCCGGCACTACGCACGGCAGCCACCGCCGACGACCCGGCCCGCGTGATCAACATCGGGTCGATCGACGGCCTCCGCGTGCCGTGGATGGAGGTGTACGCGTACTCCGCCACCAAGGCGGCCGTGCACATGCTCACCCGCAACCTCGCCCACCAGCTCGCCGGCGAGCGGATCACGGTCAACGCGATCGCGCCGGGGCCGTTCGAGAGCAAGATGATGGCCTTCGCGCTGGACGACCCGGCGTCCCGGGCGGCGATCGAGCAGCAGGTGCCACTCGGGCGGATCGGCCGGCCCGAGGACATGGCGGGTGCCGCGATCTACCTGTCGTCGCGGGCCGGGGCGTACCTGACCGGGGCGGTGATCCCGGTCGACGGTGGGATCACGACGCACGGCTGACGTCGTACCCCTGGCTGACGGCCCGGGGCCGCGCGGACTCGGCAGATCCGCGCGGCCCCGTGGTACGTCGTCAGCGGCCGGCGAGCAGCCGGTTCACCGCCGTGTCGACGTCCAGGTGCTCGGCCTCGCGGCCGCGCGGGACGACGACGTAGGTCCGGCGCAGGAAGCGCACGAGAACGCTGCGCGGGACCTCGAAGAGGGCGTTGCCGTCCGGGGACGACAGCGCGAGCGCGACGAAGTCGCCGCGCGGGGTGGCCCATGGCCACACCCGGACGTCGCCGATGCCGGCCGGCTCGTCGAGCCCGGTGACCAGCAGTTCGCGGGCGAACGACCAGCTCACCGCCTCGCCGCCGGCAGATTCGGCGTGAAATAGGACGTGGACCGCATACGGGTCAGCAGGGTCGTAACGCAGACTGGCACGCACCGGCAATGCGGTGGCGTCAGGCGCGACGAGCCTTAGCGACGTCTCGACCTCTACGGTCGTCGGTCGGATGACACTCATGGACGTTCTCCCCCCGGCACCGCTGCGGAACGCGCGTGTCCCGCTTTTCCCATACTCAGGCGCTACTCCTGGCTACGCTCCGCCATACGCTGACTTCACCCAGTGGTGGGAAGGGGGTTGGAACGCCTCCGAGAACGTGAAAATTCTTGTAGGATTCCGCTTCGCCCAGTCCGTGATCCCGCCCGGCAACGGGTGGTTCAGTCGTCGACTTACTCCGGTAACGTCCAGTCGTCAGCAGGGGTGACGGTCCCGGGCGACACTGGGGGTGGAAATGGTCCTCGGCTCCACTGAGGAACCCGTCGCGACCATGGCCGGCCCACCGAAAGGAGCGGCCCGAGCAGCCGAAAGGCGGGGGAACGAGGTGCCAGTCGACAGTGATCCGCAGGGTGGCGGAGTCTCGCTCGCGGAGCGCCGTCGCCGTGGCTGGCGGGGGCGGCTGCACACCACCCTCGAGCTGATCCGGGCCAACCCCACCGGCCGCATCGCGCTCAAGATCTTCATCGGCGCCCTCGGCGCGATCATCGTCACCGTGGGTATCGCCCTCATCCCGCTGCCCGGCCCCGGCTGGCTGCTGGTGATCGCCGGCCTCGGCGTCTGGGCCGTCGAGTTCCACTGGGCCCGCCGGCTGCTCGCCTTCACCCGCCGCAACGTCCACGCCTGGACGCGTTGGGTGACCAGGCGGTCGCTCGGAGTGCGCTTCGTGCTCGGCGTCGTCGGGCTCGTCTTCGTGTCCGTCGTGGTGTGGCTGTCGCTGAAGTACAGCCTCGGCATCGACCTCGTCGCACAGGTCCTGCACTACCTCGCGACGCACTGAACCCCGGGTTTTTGGTCCGCGGTCTCGATCAGGTAGAGTCATCGGCGCTGAGGGCGATTAGCTCAGCGGGAGAGCGCTTCGTTCACACCGAAGAGGTCACTGGTTCGATCCCAGTATCGCCCACGCAGGTCAAAGGCCACTTCCCGGGTTCGGGAGGTGGCCTTTCTGCTTCCGTACAGCAGCGAAGTACAGCAATGGTCAGCGGGCGGGTGACGAGCAGGCGAGGGGATGTCCGCCTGTGCTGTTACTTTGCCGGCCGTGAATGATCAGTTGACGTGGATCGACCGGATCATCGACGTGACCGGATGGCGCCACGAGCCTGAGGGCGGCGCCGACTGGGAGCAGGTGGAGGCGGAACTCGGCGTCGCCCTGCCATCGGACTTCAAGGAGCTGTGCCGGCGGTTCGTGCCGGGGGCGTTCTACGCGTACCTGGACCTTCTGCGGCCGACCGACGATCACGCGCAGCCGCTGCTTCGGACGTGGGATTTTTTCCGGCAGTGGACAAGCCGTGATGACTCCGCGCGGTTGTGGGCCCCCTACGAGATTTACGAGCCTGACAAGGGGGTCGGGGCTGATCCAATGGGGCAGCGATCAGACCGAAGGGGAGTACTACTGGCTGGCGGACCGCGCCGTGGAGACCGACCGGTGGCCTGTGGTCGCTCGGTGGGACGGCATCGAGCCGTGGCACCAGCTCGACATATCGACGGCCGAGTTCGTCTATCGCGTGATCGCGGATCCGGAGTTCAAGCCGTTCACGGTGGCCGCCCCACCGCGGCGACCCTTCTACCTGCCGCACTGGGGGCCATTCCCGATGAGCGCCGACGACTGGGACGCTCTCACCTCACCTGCCGGTCGCAAGCCTCGACGGGAAACGCCCACCTATCTCAACCACGTCTGCCTCTACTCCTCTCGCCAGACCTAGTGCCGGGCCGCTGGCACCGTCGGTGAGGTTGCCGGCTTCCCGTGCCGGCGTGGCGGTCGGAGCTCAGCGCTTCGGCTGACATCCGCAGCTGACATCAACGGAGCTGACCGTCGGCGGACACCACCGGACGGATCAAGCAAAGGTCGCGGACGTCCCGAACGGTTACGGACGCCGCGGCCGTCGCCGGAAACCGCCTTGTAAGCGAGAGGTCGCTCGCGGCTGGCCAGTTCGCGTACCCTTCCCGGATGGAACTCGATGATCTTCCGCGTGCTGAGTTCGCGTTCCCCGGGCCGCTGCGGGACAAGTTGGTGGCCGCGATCCTGTCCGGCGCGAAGACCACCACTTCCGCACTGCTGGTCGGCTACGAATGCGCGAATGAACCACTGCCGGAGGTCGGCGAGCGATCGGCGGTGGTGGACTCTGAGGACCGGCGGGTAGCGGTGATTGAGTTGACCGAGGTGCGGGTGGTACGGCTCGCCGATGTCGACCTGCAACACGCCTTGGACGAGGGCGAGGGAGACAAGTCGGTGGCGCAGTGGCGAGCAGGGCACGAGGCGTTCTGGCACAGCGCGGAAGTGCGTGCAGAGCTGGGCGATCCCGATTTCATCGTTGACGACGAGACACTGGTGGTGCTCGAGCGCTTCCGGTTGGTGCACGCCGTCTGAGCAGACTGGCTCGCGGCGTTCCGACTCTTACGGACTAAGGCGTTCGGGCTCGCCGGGCAGCCAAGCGAGCAGCCTAACCGGCGAGCAGCAGCGGACAATCGCGGACTCAGGCACCAGGTCGAGGAGGAGGACCAGGCGGCGGACCAGCACCCGGGGGCCGACTCGTAATGCGTAGATCAGCGGCCGACGCGGATGCGGTCGGCGGGGTACAGCTCGCGGGAGCCGTCGGCGCGGAACACCACTAGGACGGGGACGCCTTCGCCGATGTCCAGCTCCTTGCGTTCGGCAGGGGTGGGCATCCGGGCGGAGGCGGTGTCGCCCTTGAGTAGGGTCACCGTCTCGGTCGGTTCCATGCTGCGGACGAAGGTGCCGCGCGGGGGTTGGACGGTCACGAGCCCTTCCGACCGGAGTAGGGAGATGGCCTGCCGGACGCTTGTCCGGCTCAGTCCATGCTCCTGAGCCAGTCGCAGCTCGCTGGGCAGCGACGCGCCGGGCGCGAGGTCGCCGGACATGATCCGGTTGCGCAGTAGGTCGGCGAGCTGCCGAAACACTGCGCGATCCGCGCTGGGGTCGATCACGAATGTGACGCTACGTGTCCAACAGCTCTACAGATTATTGTATCTACAGTCCTACGTATGTACGGTAAATCGGCAGGCGCGGCGATCGGATGACCAGCCAAGGCCCGGCCGCCGTGCCGTCGCCGAGGCCCGAGGGGGAGATCCGGTGCGGCGTGTCTCGTACGAGGACTACCTGCTCGCCGCAGCGATGACTCTCGCGAGGCGGCATCGGCCGGTCTGGTGCTGGCGGCGATGGCGGCGGGTCTGCCGGTGCGGAGCCGAGCTGCCATGTCGCGCCCGGCACCGGATTCCGATCAACCGTGGCCACTGGCCGACGGAGGGGGAGTAGTGAACGACGGGCAGGTGCAGGCGATCCTCGCGGTGCACGTACGTGGGCTCGACGGCATGTGCGCCGGTTGCCGAGCCTGGTGGTCGCGGCTGACGCCGTACCCGTGCTGGCAGGTGGAATGGGCGACCAGCCGGCAGGCCCGGATCATCACCACCCGGTTCCTGGAGGGCGTGCGGTGACCACCCACGGCCCCGTCATGCCGATCTGGAGCTGCGGAGGCTGCGACCTGCCCTGGCCCTGCCCAACTCGCAGACGGGAGCTACGGGCGGAGTACGCCGACGCCCCGGTGTCGCTGGCCCTCTACCTCGGCTCCTACCTCGTCCAGGCGACCGAGGACATGCCCTGGACGCCGGCCGGCGTGCTGCACCGCCGCTTTCTCGGATGGGTCAGGGAGGCCGACCGGTCCACGCCAGCAGTACAGCAGCGAAGTACAGCAACAGTGCCAGCCGAACCGGGCCGAGAAGCGCGTCAGCAGGCCGTCTGACCTTGCATCAAGCCTGATCCGACCCGCTCGCCGAGAGTTCACACCGAAGAGGTCACTGGTTCGATCCCAGTATCGCCCACCACCAATGTAGGCAGGTAGGAAGCCCGTCGCCGGAACCACCGGTAACGGGCTTCTGCGCTGTTGCCCCCTAAATTGGGCGCGGATTGGGAGCAGGCAGTTCGGCTCTGGTGTTCGACCGTTGTCGGTCACCCGGCGGCGGTACTGGTTACCGTTCCCGACTGGGCCCGCCGGCTGATCGTGGAGCTGGGCCGTACCGTTACCGGCACCCGCCTGACGAGAGGGCGGCCCGCAATGGATCACCGGCGTGACTGATGGCCGTCGGTCCGGTGGGCCGCCCACTCGCCGGTCCACATCGCGAGGTCGTGTACCCAGCCCTTGGTGCTCTGCCGGGACTTCGCCGACCACTTCGATGCGTTTCTTGACGCGAAGTCGTCCAAGACCTCGCGGTCAGTCGCCGTCCATGCGGGAAACTGCGCTAGCCATTCTTCTGCCTGTTCGGCGCTGTGGCCGCTGCCGATCAGCCACTGGACGAGCAACGCGAGTTCGACCCATGGAGCCGCCTTGGTTGCCCACGCCCAATCGACAATCCGTAGGCCCTGCATGGTAACGATCAGGTTGGCCGGGTTGAGGTCGGAGTGGATTAGTGTCTCGCCGTCCATCGCCGGGTGCGCGAACCCGAGCCGGGCTGTCGGGGTGAACCATGGCTCGCCCGGCGCGGGAGTCTCCTGAAGTGCCTTCAGCGTGACTGCGAGCAGATCGAGATCCGCGCTGCCGGGTGACAGGTCGGGGTGGGGACCGGCAAGATGCTCGGTCCCCACCACTAGCCAGCCATCGGACTCGAACTGCCACAGGACTTCGGGCGGGTGCCGATCGATGGCCCGGGTTGCCGCCATCTCGTAGCGCATTGACCGAACGCTCAACTCTCCCAAGGTCGCCTTGACGAAGACCGGTCCGGCTGGCCCGGTGACCGTCGAGGCGATCTCCGCATGGTTGCCACTCGAAGCCGGGGTTACGTCGAAGGTTCCACCGATCCGTTCGGCGATCCCTGTCGTGACACTCTCGGGCAGAGCGGTCCAGTCGCTACGCATCGGTTCTATTCTCTGCTACTTGCCGGGCTGAGGCGGGTTCGGCGGGCAGCAGGACTCGGCCTCACCACCCCAGAATTCCACGTCGACCGGGTAGCCGGTGGCGTGCGGGTTTTGGAAACCCGCAGGCCGGCCTATGAAGCGGTTGGGTGGAGGGGCGCATCTCCCAGTTGCCCTCGGGACAGCGGCGAAGCCGGATGTTCGCCGCGCTCGCCGACACCAACCCGGCCAACCCGTTTCCGCAGCTCACCGAGCGCGAGTTCGATGTCCTGGCCCGGATGGCTGCCGGCCAGTCCAACCAAGCGATCGCCGCCCGGCTCGGGATCAGCCCCAAGACGGTGCAGAACCACGTCTCCAACGTGCTGCTCAAACTCGGCGTCGAAGACCGGGCCCAGGCCGTAGCCCGCGCCCGAGACGCCAACGTCCACCGCCCGACCTGAAGGCGCGTCGAGTACGTTGAGCCAGATGTCGAGCAGGTGTCGGCGGGTCAGTGCGCTGTTCATCGGTCCTCCGGGGCGTCGGTGGTCTCGACGCGGGCGATGAGCAGCTTGAGCCGTTCGATCTCGTCGGTGAGCGCGGTGCTGCCAGCGGCGGTGAGCGTGATCCAGGTACGGCCACGCCTGCCCTCGTAGCCCTTCTCGACCTCGATCAGGCCGGCCGCATCCAGCACGCTCAGGTGCTTGGAGAGGTTCCCGGCGGTCAGGTCCAGTTGGGTACGCAGGTAGCCGAACTCGACCCGGCGGGCCTCGTGCGCGATGGTGAGGATGCCGAGGCGTACCCGCTGGTGCACCACCTCGTCCAGCCCCGTGACCGGGTGGGCGGGCTCGGGCGGTTCCGGGGCCCCGTTCTCGGCGGTCACCGGCGCCGCCGGTCGGCCAGCCGGAAGCCGATCGCGCCCAGCAGCAGCACGGTGCCGTTGATGATCTGCTGCGGCAGGAACGCCGTGCTGTTCTGGCCCTGCCAGTGCCAGCCGAGGTCGATCGGCACCAGTGCCACCGCCAGGTAGCCCGAGGGTGAACACCAGCAGCCCGACGTTGCGCTCCAGCCGGGCCAGCACCAGCAGCGCCACCCCGATCGTGCCCCACGGTGCGATCAGCCGGTCCAGCACGAGCACCCAGTACGGGAACTGGTGCGGGTGGCTCGGGAAGTACAGGCGCGCCGCCACCCAGGCGGCGGTGAACAGGACGGTCAGCGCGACACCGGTGAGCGCGTACGGCAGCACCCGGGCGCCCAGCCCCCGCACCCGGGCGACCCGCACGTAGCAGACGGCGATCGCCGCGTACGCCAGCAGCAGCGCCGGCGGCCAGTAGTACAGCACGCCTTGACGCGAGAACTGGCACACGGTGCCGTCGCCCACGCAGTGGAGGACGAGGAAGTACCAGTCGAACCAGATCCCCACGAACGTCACCGCGGCCAGCACCAGCAGCGCGAACCAGGTCACCCGCTGGTCGACCCGCACCCGGCGCGCGAGGCCGCGCGCCTCCGACAACAGCCGCCGGGGATCGCCACCGGCGGGTACCGAATCAGTGGTCATGCCAATAGGTTTCCACAGCAAACCTGTTGGCGCTAGTGCCAACTTCGACGCCGGGGAGCCGCCTGGGTTCTGGCCGGGGTCGAGGCGAGCCGAAGTACAGGCGTCGCTGGCAGACCAGGACGAGGGCAGTCGCAGGCGGCCGGGCCCGGACAGCCGGGCAACTCGTCGACGCGTGTCGACACCAGTCGGCAGCGGGCGACAGCTCGAGACCGCATCGACCGCGAGGAGTCCGGGAAATCTACCCATCGCAGCTCGCGGGACCGCGCCGAGCAGTGCCCTGGTACGAGGCAGCAGGGCGCGGGCCACCGTGATGGTCAGCCCGGTGCCGGGCGCCCGTGGGACGTCCCAGTGTGCTTCTCGATCGAGGATGGTGGCGTGGATGCCGGCGCGGCGAGTGCGGCGAGCAGGCCGGGTGCGGCGAGCCGCTGATAGATGCTGGCGAGGGCGGCGGGTCCGGGCCGGAAGTCCTGGTCGACCCACCAGGTGAGCATGCCGAGGGCCGCGGAGGTGTAGAACGCGGCTGCGACGTCGACCGGCAGGTCGCTGCCGGCGGTCTCGATGTGCGGGCGCAGGTGGTCGCGGAGCAGGTCGCTGACGAGCCGGTGCAGGTGGCGCTGCGCGACGGTGCCGCCGCGCCGGCCGCACAGCGCCTTGTAGAGGTCTCGGTGGCGGTAAGCGTGGGCGAAGATCACGCCGGTCGGACTGGTCGGATGGGGTGGCACGCCGGGGCTGAGGGCGTCGAGGTCGCGCTTCAGGTCGGTGCGGAGGTCGTCGAAGCCGGCCAGCAGCAGGTCGTCCTTGTCCCGGTAGTGGCTGTAGAAGGTGGAGCGTCCCACGTCGGCGCGGTCGAGGATGTCCTGCACGGTGATCCGGTCGTAGCCCTTTTCCGGGATCAGGGCGACGAGCGCCTCACGAAGAAGGCGTTGGCTGCGCCGGACCCGGCGGTCTTGTCCCGGCATCTCCCACCCACTTTGCGAACAGTAGCCAGCGGATGTCCGGTAACGGATCGTGGCGCTGTTCTGATCGTTGAACCGGCTCCCTGCCCGCGACCATACTCGGACATCGTGTTCGACATCGTACGGGTGTCCACCATGGCCCACAGCTGTGGCCACGTCAACGGGAGGGAGAGATCCGATGTACCTGCCCCCGGGTTCTCGTCGTCTGCTGCTGGCCGCCCACGTCATCGTCACGGTGGGTGCGCTGGGTGCCGACGCGGCGCTCCTGGCGCTGGGTGTGTCCGGCCTGCGCGGCGCCGATCCGCACGCGGTGTACCCGGCGGCGTACCTGCTCGGCCGGTGGCTGGTCGCGCCGTTGGCGATCGGCAGCGTGCTGAGCGGCCTGGCCCTGGCGGCGGCAGGGCCGTGGCGGCCACTGCGGCACGGCTGGGTCACCGTCAAGCTCGCGCTCGCGGCGGTACTCGCCGCAGCCGCCCTGGCTTTGCTCGTACCCCGGCTCGGGCACGCAGCCGCCGCGGCGGCGGTCGGGTCGTCGCCGCTCGGCATGCCACGCGGCGACCGGGTCGTGGCGGTGGCGGCACCGGCCACGGCACTGCTGTTCCTGGGGATCAACGTGGTCCTCGGCGTCTTCAAACCGGGCCGGCGGCGGCCCGGTCAGGCGGCAACCTCGGAGGTGGCACATGCAGCCGATCGTCAACGTTGAGCAGGCCGAGGCGTGGAACGGGCCTGAAGGCAGGCACTGGGCCGACCACGCCGCCCAGTGGGACGCGGTCAGCGCGGAGCTCAACGAAGCGCTTCTCACGGCGGCCGGGATCAACCCGGACGACCGGGTGCTCGACCTCGGCTGCGGTAACGGCCAGACCACCCGGCTGGCCGCCCGGCGCGCCCGGGACGGATCCGCGACAGGGGTCGACCTGTCCGGCCCGATGCTGCAGGCAGCGCGAACCCACGCCGCCGGCGAAGGGCTGACCAACGTCCGGTTCGAGCAGGGCGACGTACAGGTATACCGGTTTCCGCCCGGCGAGTTCGATGTCGCCCTCAGCCGCGGCGGACTGACCTTCTTTGCCGACCCCGCGGCGGCCTTCACCAACATCGCGCACGCGCTGCGGCCCGGCGGGCGCCTGGCGTTCACCTGCGCGCGAGCCGTCGGGGACCAGCAGTGGTTCACCGTATTCATGACCGCGCTGGCCGGCCGCGTCCCGCGCAGCGATCCGAGGGCGACGTACGAGCCGGGCATGTTCTCCCTCGCCGACCCCCAACGCATCGACGAACTGCTGACCGCGGCCGGCTTCCGCGACATCACCATCACCGGCCTCGACCCAGCCATGACCTACGGACACGACGCCGCGGACGCCGCTCAGCTCGTTCTCGGCAGCGGACCGGCACGGGCACTGCTCGAAAACGGTGACCGGAAGGCCGCCACCCGTGCGCGGATCGCGCTCACCACCGCACTGGGCAACTACGAGCAACCCGACGGCGTACAGCTGAAGGGGGCATTCTGGCTCGTCACCGCCGCGACGGAGATCCAGGGGCAGACGATCGAGGCTTGAGCTTCGTGGGTCAAACGGTGGTGAGCAGCGCGTCGAGCGGCCGCGGCAAGATATCCCGGCCAACTGCCGCCTCGACGAGCAGCCGCGCGTAGCGCAGGTTACGGCGTGAGCTGCTGCGCAGGAAGCGCCACAGCTGCGCTTCGGGCTCCCGGCCGCGCCACGCGGGCTGGCTCTGGAACGAGCGGAACGATCGGAGGTCGCCCTGCGAGTCGAAGAGTGCTTCGACCCGTGCGGTGCCGAGGGCGCGGATCAGCTCCTCCTCCAGATCGTTGACGCAGACGTAGAACCCGAGGTGCTCCATGTCGGTGCGCGTGCGGGGTGAGCCAACACGGGTCACGTCCAGCCCGCGCCGGAATACCTCCTCCTCGCGCACGTCACACAGGCCGGCAAGTCGCACCCGAGTGCCCAGGGGTGCCAACCTCGTCAGGAAGCGGCTGATCGCGTGCGCCCCGCCGATCGGCACAATCACGACCCGCTCCGCCTCGAGATCCCGGCCGCGGCCCACTGCGGCCGTTTCCAGGGCGATCTGGTCGCTGATGCCCTCGACGAGCACCACGGCCATGGCGGACTCGACCTTCGCCAGGGCGCGGGTCGTCGCCCGGATCGAGGCGGCATTGCCACCCAAGTGGCCATCGAGCGTCCCGGGGGTGCAGCTGTCAGCTCGTCGGGTCGTGGCCATGGCCGCAATCATCGGTGATACGCCTATCGGCCGACCAGGGATTTAGCCACCGCCCATCTTGTCGACGAGCTCCGCACCCGACACCCGTGAGCCCGCTACCCGTGGCCGTACAGCGTACGCCTAGGTGGGCCCGCTGTGGGCGACGTCGGGGTGGTGCCGGCTTGGCAGGTGATGCAGAACCGCCCCGCCGGCCGGAGCGCCAGCTGTTCGATCGGGATGTCGCGGTGACACCTGACGCAGCTGCCGTAGTGGCCCAGTTCCAGGTAGTGCAGTGCCCGGGCGATGTCGCTCAGGGCTCGTCGGGACGCGGCGGCCAGTGCGGAAGCGGCGTCAAGGCCGGCGCCGTCACCGGGCGCCTGCCGCGCCTGGCGGGCCAGCAGCGCCAGTTGGGTGCTGTGTCGCTCGTACTGCTCCTCCAGGACGATGCGCAGCACACCCAGCTCGTCCTGCCTGCTCGCGGCGTACATGATCGGTTTCCTTCCGGGTCGGAAATGACTGCGGGCGGAGCGCTGTGGCGCTCCGCCCGCAGTGCCGATCAGCGGGGCCGTGGTGCTGTCGAGCGACGGTGACGGAACGCCGGCACGACGAGGTGTCAGCGCAGCGGGTCGAACGGCCGGAGCTCCTCGGGCTGCCGGCCGGTGGTGATCTGCTCGGTGAGCAGCCTCCCGGTGAGCGGGCCGAGGGTGATGCCCCACATGCCGTGACCACCGGCGGCGAAGACCCGTGGTGACCTGGTCGCGCCGATCAGGGGAAGGCCGTCCGGGGTGCAGGGCCGGGCCCCGACCCATTCGTCGACCCGGGCGTCCAGGTCGGCGCCGCGCAGCAGGGGACGGGCGGCCTCGGCGATCGCGAGGATCCGGCGTGGGTCCAGCGGCGCCTCGGCGCTGCGGAACTCCATCATCCCGGCGACGCGTAACCGGTCGCCGAGGGGCGTGCACGCCACGCGCTGCGCCGGGAAGTACACGGGTCCGGCGGGAACGTGTTCGATCTGCACGCTGAAGCTGTACCCCCGGCCGGCCTGCACGACGGTCCGGACGCCGAAGCGCCGCGCCAGGTCGCCGAGCCACGTGCCGGTCGCCAGCACCACCGCGTCGTAGCGCTCGTCCGCGCCGTCGGCGGTCACCACCCGGACCGCCGCGCTCTCGTCACGGATGTCCACTACCTCCGTCCCGGTCACCAGCGACGCTCCGCGGGCGCGGACGGAGTCGGCGAGCGCGTGCACGTAGTGCCCCGGGTTGATGAACCGTTGGTCGTGCAGCCGGATGGCGGCGCCGATGGCGTCCGACAGTGCGGGTTCCACCTCGCGCGCCTCGGCCCCGGTGAGGACGTCGAACTCGATTCCCTGACCCGCGGCGTGGATGTGCGCCAGCTCGTCCAGCAGGACCGACCGTTCGGCCTCGGTCCGGTACGCGGCGATGAACGACTTCGCCTCGTTCGTCATCGACGCGACCCCGCCGTCCGCCAATGCGTCGAACGCCTCGAACGCGCGCCGGTTCATCGGGATGTAGGCGCGCATCGCGGTCCGCCACTTCGTGGGGGTGCTGTGCCGGGCGAAGCCGGTCAGGAACCGCAGCAGCCGGAGGTCCGCGCGGGGCGGTACGTAGACCGGCGACGACGGGCTCAGGACGGCGCGCAGCCCGTAGCGCAGCACCGCCGGCTCCGGCAGGGGAGTGGTGATGCCCGGGGTGAGCCAGCCGGCGTTGCCCCACGACGCGCCCGCCGCCACCCCCGTACGGTCGAGCACCGTGACCTGCACCCCTCGCTCCTGCAGGAACCAGGCGGTGGCCAACCCGACCATGCCGGCGCCGACGACGGCGACGCGTTGGGGGGAAGGCGGGGAACTCATGGCAGGCATCCGATCTCTCTCCTTCAGGGCACCTGGGATCCGGCCCATCCTGTCCCCGGCGTGACCGAACGTCATTGTTCGGCCAGGCCAATCTTGATCGTGGCGATTGGCCTGGCGGGACAACGTGCAGGCATAATTCGGCAATGATCACCACCGCTGGCGTGGCCGATGCCGTCGGTGCCGCCCTGCTCAAGATCGTCGTGCCCGCCGGTGACGCGGAGGTCCGCGACGTGACCATCGCCGAACTCGACGACGCACCGACGGGCCAGAGCGGCGACCTGGTGCTGGGTGCCGGTGTCACCACGCCGGAGCAGGCTCTCGCCGTGATCGAGCGCTGCGCCGCGGTTGCCGCGGCAGGCCTCGTCCTCAAGCCTCCGTTGGCCGCGCATCCGGTGGTGATGGCGTCGGCTGCCGAGCGCCACCTGACCCTGGTCGAGCTGCAGAGCCACGGATCCTGGGCGCAGCTCGTCTGGCTGCTGCGCGGGGTGATCGACCGCGCCGCCGCGCCGGGCCCGCCCGAGACCGGTGAAGCCGGCGTGTACGACGAATTGTTCGCCCTCGCCGACGCGACCGCCGCCGTACTCGACGCGCCAGTGACGATCGAGGACGCCCAGTACCGGGTGATCGCCTACTCATCCCGCCAGGACCGCACGGACCCGGCACGCGTCTCGACCATCGTCGGACGCCGTGTGCCCGGCGACGTCATCGCGCACTTCCGCTCCCGCGGTGTCTTCCGCAAGATCGCGACGGGCAGTCAGCTGATCTTCGTGCCGCAGGGTCCGGACGGCACGCTGCCCCGCCTCGTCATCCCGATCCGCGCCGGAGGTGAGCTGCTCGGCTCGATCTGGGCCGTGGTCGAGGGGCCGGTGCCCCAGGAACGCCTGCGCGATCTCCAGGCTGCCGCCTCGGTGTTGGCCCTGCACCTGCTGCGCCTGCGGGTACAGGCCGATGTCGTCCGGCGGGTGTCGGCCGACCGGCTACGGGCCGCCCTGCGGGCCTCCGGCCGGATGAGCCGCGAAGACCTGGGCCTGCCCGACGGCCCATGGCGGGTCGTCGCGCTCGGCGCGCACGGCGGGACGGGGGAGATGGTGCACAACCTGGCCCTGTGGGAGTCGATCACCCGTCGGCATGGCTGGCACCAGCCGCTGATCACCGACGTCGGAGACCTCCTGTTCGCCGTCGTGGTCGACGCCGGCGAGTCGGCGGGCTCCTGGCGGTGGCTGGAGCGGCTGATCCACGACATCGCCGAGCACGACCCGGGGTTGCACGCTGCGTCCGGGAGCACCGCCGCACACCTGACGGACCTGCCGCGCTCCCGCGTCGAGGCGGCGGAACTGCTCGCCCTGCACGACTCGGCCCACCGGCGGGGCCCGGTGCTCCGGTTCGAGGACCTCTGGGCCGAGGTGGTCGTACACCGGGTGGTCGCCGCAGTGCCACAGGTCGACCTGCTCGTCGGCGGTCCTTTGCCCGACCTCGTCGCCCACGACCGCAACCGCGGCACCGACTACGTCGCCACCATCTCCGCCTGGCTCGACCAGCAGGGTGACCCGCAGAAGGCCGCCCGAGAGCTGCACGTCCACCCCAACACCCTCCGACACCGGATGCGCCGCCTCACCGAGGTCGTCACCATCGACCTCGAGTCACCGCGAACCAGGCTGGCGTTGCAGATCCAGCTCGCGGCCCTCCGCGCGGGGCCGGCCATCGCCGCCAGAGCGCATCGGTGAAAGGCTCGCCGTTGGTGTCCTCAAGCAGATGTCGGTTGGCGGGGCAGCGGCGCGCTGGCCGCCTGGCTGGTGTCGTAGCCGGCGGCCTGGAGGGTGAACAGCTCGGCGTACCGGCTGCGGGCGGCCATCAGCTCGTCGTGGCTGCCGGACTCGACGAGGCGGCCGTGGTGCAGGACGTAGATCCGGTCGGCGTGGCGGACGTTGGCCAGCCGGTGGGTGATGAGGATGGTGGTGGCGCGGCCTTGCCGGTCGCGGATGGCTTGGAAGAGGGCGTCTTCGGCGCGCGGGTCGAGGGCGGAGGACGGCTCGTCCATGATGAGCAGTTCCGCGTCGCGGAGGAAGCCGCGGGCGGCGGTGATGCGCTGCCACTGCCCGCCGGAGAGGTCCTGGCCGTTGGCGAAGGTGCGGTCGAGCAGGGTTTCGTACCCGTGCGGCAGTTCGGTGATCATGTCGTGGGCGACGGCCCGGGCGGCGGCCGTCTCAATGCGCTCCTGGCAGTGTTCGGTGCCGATGTCACCGATGGCGATGTTCGTCGCGGCGGTGAAGGGCCACTTGTGGTACTCCTGCGTGACGACCGCGATGCGGGCTCGTAGCGCGTCGACGTCCCAGTCCGACAGCAGCCGGCCATTCCAGCGGATGGTCCCCGCGGTGGGAGCTCGCAGAATCGCGATCATCGCGGCGAGTGTGGACTTGCCGGAGCCGTTCTCGCCGACGAACGCCACTGTCTGCCCCGCGTGGATCGTCAGTGTCACCTGGTCGACGGCGGGGGTGTCCCGGTCGGGGTAGCACAGGCTCACCTCCTCGACGCTCAACTCCCGGAGCCGGTCCGGGGCCGCGCTCGCGGTCCGGGTGGTTTCGTCGGGTAGGTAGGTGACGGCGCGGGTCATGAATCCGGTGTAGTCGCGGAAGTGCTGGCCCTCGGTGTAGACGCGGTCGACCTGGAAGGTGACGACGGCCAGCGAACGCTGCGCGGACTGCACCGCCACCACGCAGGTCGCCGCGGCGGCGAGGGGGATCTGCCCGTCGACCAGCAGCAGCCCGAGCAGCACGTAGACCACGGCGGTGGCCACCCCCGCGATCATCGATCCCACGGTGGTGGTCGTGGTGACCCGCCGGGCCAGAGCGAGCTGTATGTCGGTCTCCACGCCCATGACCCGGTCGTACTGGTCGAGCAAAAAGCGGCGCAGCCCGTAGGAGCGCAACTCGGGCGCGGAGTCGCGTTCGGCCATCAGCCGGTGCAGCAGCCACAAGCGGCGCCGGCGTACCGAGCCCGCGGCGTAGGTCTGGTAGCGCAGGTGCCCGGCCCGCAGTGACGCCCACGCGTTCGGCACCGTTGCCACCAGCAGTGCCAACAGCAGCAGCGGATGGATCACCACGACGGCGACGGCCACGGCGAGCAGCCCGGCCAGCCCGGCGAGGAGATTCATCGACGACTGCACCAGCGAGGTGGTGGAGTCCGCACCGCGGGAGGCGCGTTCCATGTCGTCAGCGAACGCGTCGGCGTCGAACGCCTCCAGCCGCACGGCGGTGGTCATCTCGAACAGGCCCCGCTCCACATCCCGGTCCACCTTCGGATTCAGGCCGTTCTGGGCGTAACCCATCGTTGTCGCCATGCCCGCGCGCAGCGCGGTCGCCGCGGCCAGCGCCGCCAGCGCCGGCAGCGCCGCCACCACCTTGTCCGCGGTCGGTCCTCCAGCGAACAGTTCTACGAGTACCCGCTGCGTGGCGAGGAGCCCGAACGCCGCCATCACCCCCGCCCCGACCGTCGTCGCCGCCACTATCGATGTGCGGCTGCGGTCGGCGCGCCAACTGACCTGTAGGGCGGCCCAGACCAGCCGGGGGAGCTCGGCGAACACCGCGAACAAGCCGGCCTGCGCCCGTGCCCGCACCCCGGTCTCCCACCACATCGCCCGCAACTCGGGCAACACCGACTCCGCGGGCGAGTCGGGTCGTTCAGCCTCGGTGTCTCGCCCGGTGGTCGCGGTCTCTGCCATGGACGTACCTCCCAGCGCGGCGGCCGATATCCAAACTCGCTCTCAGTGTTCACCCAGGTACCAATAGTTATCACCCTGGATATGGTGACGGGCAGTGCCGCAAAGACGACAGAGGAGGTCGACGGCACTTGGTGACGCCGGCCTACCGAAGTCTTGATCTTGAAGGTTGAGGGGTGGGGCGGCTTAGCCGCCCCACCCCTCAATGAGCCGCCCGAGCCGCGGGATCAGATGGCGGCGTGCCAGCCCGTGCCAGTAGCCAGAGCCACCCCCCTCCGTCCGGCCCTCAGCTCACCGCCTGCTTCACGAGCGCGCCGATCCTCGCCTCGTCGTCGGCGGTCAGCTCGGTCAGGGCGTACGAGGTCGGCCAGATGGTGCCCTCGTCGAGGTTCGCCCCGTCACTGAAGCCGAGCACTGCGTACCGCGTCTTGAACTTGGCCGCAGGCTGGAAGTGGCAGACCACCTTTCCGTTGCGGGCGTAGGCGGGCATCCCGTACCAGAGCTTGGGGGTGAGGACCGGCGCGTTGGTCTTGATCACGGCGTGCAACCGCTCGGCGATCGCCCGGTCGGACTCCGGCATTTCGGCGATCTTCGCGAGCACCTCGCTCTCCGTGTCGGTCTTGGCGCCCCGCCGAGCGCTCGTCTTGAGCTCCTTGGCGCGCTCCTTCATCGCGTCGCGCTCCTCAGCGGTGAAGCCGTCGTACTTCTTGCCGTTCGCGGCGGTGGTCTTCGTGGTGGTCGCCATGACAATTCCTCTTTCTGTGACGTGTGGCTACAGGCGGGTACTAGTCGCGTTTCGGGAACAAATATCACCAATTGCCGGCCTGCTGGCGGGTCGGCGCGTTGAGGCGGTTGAAGGCGTTGGTGATCGCGATGTTGAGCAGCAGCGCGGCCAGCTCCTTCTGGTCGAAGTGCGTGGCGGCCATGTCCCACACCTGGTCCGGCACCGGGTCCGGCTGGTCGGCGAGCCGCGTCACGGCCTCGGTCAGGGCCAGCGCGGCGCGCTCCTCGTCGCTGAACCATGGCGTCTCCCGCCACGCGGCGACGGCGTGCAGCTGGTCTGCGGTCGCGCCGTGCTGCCGGGCCTGGTGCGCGCCCCCGGCCACGCACGGGCCGCAGCCGTTGATCTGGCTGGCCCGCAGGTGGCTCAGCGCCAGCACCTTGCCGTCCACTCCGGCGCCCGCGACGGCCCGGTTGACGGCCATCAGGGCCGCCATCGCCTCGGGGATCAGAACGGCCGGGTTCGGCATGCGCTCGGTCGACATCGCTTCTCCTTCGTCACGGGTGTTGCTGACGGGAGTCATCCGACCATCGGGATGCCGGGGCCAGCGCGGCCCGTGGGACACCGTGGGACACGAAGAACCCCGTCTAGCAGCGCAAACGCACCGCCGGTCCGGTTGCGCGGGCCGGGACGGGTACGGTGTTGCGCGTGTCCAGCCCCCAGGAGCGACTGGTGGCTCAGCTCGCCCGGATCAAGGAGCTGAGCGGGCTCAGCCTCCGCGCCCTTGCCCGCCAGACGGGCCTGAGCAGTTCGTCGCTCTCGCGGTACCTGACCGGTCAGCTCGTGCCGCCATGGGAGGCCGTCGTGGCGCTGTGCCGGGCCGTGGGCCGCGACCCCCGGCCACTGCGGGCGGTGTGGGCCGAGGCGGCCAAAGCCGGCGCGGCGCCCGCCCCGCGCCGCAACGACCTGCCAGCCGACCTGTTCGACTTCACCGGCCGGGAAGCGGAGTCCGCGCTGGTCGAAGAGCTGCTGAACACGGCCGGTGCGGCCGCCATCGACGGCATGGCGGGCGTGGGCAAGACCAGCCTCGCCGTACGCGTCGCCCATCGGCTCGCCCCGACCTATCCGGACGGCGGGCTCTACCTCGACCTGCACGGCTTCACCCCGGGTCAGGAGCCGCTGGAGCCGCACGCCGCGTTGGGCCGGCTACTGGGCGCGCTGGACGTCACGCACCCACCGGCCGGCCCCGCCGAACGCGCGGCGCTCTGGCGGTCGGAGCTGTCGCGCCGGCGGGTTCTCGTCGTGCTCGACAACGCGGTCGACGCGGATCAGGTGCGCCCGCTGCTCCCCGGCGCGGGGAAGTCCGCGGTCCTGATCACCAGCCGCCACCGGCTGGTCAGCCTGGACGGGGTGCCACCGGTGTCCCTGGAGCCACTGGCCGACGCCGACGCGGCGCACCTGTTCGGCCGGGCGGCCGGGCTCGCGCTCACCGACGAGGAAGCGGTCAGCCACGTGCTACGGCAGTGCGGCGGGCTCCCGCTGGCGTTACGGATGGCGGGCGCACGGCTTCGCCACCGCCCAGGCTGGACGGTGGGGGTGCTGGCCGAGCGGCTAAGCACCACCCCCAGCCGCTTCGACTCCGCGTTCAGCATGTCCCTCCGGCAGCTCGAGGCGGTCCAGCGCCGCATGTTCCGGCTGCTGGGCGTCCTGCCGGGCGCCGACTTCGACGCGGCGGTGGCGGGTGCGCTCACCGACCTGCCACCCGACCGGGTCGACGTGGCGCTGGAGGAGCTGGTCGACGCCCACCTGGTCCAGGAGCCCTCGCCCGGGCGGTACCGGATGCACGATCTGATCCGGCAGTACGCGGCGGACATCGCCGCCGACGAGGAGCCACAGACCGAAGCCGCCCTGCGCCGGGTCCTGAGGCACTATCTGGCGCTGGCCGTCGCCCACGATCAGACACTGCCCGCACCGCACCGTAAGCAACCCTCGCCGGGAGATCCGGCGAAGGCCATGGCCTGGTTCGACCTGGAGTACGTCAACCTGGTGGCCGGCTTCGACGCCGCCGTGCGGCTCGGGATGGACGAGGTGGTGGCCGAACTGCCGCAGGCCATGCGGGTCTGGTTCTTCCGGCACCGCGGCACCGACGACCAAGCGCGCCTGCTCGAAGCCGCCGCGGCCGCCGCGGCACGGCTCGGCCGCGACCAGCAGCGGGCTTCGCTGCTCGCGGACCTCGGCTACGCCCGTGCCGCCGCCGGACGCCTCGCCGAGGCGCTCTCCGCCTACGAACTGGCCGAGCAGTCCGGGCCGGACGACGGCGACCTCGCAGCCGGCCTGGCCCTGCGCATCGGTTTCGTGCGCCGGGATCTCGGCGACCTGACAGCGGCACAGGCGCAGTTCCGGCGGGCACGCGAGCTGTTCGAGAAGATCGGCAACCACGCCGGACAATCACAGGCCCTGGCCTTCGACGGATGGGTGACCCTTCACCTCGGGCGGCACGACGAAGCCGTCGAACTCGCCCGGGCATCCGTCGCCCTGGCCGACGGGCCCGCCCAGATCACCGGGCTGGTCACCCTCGGTGTCGCACTGGCATCGCACGACCCGGCGGAGTCGCTGCGAACGCTGCATGATGCGTTGCGGCTGTCCGAGCAGAACAACCTTCAACACAACCAGGCGTGGTGCCACAACTATCTCGGGGTCGCGCTGCGGATCATGGGTTCACCCGAGAGGGCGATCGAACAGCACCGGCGCGCCTTCGAACTGCTGGAACCGCTGGCCGAGGTACAGCTGGAGATCGACTTCCTGCACACCTACGCCGAGACGTGCCGCGCGACGGGCCGCTATGACGAGGCGCTGGCGCTGCTCGACCGGACCATCCAGCTCGCGCGTGCGCTGGGCCGGCCGCACGACGAGGAGCTCGCCCGTGCGGCGCGGGAGATCGTACGCGCCGCCTGCTGAACCATCGCCACCGTCCGTACGCTTCGCTCAAGCGCCGACCATGCCCTCTTGATAGGCAAGCTGTCGCTTGCCTATTGTGGGCTGCATGGGTGACCTGTACCAGGCACTGGCCGACCCCACCCGCCGGCAGATCCTCGACGAGCTGACCGAACGTGACGGTCAGACCCTGTTCGAGATCTGTGGCCGGTTGGCCACCAGGCACCAGATCACGTCGTCGCGCCAGGCGATCTCCCAGCACCTTGACGTCCTGGAGGCCGCCGGCCTGATCGTCACCCGCCGGCAGGGCCGCTACAAGTTCCACCACATCGATATCCGGCCGTTGCAGACCATCGCCGAGCGATGGCTCCGGCCCGAATCCGACAGGAGATGCCATGAAGATCAACCTGACCAGCGTATACGTCGATGATCAGGACAAGGCGCTGCGCTTCTACACAGAGGTGCTGGGCTTTGTGAAGAAGACCGAGGTGCCGGTGGGTGAGTACCGGTGGTTGACCGTTGTCTCGCCCGATCAGCCGGACGGTGTCGAACTGTTGCTGGAGCCCGACGCGCACCCGGCCGCCAAGGCGTTCAAAGAGGCCCTGGTCAGCGACGGCATCCCCCTCACGCAGTTCGCCGTCGACGACATCGCCGCGGAACACAACCGGCTGAGGCAGCTCGGTGTGCTGTTCACGCAGGAGCCCGTAGAAATGGGGCCGGTCATCACCGCCGTGTTCGATGACACGTGTGGCAATCTGATCCAGATCGTGCAGCCGAAGTAATCGCCACGAGGGGCCGGACGGCGGACCTCAATCGGTATCTCCAGTCAGTTACCGGCCGTCCGGTTTCGTTGCGGCTTCGCGGACCAGGCGGTTGGCCTGCTGGGGGGTGACGCCGGCGGCGCGCAGCAGGTCGCTGGCGGCGCTACGGATCTGCAGAACGACGGCCTCGCCGAACGGGAAGGGTTGGTGCCTGTCGGCGTAGCCGGCCAGGCGTGCGGCTTCGAGAACGCACTGGTGGGTCCGTCCTGATGGCTGGGCGGTGGTGCAATCGCGGTGGAGGTGGGCCAGGGCATCGCCGAGGGTGTCGACGGCCCGGTGCAGCGGGCGCGGGACAGGTTCGCGGTATTCGAGCAGGGTGGCGATCCGGCGGATCATCACCCGGATGTCGGTGGTGAAGCCGTCGAGTTGATCGACGGCCGCACGGTACTGCCGGTAGCGGTCGCGCCGGCGGCGCCACCACGGGGCGATGGTCACGTTTTCCTCGGCGGCCCGCAAGGCTTCGTTGAGGCGCGTGGAGTCGATGGCGACCTCGTCGAAGCTGTCCAGCGCTCGCATGGCCCGGTCCCGGTCGCCGGTGGCCAGGGCCTGGGCGGTCGTGTGAATGGCGGCGGCCAGGTGAGTGAAGAACGGTTTGGCGGCCCGGTCGACGGCCCCCAACGGGTCGAGGGGCAGGAGCAGCGCCACGGCGAGAAAGCCGATCGACGTGCCCACCGCGGCGTCGATGATGCGGGGTAGCTCAAGGCTGCGTTGGTTCCCGGCCAGTGTGGCGAACAGCGTGGCGGTGGCGCCGGCCTGACTGACCAGGGCACCGCTGCGGCCGGCGACCAACAGGCCGAGCGCGACGGAACTGGAGACGACCACGGCGATCTGCCACGCTCCGCTGCCGATGAAGTAGAGCAGAATGTCGGCCACCGTGATGCCCAGCCCGACGCCGATGAGTAGTTCCACGGTCTGCCTGGTGCGTTGCCCGGTCGCGGAGGCGATGGTGGCGAGAGCGGCCACGGGTGCGAAGACCGGCGCGTCGCGGCCGAGGAAATCCATGGCGATGATCCAGGCGGCGGCAGTGGCGAGCCCCGCCTGGACCGACACCACCGCAACGGCAGCCAACTGCCGGGTGGCGAGAAAACGCCGTACGGCCGGCAGCACCCGTGCCCGGCCGGAGCGCTCCGCCGGGCGGCCCGACCCCCGCAGAGCGGCCATGGTGCGGCCTTCCCACTGACGCCGCAGTCAATCCCTACCGCAAGGTCGGCAATCCCGGCACGGAACGCTGCCAATCAGGACACCACTGACAAGCCGTGACCCTATGAGTTGCCGCTTCTCATCAGCCACCCGAACGCAACAACAGAAGCCAGCATCCCGCCCATGAAGATAAGGGGCGCGAATTCGTCGACCGGCCCACTCGCCAACGAATTCAACTCATCGGCGAGGGGTGTTCTATAAAGCACGACGACGGAGATGTAGACAACCGGCACTGCGGCGAGGACTGCGCCGGCAAAAATCTTTCGCACCATGCTTCCATCCATCTAGACCAGGCCGGAGAGGTACTCCCTGCGTCGCTGCGGTTCAAACTTTTCGATCGCGTACCGCAGCATGACCCGTGGCATGACCCGGTAATGCCGGGCCAGGAAGTCCTCCTCCGCCATTCTGTCACGGTTGCCGACCTCGCGCAGCATCCAGCCGACCGCCTTGTGGACGAGGTCGTGTGGGTCACGCAGAAGCCGTTCACCGAGCCGGAAGGTCCAATGGAAATCGCCGGCTTTGATGAAGGCGAGAGTTGCCATGATGGCGATCCGCCGGTCCCAGAGCAGGCTCGACTCGGCCAGCCGATCCAGGACACTCCGGTCCTTGTCGATCAGCCAGGGGCCGACGATGTACGGCGCGGATGAGTCCACCAGGTCCCAGTTGTTGATGCGGCCGGTGTTGGCCAGGACAATGCTGAAGATCTTGCCCCGTTCCTCCGCGTCCCCCTTGGTGAACTTTCGTACCAGGATGAAGAGTGACGTCAGCCTCTCCTCGTGCACGCCGCTCTTCAGCAGCATCGCCGTTTCGGCCAGGGAGAGTTCGCGCCAGTACCGGCCGGCCACCCTGCGCTGTTCCGGCACGGAGACGCCGATGGCCTGGTCGCCTTCGCCATATCCGCCTGGAATCATCTGCAGAAACCGGCTCACTCCCTGCGCCCGGCGCGGGTCGGCGAGGCTGGCGAGTTCGTCACGGACGTCCGCAGTCGTGGCCATGACTGTGCAACCTACCGCGACCGGCGGTGCCTACCGTGCTGCGTCTAGGTCGGCACCAACCACGACCGGTCCCGGCGGGGCGCCCGCTGTGCGAGGCAGGCTCTCTCGTCGCGTCCGACGGGCCGCAGCCTACGACCAGTGTCGACCGTGCGAGGTGGTGTCCACCAGGGAGTAGCCGACACCCCGTGCGGCCTCCACCGCGATGGTGGCGTTCGCCTCGCGGAGCTTGGCACGCAGTCGCTTGACGGTGGACCGGACGGCTGCCGCGTCGTCCAGGTAGTCCGCCCCCCAGACCCGCTCGTAGAGCTGCTGATATGTCCAGACGCGCAGGGGTGGGTTGGCCAGGGCGGTGAGTACGTCTCGCTCCAGCCGGGTCAGGGGGAGGGCGCGCCCGGCCCAGCTGGCCTGTTGCCGCTGCTGGTCGACCACCAGGCGCCCGAGGGCCACCGGATCCGTTTCGCGGGCCGCGGAGGCGCCGGTGTCGTCGAACAGCAAGGTGCGGACCGCCTGCAGGTCGGGGAACATCAGCACGACGCCCTTGCCGCTCATGAGCCGAGCCACTTGTGCCCGCTTGCTGCGGTCGGCGGTCACACAGAGTATGACCGGCTGCTCGTCAAAATCCCCCCCAGGACTGCTCATGGGAGAAGGAAATCAACTTGCGCGAGGGCTGGTCAACATCAGCGGTGAATCGTTCAAACGTGAAGCTCGATATTGGACCGGTTTTGCCTCATATCTGCCCAGCTTCTGGGCTTGAGAGAAGATCGATACACATCGACGATGATCGCAGGATGCCGCCTACCTGCGGTTTTCCTGACACTGCGTCACTCGGCGGCCAGCACCCGCGGCCGCCGTCAGCTAGGAGGTCGTCGCCTGATGCGCAAGACGCGAAATGGACTGCTGAGGGCCGGGCCGGTCGCCGTTCTGGCCACCGCAGCCCTGCTCCTCGGCGCTCTACCAGCGGTCGCCCAACCCGTGGGCCCCGAATCCGCCGCTCCCGCCCGCCCGGCCGCAAAGGCCGAAGTGCGCCAAGCCGCCAAACATGACCTGTCTCGGAAACTGCGCGAAATCGCTCCGAAACAAAAAGATGGACAGGTATCGGCAAATGCGGTACAGCCCGCTCGATCGCTCGACCGGCAGGCGGCGGAGCTGACCGCCAAGGCGGGAAGCGATGCCGTGCAGCGAGGCTTCACCGCGTCTCAGGTACCTGAGTTCGCCGCCAACTTCGAGGGCGTCGGCAACATCGACGGGGTGCTGCCGCCGGACACCAACGGCGACGTGGGGCCCAACCACTACGTGCAGATGGTGAACCTGCACTACGCCGTCTACAGCAAGACCGGCAGCCTGCTGCTCGGACCGCTGCCCGGCAACGCCATCTGGTCGGGCTTCGGCGGACCCTGCGAGACCCGCAACGACGGCGACCCCGTCGTGCTCTACGACGAGGCCGCCGACCGGTGGATGCTCACCCAGTTCGCCCTGCCCGGCGGGTCGTCCGGCATGCACCAGTGCATCGCCATCTCGCAGACCGGTGACCCGACCGGCGCCTTCTACCGGTACGACTTCCTGTACCACCAGACCCGGATGAACGACTACCCGAAGTTCGGGATCTGGCCGGACGCCTACTACATGACGGCCAACGAGTTCGCGCCGTCGTTCGTCGGTGCCGGCGCAGTGGCGTTCGAGCGGGAGAAGATGCTCTCCGGCCAGGCGGCCCGGATGGTGTACTTCCACCTCGGACCGGACTTCGGTGGCCTGCTGCCGTCCGACTCGGAGGGTCTCGCCCCGTCGGCCGGGGCGCCGAACCCGTTCGTCATGTTCGACGACGACGCGTGGGGCATCTCGCCCACGGACCGGTTGCTTATGTGGGACTTCAAAGTTGACTGGGGCAACCCGGCAAACTCCACATTCGGCAACAACCTGGCCCCGAGCCGCTACCTGGAAACCGCGCCGTTCGACTCGAACATGTGCAACTACGCCCGCACCTGCGTCCCCCAGCAGGGCACCTCGGCGCGGTTGGACGCGATCGCCGACCGGTTGATGAACCGGGCCGCTTACCGGAACTTCGGCGACCACGCCTCGATCGTGCTGAACCACACGGTCGACGCCGACGGCACGGACCACGCCGGCATCCGGTGGTACGAGCTGCAGAGCAGCTCGCCCACCGACTGGCGCATCAACCAGCAGGGCACCTACGCGCCGGACGCCGAGCACCGCTGGATGTCCAGCGGCGCGATGGACGTCTCCGGCAACATCGCCTTCGGCTACTCGGCGTCGAGCAGCACCTCGTACCCGTCGATCCGGATGGCCGGCCGGCTCTCGGGTGACCCGCTCGGCCAGCTCGGGCAGAGCGAGCGGACGCTGATCGCCGGGACGGGCGCGCAGACCCACTCGGCGGCCCGCTGGGGTGACTACAGCTCGATGTCGGTGGACCCGACCGACGGCTGCACCTTCTGGTTCACCTCCGAGTACCTGACCACCACCAGCTCCGCTACGTGGCACACCCGCGTCGGGGCGATGAAGTTCCCCAACTGCGTCGCCGGGCCGCACGGTGAGGTCACCGGCAAGGTCACCAAGTCCGGCGGCGCGCCGATCGCCGGCGCTACCGTGCGCGTCGGCGGCAGCGGCACCGTTACCGACGACCAGGGCGGCTACAAGCTGAGCCTGCCGGCCGGGCAGCACGAGCTGACCGCATCGGCGTTCGGCTTCGCGCCGAAGACCCAGACGGTCACCGTCACCGACGGCGGCAGCGTGACCGCGAACTTCACCCTCGACGCCGTACCGGCCCGTAAGGTCTCCGGCGTGGTGAAGGACGGCTCCGGGCACGGCTGGCCGCTGTACGCGCGGATCGACGTGGCCGGCAAGCCGGGCGGACCGGTGTTCACCGATCCCGCCACCGGCGCGTACTCCGTCGACCTGCCGGCCGGCGAGTATGGGCTCACCGTGAAGGCGATGTACCCGGCGTACCAGCAGGGCGCCGCGCAGATCACCGTCGGTGACGGCGACCAGGTGAAGAACTTCGACCTTTCCGTCGAGAACACCTGCACCGCCGCCGGCTACAAGTTCAACTACGGCACCCCGGTGCTCACCGAGTCCTTCGAGTCGGGGACGACCCCGGAGGGCTGGAACGTGGTGAACCGTACCGCCAACGGCGGCTGGGTGTTCACCGACCCGCGCAACCGGGGCAACCTCACCGGCGGCACCGGCAAGTACGCGATCGTGGACACCGATGCGGCCGGTTCCGGCAAGCCCGTCGACTCCGACCTGATCACCCCGTCGCTGGACCTGACCGCCGTGCCGTCGCCGGTGCTGCGGTTCAACAGCGACTACCGGGCACTCAACGGTTTCGCCAACGTCGAGTTCAGCCTCGACGGCGGTAACACCTGGGTGATCGCCTCGAACTGGACCACCACCAGCCGCCGTGGCCCGGTGCTCGAGGAGGTCCAGATCCCGCAGGCCGGCGGGCACGCCGACGTGCGGATCCGGTTCCACCACCAGGCCACCTACGCCTGGTGGTGGGAGGTCGACAACTTCTCCGTCGTCAACCGGTCCTGCGACCCGATCCCCGGTGGACTCGTGCTCGGCCAGGTGCTCGACAGCAACATCTCGGGCGGTCTGAACGGCGCCACGGTGACCAGCGTGGACAAGCCGGCCGAGAAGGCCACCACCGCGGCGACGCCGGACGACGGCAACCTCGGCGATGGCTTCTACTGGATGTTCTCGTCGCTGAGCGGGGAGCACCCGTTCACGGCGGCGAAGAGCAACTACGGGTCGGTCACCTCCACCGTGAACGTCGCGGCCGACCAAAGCAACCGAGCCGACTACCTGCTCAAGGCCGGCCGGCTGACCATCACCCCGCCGTCGCTGACCGGCACCCAGACGCTCGGGCAGAAGTCGACGGTGAAGACGACGATCACCAACACCGGCAACGCGCCGGCCACCGTCGACCTGTCCGAGCGGCGCGGCGGCTTCGAGATCCTCGGGCCGCGCGGCGCGCCACTGCAGAACAACCTGGTCAAGGGCAGTGGCACGTCGATCGGCTGGCTGGGCGACAACAAGGCCGGTGACCCGGTCGAGCCGTCCCCGTACGCGCCGCCGTGGGTCAACACCGCCAACTACCCGGTCCCGGTGATGGATAACGCCGTGGCCGCGTACGACGGCAAGGTCTACTCGGTGGGCGGGGTCTCCGGCAGCGCCAACCTCGCCAACAGCTACGTGTACGACCCGGCGACGAACGCCTGGACCCGGATCGCCGACCTGCCGGCGGCGCTGGAGAAGCCGGCGGCGGCGTTTGTCGACGGCAAGCTGTACGTGTTCGGCGGCTGGGACACGGCCGGTAACACGTCCAGCAAGGTGTACGC
Organism: Micromonospora yasonensis; assembly: GCF_026013475.1. Lineage (GTDB taxonomy): Bacteria > Actinomycetota > Actinomycetes > Mycobacteriales > Micromonosporaceae > Micromonospora > Micromonospora yasonensis. The sequence goes on along the minus strand of NZ_JAPDPH010000007.1, from coordinate 33,699 downwards.
CTACGACCCCGCCACCAACGCCTGGCAGACCCGGGCCGCGGTCAACCCGGCGCCGCGGGCAGCCCCTGGCATCGCGGTGGCCGACGGCCAGATCTACCTGGTCGGCGGGTGCGTGGACGGCAACTGCGCCAAGTCCAACGCGGTCGTCCGGTACAACCCGGGAGCTGACTCGTTCACCACCGTCGCGCCGTACCCGGTCGCCGTCGCCTGGCAGGGCTGCGGCGGGATCAACGGCACGGTCTACTGCGCCGGCGGTAACGGGCCGACGACCCTGAAGAGCACCTACGGCTACAACCCGGGCACCAACACCTGGACCCAGCTGGCCGACCTGCCGGTCGACTTCTGGGGCGTGGCCGCCGACACCGCCAACGGACTGCTCCTGCTGTCCACGGGTGTCATCAACAACTCCACCATCGTCACCAACCAGGGTTGGGCGTACGACCCGGCGGCCAACTCCTGGTCGGCGCTGCCCAACGCCAACTTCGCCCGCTACCGGGCCGGGGCGGCGTGCGGGTTCGTGAAGGTCGGTGGATCGACCGGCGGGTTCACCCCGACGCCGGAAAGCGAACTGCTGCCCGGCTTCGACCAGTGCGCCACCGTCACCGACGTACCGTGGCTGTCCGCGTCTCCCACCACGGCGACGCTCCAGCCTGGACAGAGCGTCACGGTGGACGTCTCGCTCGACGCCACCTCGGCGGAGGTGGAGCAGCCCGGCACCTACACCGCGCAACTCGGGATCAAGTCCGACACCCCGTACGCGGTCGCGCCGATCGACGTGACGATGGTGGTCAACCCGCCCAAGGACTGGGGCAAGCTGACCGGCACCGTCACCGGCATCGACTGTCAGGGCAACAGCGCCGCCCTGCGCGGCGCCACCGTTCAGGTCAACGGCAGGGGCGGCTGGACGTTCACCCTGAAGGCCGACGCCAACGGCAAGTACGCCATCTGGGCGCCGTCGGGCGCCAACCCGATCGAGGTCATCGTGGCCCGCGACGGTTGGGTCCCGCAGTCCCAGAAGGTGAGTATCAAGGCGGGCAAGACGCTCACCACCGACTTCGCCCTCCGACCCGGCACCTGTTGAACCGCTAGCTGAGATCACCGGACCCGCGTCGATCAGTCGGCGCGGGTCCGGCCTGCTGTCCGGTATCGCCGAAGTAAGTCTGACCAGAATCCGAGCCCGGCCGGCCAGATATAGCTTGCGAGCAGCACGTCAAGAAATCGACCGCTCGCAACCTTCAACTGGATCGGACCGGCCTCCCCGGCGCCGAGCCCGACGACCGGCCCGGGCGGGCGCAGCCGGAGGTTCCGGGATCGTGACCGGATCCGTCGAGCCCCCGGCGCCGAGCGCCTGAGGTGGCGCGGTTCGTGGCCTCAGCGCAACGGGCCGTCGCCCGGGCCCTCCGGGTCGTCGACCAGGTGGACCGCGGCTTCCTCCGCGCTGGCCCCGCCGCCGTCGATCCCGGCGTCCCAGGCGAACGAATCCGCCTCCTGATCCTCGCCGAAGGCCGCGTCGGGGGCGACCAGGCGCCCCGTCCGCGCCTCCCGCTCGTACCCGCGGCGGGTCAGCTCGTCCTCGTCGTCGTCCGGCTCGGCGTACGGGTCGATGTCCGGCTCCTCCTGGGCGAGCAGCTGCGCGAGGGACTCGCCGGCCCGCTCCTCCGCCGGGGTGGTGCCGAACCGGTTCGCTCCCGCCCAGCGATCCGCCGGGGCGATGCCGGTGTCGAGGGGATCGCCGACGCCGTCGTCGAGGGTGTCCGAGGCGTCCAGGACGCCGTCGTCCTCGGCCACGTTCCATTCGTCGGTGAAGTCCGTCCGCTCGGTCTGGCTCATGGCGCTCCCTCCCTGCTCACAGCGCGGTACCGACCCCCAGCTTAGGGCCGTCCCGGTGATGACGAAACCGTAGCCCGGCGGGGCCCGGTGTTCCCCTCCGGGCTGGCCGGACGCAACGGACACCCGGTGTCGGCGCGGGCGGTGAGGTCGTCGCGCAGGGCGGCGAGTTCGGCCATCCGGGCGTCGATGACGGCGATCTTCTCCCGGAACAGCGCCGACAGCGCCGCTGCGGTGTCGGGCGCGTCGCGCAGTTGCTCGCCGGTCCGGGCGATCTCCGCCAGCGAGAAGCCGAGGAGCTGCGCCGTGCGGACGTAGTGCAACCACTCCACCGTCTCCGGCGGGAAGTCGCGGTAGCCGTTCGGCAGCCGCCGGCCCGCGACCAGGCCGACCTTCTCGTAGAAACGGATGGTGTCCGTGCTCGTACCCGCTCGCGCGGCCAGTTCCCCGATACGCATGGCACCCCGCCGGCTCGTGGACTTGACCTTGGAGCGTACTCCAGGGTTTAGCGTCGGGCATCCCCGCAGCCCGACCAGCAGGAGGTCGTCGTGCACCCCCGTCCCGCCTACCTTCGTCTCGTCCGCGCGAGCGCCTGGTACGACCTCGTCGTCACCGCGGGCTTCGCGACGCCGTGGACCTACGCACTGCTGCACGACGCGCTGTCACGGCTCGGTAACGCCCTCGGACTGGGCGTGCTGCCCGCCCTTGACCCGGTGCAGACTCTGTTCGCGAACCTGATGGGCTCGGTCGTGGTCGTCTGGGCCCTCCTGCGCATCGTCCGGACGCGGCCTGTGCACGGACTGTTCGATGGCATCGCGCGCACGCTGTTCGCGATGTGGCAGGCGTACGCGCTGGCCCAGGGTGTCACCCGGATGCTGTGGCTGTTCCTCGCCGTCGAGGTGCTGTTCGGCCTCGCCCAACTCCTGCCCTGGTGGGGGAGGCGTCACCCGGCTGCGCCGTCGACGTACCGGTGATCAGGACCTTCGCCGCGCCGTACGCCTCAGGTGTTGGCGCCGCGGGCGGCGACGGCCCAGCGGTCGATCTCCCGACCGCCGGACACGACGACGAACTCGTCGGCGAGGTTGACCGCGGCGCACACGTGGTTGGGCGCCACCCGGACGACGTCGCCGAGCCGCACGGTGGGCTGCCCCTCGGGGAAGGTGACCGTGGCGTGATGCTCGGACAGCGCGGTGATACGGGCCTCGGGGTGGTCGGGCAGCCGACCGGCCCCGGTTGCCCAGGCGGCCTGGTCCGCGCCGAGGACCTTGCCGCCGGCGTCGAGGATGACACGCGACCCGGACCTGCTCACCACGGTCGCGGCGATCGTCAGCGCCACGTCCGACCAGTCGCAGCCGCCCAGCTCGACCTGCTGCGCGTCGTTGAAGACGTAGACCCCGGGACGCATCTCGGTGAGTGCGCGGGGGTCCGCCGCCGCCGCGGTGGGCGTCGACCCGCCGCTGCGTACCCGGGGATCGATGCCGACGGCGGTGAGCGCCGCCGTCGCCCGGTCCAGCGCGGCGGCCTCGTCGGCCGCCGCCGAATCCCGCCGGCCCGGCGCGTAGCCGTGGCCGGGAAAGGTGAAGACGCCGCCGACCCGGGCGCCGCCTCGGGCCGCCGCCACGGCCACCTCGCCCGCCGCCTCCGGCCGTACCCCGCTGCGGTGATGCCCGCTGTCGATCTCGACGAGCAGTTCGGCGCCGGTTCCGCGCAGGGCGTCGGCGAGGAGGGCGGCGGCCTCGGTCGAGTCCACCCCGATCCGCAGCGACGCGCGCTCGGCGAGCGCGCGCAGCCGCCGGGCGCGGGCCGGCGACGCCCAGATCGGGTACGCGATGAAGAGGTCGGTGAACCCGGCCTCGGCGAGCACCTCGGCCTCGCTGATGGTGGCGATGGTCAGGCCCACCGCACCGGCTTCCCGCTGGCGGTGGGCGATCTGCAGGCACTTGTGGGTCTTGGCGTGCGGCCGAAGCGCGATCCCGCGTGCGGCGGCGCTCGCCGCCATCGCCCGCACGTTGCGGTCCAGCACGTCCACGTCGACTACCGGATACGGCGTGCTCAGCTCACCGGGCAGCACAGACATGCCCATGATCCTGCCATCGACGGTCGGCGGTCATCGACATCGGCCCACCAGGTCCATAGACTTCGATCTTTCTGGTCCCACGAGTCCAGGGAGGACCCACGTGTCGAGCGACACCCGACCGCACGCCGTCCCGCCGCTGCTGTCCCGCCTGGCCGGCGTGGTGGTGATCTCCGCCGCGCTGGTCACCACCGGGGGCGCCGCCGCGACCGCGGCGCCGGCCGTCACGCCGGCGCCCACGGCGGGGCCGTGCGCGTACACACCGACGCCGGATGAGCCGGCGGCCCGGCCGGTGCCGCTGCCGCCGGACCCCCGACACACGCCCGACCACGGCGCGGTCCGGGTCACCCTGCACACCAACCAGGGGCCGATCGGGCTGACCCTCGACCGGGAACAGGCCCCGTGCACCGTGCAGAGCTTCCTGCACCTGGCCCGACACGTGTTCTACGACCGGACGCCGTGCCACCGGCTCACCGCGTACCCGACGCTGAAGGTGCTGCAGTGCGGCGACCCGTCCGGCACCGGCGAGGGCGGCCCGGGCTACCGGTACGCCGACGAACTCCCCACCGACCTGCCGCCGGCGCCGACCGACCCGACCGGGGTCCGCCGGCTCTACGCCCGGGGCACCCTGGCCATGGCCAACGCCGGACCGGACACCAACGGCAGCCAGTTCTTCCTGGTCCAGTCCGACTCGGCGCTGCGCCCCAACTACACCGTCTTCGGCACCGTCGACGAGGCCGGGCTGGCCACCCTGGACCGGATCGCGGCCGGCGGGATCGCCGCCACGCCGGAGGACCCGGCGCCGATCGACGGCGCGCCGGCCCTGCCGGTGGAGATCCACCGGGCCAAGCGGGGCCACTGAACCCCGACCCGGCGGGGCGGACCACCGCCCCGCCGGGATCGTCGCGGGGTCAGTGGTGGGCGTGCGGGTCGAAGCCTTCCGGCGCCCGGTCCAGGAACGCCGTGATCTCGCTGATCCGGCCGTCCGCGTCGAACACCAGCACATCGGTGCCGGTGGCGAAGGACTTTCCGTCACCCACCTCGATCTCCCACAGCAGCCGGCCCCGGTCGTGGTGGAACTGCGGCTCGCCACGGCGCTGGAACACCGCGTCGGTCATGTGCCCGGTGAACTGGTCGTGGAAGCCGATCAGCGCCTGGCGGCCGGTGAACACCCCGATCACCGCGTGGTACCGGACGTCGTCGGTGAACGTCTCCGCGGCGAGTTCCTGCTGCTCGTCGGGCTTGCCGGTGTTCCAGAACCGGACGTAGCGCTCGACGGTGGCCTGGTACGCGGATGTCATGGTGGTTCCTCCTCGTGTCGACGGTGCGGTGCGGCGGCTGCCACACCTGGAACCGTGCGGCCCCGACCCGGTCGGCGTCGATTACCTGGGAGGTCATTGCCCCGTGCCGCGTTACGCGTGAGGCTGGTGCCATGACCAGGACCGAACCGGTGGGCGTGTTGATTCGGCGCTGGCGGGAGCGGCGAGGCCGCTCACAGCTCGACGTGTCGGTCTCGGCCGAGCTGTCCACCCGGCACCTCAGCTTCGTCGAGACCGGGCGGGCCAACCCGAGCCGCGGCATGATCGAGCGGCTCTGCGACGAGCTGGACGTGCCGCTGCGGGAGCGCAACACGCTCTACCTCGCCGCCGGGTTCGCGCCGGTGCACCCCGAGCGGCCGTTCACCGACCTCGGCGCCGCGCGGGCCGCCGTGGAGGCCGTCCTCGCCGGCCACGAGCCGAATCCGGCGCTGGCCGTCAACGTACGGTGGGAAATGCTCGCCGCGAACCGCACCATGGCGGTGTTCCTGCAGGGGGTGCCGGAGGAGCTGCGGACGCCACGGGTCAACGTGCTGCGCGCGACGCTGCATCCGGACGGCCTGTCCCGGCGGATCGTGAACCTCGCGCAGTGGCGGGCGCACGTGCTGCGCCGGGTCCGCCGCCAGCTCGCCCGCACCGCCGCCGAAGGCTTGGCCGAGCTGCTGGCGGAACTGGAGAGTTACCCGGCGCCGGAGCCGAGCCCGGTCGCCGCCGCGCCGGCCGAGGATCTGGTCGTCCCGCTGCGGCTGGCGACCGAGTACGGCGAGCTGGCGCTGCTCTACACGATGACGATGTTCGGTTCGCCCCGGGACGTGACGCTGGACGAGATCTCCATCGAGACGTTCTTCCCGGCGGACGCCCCGGCGGCCGAGCTGCTCCGGGCCGTGGCGGCCATGGCCGACGAGCCCGCGCCCCTGGCCGAGAGCGTGGGCTAGCTGTCAACTCTGCTGGTAGTTGACGGCGGCGAGGCCGCACGGCGCGTGCAGGTGGAGGTAGTAGGCGCCTTCGCCGAAGTCGAGGTCGGCGCCGCCGACGAGGCCGACGTAGTCCATCGGCTCCCCGCACGCCGGGCAGCCGACGTGCTCCGCGTCCTGGATCCACTGCGGGTGGCCGCCGAGCGTTGACCCGCCCTCGTGCCAGGCGCTGGCCTGGTAGGGCGTGGCTCGGCGCGGCCCGACGGCAGGCAGCAGCGTGGGCGGGTCCTCGGTGGAGCGCGGCAGCCAGCTCGGCGGCGTGTTCTGCGGTGACCAGACCGCGCCGCCGTCCGGTGTGACCTGGACGTACAGGGTGGTGTAGCAGGAGCACAGGTGGCAGGTGGTGGGCCGTAGCCGCCCCTGCCAGCCGGTGTGGGCCAGCGCCGCCGCGACGCGCGGATCCTCCGCCCCCCCCAACGCCGTAGCCCGGCCGCCGACCTGGCAGAGCTCCTGACGGCGACTGGACGCCCGCCTGGACAGGGGGTCGGTCAACAGGGCACGGTCACGGCCGTGACGATCAGGCCGCGGGCGACCAGCCAGCGGCCGTGCAGCTCGGTCAGCGGCGGCCCGCCGTCGGCGCGGGTGCCGTCGACCAGCACCCGGGCGGTGAAGGTCCCGGCGGCGGGGTCGATGGACAGCTCGGCGTCCTCGAAGCCGAGCCAGCGCCCGGTCAGCGGGTACCACGCCTTGTAGACCGACTCCTTGGCGCTGAACAGCAGCCGACCCCAGTGGACGGTCGGGTTCCCCCGGCCGAGCCGGCGCAGCAGCTCCGGCTCGCCGCGGACGGTCACCGCCGCACCCACCCCCTCGGGGAGGATGTCGTGCGGTTCCGCGTCGATGCCGACGGCGGCCAGGTCGGTGTCCCGGGCGACCGCCGCCGCCCGGTAGCCGGCGCAGTGGGTGATGCTGCCGACCACCCCGGCCGGCCACACCGGCTCCCGGCGAGGGCCGGAGCGGATCGGAGCCGGGGCGTGGCCCAGCTTGCCCAGCGCCTCGCGGGCGCAGCGGCGGGCGGTGACGAACTCGCGGCGGCGAATCTCCACGGCCTTGGCGACCAGGTCCTCCTCGCCCGGGTACGGGGCCTCGCCGGGGATGTCGGAGAAGGCGTGGACCGTCACGACGGCCGGGGGCAGCAGGGTCTCGATCACTGCTTGCCGCCCAGGATCCGGCGCATGGGCTGAGGCTCGTCGCCCCTTCTGCGCCACTCGCGCGGGTAGCCCAGCGACACCTCCTCGAAGCGCACCCCGTCGTACTCCGTGGTGCGGGGGATGTGCAGGTGCCCGTAGACGGCGGCGACCGCCCGGTGCCGGACGTGCCAGTCGGCGGTGCGCTCGGTGCCGCACCACTGGGCGAACTCCGGGTACCAGAGGACCTCGGTGGGCTGGCGCACCAATGGCCAGTGGCTGACCAGGACGGTCGGCAGGGCCGGGTCGACGGCGGCGAGCCGGCGTTCGGTCTCGGCCAGCCGCGCCCAGCACCAGGACTCCCGGTCCGGGTACGGGTCCGGGTGCAGCAGCACCTCGTCGGTGCACACCACCCCGGCGTCGTACGCCCGGCGTAGCGACTCCTCCTTGCTGCTGGTGCCCGGCGCGCGGAACGAGTAGTCGTAGAGCTGGAACAGCGGGGCCACCACCACCGGCCCGTCCTCCGACTGCCAGACCGGGAAGTCGTCCTCCGGGGTCAGCACGCCGAGGTCACGGCACATCGCCACCAGCGCCGCGTAGCGCTCCTGCCCGCGCAGGGTCACCGGGTCGGACGGGTGCGTCCACAGCTCGTGGTTGCCCGGCGCCCAGATCACCTGGGCGAACCGGTCGCGGAGCAGCCGCAACGTCTCCTCGACCGCGCCGAACAGTTCGGCCACGTCACCGGCCACGATCAGCCAGTCGTCCGCCGACTCCGGCTGCAGGCGGTCGACCACCCTACGGTTCTCCTCGTACGACACGTGGAGATCACTGACCGCGAACAGCGAACCCGTCACGCGGATGATCCTGCCACCGGCGGTGGTGGCTGGGTAGATCACGAGGGGGCGCCCGGACGACGGAAACCCGACCGCTACGGGCCGAGCAGGGGTGAACCAGACGCCCGCACGGGGCAGAATGGGCCGCATCGGTGTCGCGACCCCGGCGGCGGTGCAGGGCCGTACGGGCTGAAACGTCGACTCTTCACGGAAGGGACGACGGATGCACCCGATGCTGCGTCGACTCGACGACCTCGCCGTCCACCTCGCCGCCCGGCCGGACACCCTGGCGCTGCTCGGCCTCGGGTCCGCCGGTGCCGAGCACGACCGCCTCGACGCCCACTCCGACCTGGACTTCTTCCTCGTCGTGCGGGACGGGGCGGTGGCCCGGTACGTCGACTCGGTCGACTGGCTGGCGGTGCCCTGCCCGGTGGCGTACAGCTTCCGCAACGAGCGGAACGGACGCAAGGCGCTCTACGCCGACGGCATCTTCGTCGAGTACGCGGTCTTCACGGTCGACGAGTTGGCCCGGCTGCCGTTCACCGGCGCCCGGGTGGTGTGGCAGCGCCCCGACGCGCCCGCCGGCCTGGCCGAGTCCGGTCCGCCACCCCGGCCCGGCACGCCGTACGACACCGTCGAGTTCCACCTCAACGAGGCGCTGACCAACCTCTACGTCGGCCTGCACCGCGAGCTGCGCGGGGAGCGGCTCACCGCGTCGCGGTTCATCCAGTCGTACGCGGTGGACCGGGTGCTCGCGCTGCTCCGGCTGACCGCCCCCGAGGCGACCGCGCACCGGCGGGACCCGTTCGACCCCAGCCGCCGGGTGGAGCGGGCGTACCCGCCGGAGGTGCTGCCGCTGGCGGAGATGGTGCCCGGCTACCAGCGCAACCGCGAGGCGGCCCGGGTGACCCTGGAGTGGTTGGCGGCGCGCTTCCCGGTGGACCCGGTGATCGGCGACGCGATTCGCGCGCTGCTGGCCGCAGAGCACAGCGTCCAGCAACTGAGCGGAGCGCCGGCTCGCTCAGCCGGCGAGCCGGACGGCGAACTCGTCGGTGGCGCGTAGCAGTTCCCGGGCGATGCCCGGCTCCGCCGCCGAGTGCCCGGCGTCCGGCACGATCCGCAGCTCCGCCTCCGGCCAGCGCCGCGCCAGGTCGTACGCGGACACGGTTGGGCAGCACAGGTCGTAGCGGCCGTTGATGATGACGGCGGGCAGGTGGCGGATCCGGTCCACCCCGTCGAGGAGTTGCGTGTCTGCGCTGAGGAAGCCGCCGTGCCAGACGTAGTGGGAGAGGATCCGGGCGATCGGCAGGGCGTGCGCGTCGGCGGTGAAGTGCGCGAGCAGGCCGGCGTCCGGCACCAGCGAGGAGTTCACCGCCTCCCACCGGCCCCACGCCGCCGCGCAGGCCCGCGCCTCCGCCTCGTCCGGTCCGTGCAACCGCCGGTGGTACGCGGCCAGCACGTCGTCCCGCTCCGGCTCCGGGATCGGCGCGACGAACCGGTCCCACTCGTCCGGCTGGAGGTGGCGCAGGCCGCCCTGGTAGAACCAGTCCCGCTCGGTGCGGCGCATGAGCAGGACGCCGCGCAGGATCAGGCCGGTGACCCGGGTGGGGTGGGTCTGCGCGTACGCCAGGCCGAGGGTGACGCCCCACGACCCGCCGAACACCAGCCACGAGTCGACCCCGAGCCGCTCGCGGATCACCTCCATGTCGTCGACCAGGTGCCAGGTGGTGTTGCCGCGCAGGCCACCCGCCGGCGTGCTCCGGCCCGCGCCCCGCTGGTCGAACAGCACCACGCGGTAGCGGTCCGGGTCGAAGAACCGCCGGGCCGCTGGCACGAGGCCGCCGCCGGGGCCGCCGTGCAGGAAGACCACCGGCACGCCGTCCGGCCGGCCCACCTCCTCCACGTACAGCTCGTGGCCGTCGCCGACGGCCACCCGATGCGTGGCGTACGGCTCGATCGGCGGGTACAGGATCGGCTCGATGGTGTCCATGTCGAGCCATCCTGCCCGCTCGTCGCGGCCGGCGCGGGGACGGTCAGCAGGCGATGCCGCTGCCGAGGCCGTCCAGCAGGGCGTCGGCGACCCAGCCGGACACCCCGGTCGTGGTGTCCTTCAGGTAGGTCCAGGTGTAGGTGGTGTGGCCGTTCGCGCTCACCCGGTCGCCGTTGGTGAAGCAGTGGAAGTCCACGCTGTGGCTGAACTGCCCGTAGCCCAGGGAGGGGCAGCTCGTGTGCGGGCCGGTGCGGATGTTGACGTTGCTGGCGTTGAAGAGCTGGCCGAATTTGGTGTCGACGTTCTCGTGGTAGTGGCTGCAGGTGGCACTTGCCGGCGCCGCCGCGCTGACCACCGCGACACCCGTGCAGCCGACGGCCAGTGTGGCCGCCGCCGCGATCGAGGAAATCTTCCGCACGTCGATCAACCCCCCGAAGTCAGAGACACACGCAAAGTGATCAAATATTGACATGCCTCAAGGTCCAGGGCAAGACCCTCAGGGCGCCGGTTGCGCGACGCGGGTGCGGTCCGGGATTGCCATGTGGACCGTTGCCGCGGAACGCCGGGCGGCGAGCGCGAACCAGAGCACCGGGACCAGGAAGACGCCGGCGCCGAGCACGGTGCCCACCTGGGCGAGCTGCCCGGCCCGGACGAACGCCCGGCCGACCCGCGCCACCCCGATCTCGTCGGCGGCCCAGGCCTCCAACGCGCCGTCGACGCAGACCGCGCCGACCGCCCAGACCACGTTCGCGGCCAGCAGCGCCGACGCCGCTGAGGACGAGGAAGAGACGGTACGCGGGCACGCGGGACTCCCGGGACGGGTGGCGGTGCCCGGTGCCGGAGGTGCGGCCCGTCTCCCCCCGGCACCCGTCAACGCGGTTGCTCACCGGGCCAGCAACGCGCGCAGCTCCTTCACCACCTCGGCCGGAGCTTCCTCCGCCATGAAGTGCCCGTACGGGACCGGCACGTGCCGCAGGTCCGTGGCCCAGGCCCGCCAGAGCGCCGCCGCGTCGAAGCCCAGCGCCGATCCCCAGTCCTGCTGGAGCACGGTCACCGGCATGCGCAGCCGATTCCCCGCCGCCCGGTCGGCCCGGTCGTGCTCGACGTCGACGCCGGCCGACGCCCGGTAGTCGGCGACGATCGAGGGCACCGCCGCCCGGCAGGCCCGCAGGTAGGCGGCCCGGACGTCGGCGGGGATCGCGTCCGGGTCACCGGCCCAGAGGTCCAGGAAGTAGCCGAAGAAGGCGTCCGGGGCGGCCCCGATCAGCTGCTCGGGCAGGCCGGGCGGCTGCGCCATCAGGTAGAGGTGGAATCCGACGGCGGCGGTCACCCCGTGCATGACCTCCCACATGTCGAGGGTGGGCAGCACGTCCAGCGAGGCCAGGTGGGTGACCACGTCCGGGTGGTCCAGGCCGGCGCGGATGGCCACCAGGGCGCCCCGGTCGTGCCCGGCCAGGGCGAACCGCTCGTGCCCCAGCGCCCGGGCGAGGGCCACCACATCGGCGGCCATGGTGCGCTTCGCGTAGGCCGTGCCGTCCGTGTCGACGGGCTTGTCGCTGGCCCCGTAGCCCCGCAGGTCCGGGCAGATCACGGTGTGATCGGCGGCCAGATCGGCGGCGACGTGCCGCCACATCAGGTGGGTCTGCGGGAACCCGTGCAGCAGCACGATCGGGCGGCCGGTGCCGCCGACCGCGGCGTGCAGGGTGACGCCGTCGGCGACGGGGACGCGGTGTTGGTCGAATCCAGGGATCATCGGTGTCACGAGAGGTCCTCTCCGGGTGTCGTCTGGTCCGGGTCGACCATGACCGGGGCGGATGAGCAGCGGATCAGTGTCGGATGAGTGCCCTGGCCGGAGCGCCGGTCCGCCGGCCGGGGCCTGCCTAGAGTGGTCGACGTGACCAGCCGGCCGAGCGCACCCAGGGTGACCTTCGGCGTGCTCGGGCCGGTGGTGGCCGCCGACGACCGGGGCCCCGTGCCGCTGAAGGGCACCCGGCCGCGCGCGGTGCTGGCGCGCCTGCTGGTCGCCCGGGGCCGGGTGGTGCCGGTCGACCGGCTCGTCGGCGACCTCTGGGCCGAGCCGCCGGAGGGCGCGGTCGCGGCCGTCCGGACCTTCGTCGCGGACCTACGCCGGGCCCTGGAACCCGACCGGCCGCCGCGGCAGCCGGCCCGACTGCTGGTCACCGCCCCACCCGGGTACGCGCTGCACGCCGCCCCCGAAACGGTCGACGCCGGCCGGTTCGAGGCGGCGCTCGGCGAGGCGGGCGAACTGCGGGTGGCCGGGCGGGACGAGCGGTCGCTCGCCGCGCTGGACGACGCGCTCGCCCTCTGGCGCGGACCCGCGTACGCCGAGTTCGTCGACGCGCCCTGGGCACGGGCGGAGATCGACCGGCTGGACGAGCTGCGGACGCTGGCGGTCGAACGGCGGGCCGAGGCGCTGCTGGCGCTGGGCCGCGGTGCCGAGGCCGCCTCCGATCTGCGCGCCCACACCGCCAACCACCCGTTCCGGGAGGAGGCGTGGCAGTTGCTCGCCGTCGCCCTCTACCGGACGGGCCGGCAGGGCGACGCGTTGGCCGCGCTGCGGCGGGCCCGGGAGGTGCTGGTGGCGGAACTCGGGGTGGACCCCGGCCCGGGGTTGCGCCGGCTCGAGGCCGACATCCTGGCCCAGGCTCCGCACCTCGACGCGCCCCTGGCGCCCCCGCCCGCGGTCGGACGGCCCGGATCGGCGGTCGCCCCCGCCGTCGAGCCGCCGCCGGGCCGTCGCGTCCGACCCGTCATGGGGCCGCTGCCCAGGGTGGGCGCCGCCGCCGAGCAGCCCGGGCACCGGCGGCCCTTCGTCGGGCGCGGCGCCGAGCTGGCCGCGTTGGCCGGGCTCGCCGAGGAGGTGGCCCGGCACGGCCGGCCGGCCCTCGCCCTGGTCTCCGGGGACGCGGGCGCCGGCAAGACCGCGTTCGTCGAGGCGCTCACCGACCGACTTGTCGAGGCCGGCTGGACCGGCGCGTGGGGGCGGGTGCCCGAGTACGAGGGCGGTCCCGCCACCTGGCCGTGGACGCAGATCGCCGCCGCGCTGCCCGGCCCGCACGGGGCGCCGCCCGCCGAGCCAGCCGAGGAGCCGGCCGTGGCCCGGTACCGGCTGCACGAGATCGCCGCCGGGCAGCTGACCAGGGCGGCGCGGCAGGCCCCGGTGCTGGTGGTCGTCGACGACCTGCACCGGGCCGACGAGGACACCCTCGACCTGCTGACCGCCCTGGTCACCGGCCCCGCGCCGGTGACCGGACCGGTGCTGGTGGTCGGCACCTACCGGGCCACCGGGATCACCGCCGAGCTGACCTCGGCGCTCGCCCGGCTCGCCGGCGCCGAACCCGTCCGGGTCTATCTGGGCGGGCTGTCCGAGGCCGAGACCGCCGACCTGGTCCGGGCCGTTGCCGGGATGCAGCCCGACCCGGCCGCGGTCCGCGTGCTGCACCGGCGCAGCAGCGGCAACCCGTTCTTCGTCCGGGAACTGGCCCGGCTGCTCGCCGTGGCAGGCGCCGCCGCGCTGGACACCGTCCCGGCCGGCGTGCGGGACGTCATCCGGCACCGCCTGGCGCAACTGCCCGAGCCGGCCCGTACGGTGCTCCGGCAGGCCGCGGTGATCGGCCGGGACGTCGACGCGGACGTGCTGGCCGCCCTCGTCGGCGAGGACGCCATGCTCGACGCCGTGGACCGGGCCGTACAGGCCGGGTTCCTCACCCCGGACGGCACCCGGTTCAGCCACATTTTGGTCCGCGACACCCTCTACACCGACGTGTCGGCACCGCGCCGGGCCCGCTGGCACGCCGCCGTCGGGGCGGCGCTCGAGCGGCTGCGGCCGGAGGACGCCGTCGCCCTCGCCCACCACTTCGGACAGGCCACCGGTCGGTCCGCCGCCACCCGCGCCGCCCGCCACGCCCGGGACGCGGCGGCACGGGCCGAGCGCCGCTACCGCCCCCACGAGGCGGCCCGGCTCTGGCAGCAGGCCGTCGCCGCCCACGACCGGGCCGGCGGCGACGACGTACGCGGTCGACTGGCCGCGCTCATCGGCTGGGGCCGCAACCTCGCCGTCACCGGCCACCTCGACCGGACCCGGCGGCTGCGGGCCGAGGCCGTCGCCACCGTGGACCGGCTCGACGACCCCGGGCTGACCGCCGACGTGCTGGCCGCCTTCGACGTGCCGGCGGTCTGGACCCGCAACGACGACGAGGAACTGTCCCGGCGGATCGTCGCCGCCGCCGCGAGCGCCCTCGTCGCGCTCCCCGCCGACCCGGCGGAACGCCGCAGCCGGCTGCTCAGCACCCTCGCCCTCGAACTGCGCGGCAGCACCACCGACCGGGGGCGACGGGCGGCGGCCGAGGCGGAGGAGATCGCCCGCGAGGTGGGCGAACCGGCGCTGCTGGCCTTCGCCCTCAACGCCCGGTTCATGCACACCTTCTGGCGGACCGGCCTGGCCCCCGAACGGGCCCGCATCGGCGTCGAACTGGTCGACCTGGCAGCCCGGCACCACCTGTTGACCTTCGAGGTGCTGGGGCACCTCATCGCGCTGCAGGCACACTGCGCGTACGCCGACCTGGCCGCCGCCGACGCGCACGCGGCCGCCGCCGACCGGCTCGCCGAGCGGTACGACCTGCCGCTGGTCGGCGTCTTCACCGCCTGGTACGCCGCCCTGCGCGAGGCGGTGCAGGGACGCCGGGCGGAGGCGGAGGCCGCGTATCGGGCGGCGGCGGGTCGACTCGACGGCGGTCAGATGCCCGGCATGGCCCCGGGACTGCTTCCGTTCGCCCTGCTCTGCCTGCGGCTGTCCACCGACGAAGACCTCCGGCCGGCGCTGGTCGACGGCCCCGACTGGGGCCCGTACGAGCCGTGGGTGCGACCGCTCGCGGCGCTGACCGCCGGCCGCCGGGACGAGGCCGCCGAGGCGCTGCGATTCCTGCCGGAATCGCCGCACGACCTGCTGCGCGAGGCGCGGCTCTGCCTCGCCGCCCGGGCGGCCGTCGCGCTGGCGGACCGGGCCGCCGCCGCCCGGCTGTACGACGAGCTGCTGCCCGCCGCGGATGAGCTGGCCGGCGCCGGCAGCGGCGTGCTCACCGCCGGCCCGGTCGCCCGGTACCTGGCCGCGCTGCGCCGCACCTGAACCGGCCTTCGGATCGTCGCCCGGAGACCATGATGGAGGCCGCGTACGGCGGAGCGGAGACGACGATGAGCCGGCCGGCTCCTGACCGGCGCCCGGGGCGGGGCGCCGGTCAGGGGGCGTCGTCAGGCGTTGGCCGGGATCCCGGTGTCCGGGCCGGCGGTAAGTTCGCCGGTGATCTCCACCTCCGGGGCGTGCCGCGGGGCCGGCGGGCGAACCGCGAACGCGTTGAAGCTGGGACCGTCCAGCGCCGGCCGCTCGGGGACGGCCTCCAGGGCAGGTCGCTCCGCAGCGGGTACGGCGGGACGCTCCGCCGACGCGGTAACCACCGGCTCGTCCAGCGTTCGCGCCGTCACCATCGGGTACTCGGCGGTCTCCGCGCCGCCCGCGGCGGCCGCCATGACCGCCGCCGCGGCCAGGTCGGCGACCCGCTTCGCCTCCCGCTGCACCCGGGCCCGGGTCTCCTTGGCATGCTGCTCGGCCAGGTCCGCCGCGCGGCGCGCGTCGTCCAGTCGCTTGGTCTCGGCGGCCAGCTCCCGGCGCACCTCGACCAGCCGCTCCTCCAGCGCGGCGCCCTCCCGCTCGACCGTCCCGATCTCCTGCTGGCTTCGCTCCAGCTCCTTGGCGACGGTGTCCAGCTCGGCCTGCAGCTGCGCCAGCGTCTCCTGCCGCTGCTGGATCTCCTGCTGCACGGTGGACAGCTGCTCCTGGTGGGACGCGGTCTCCTCGTCGGCCCGTTCGCGGACCTCGGTGGCGTACTGCTGGGCCTCGGCGACCAGGGCGGCGATGTCCCGCTCGGCGGCGCTGGCCCGGTCGGCCAGCTCCTGCTCGGCGGCGGCCCGCCGCTCGTCCAGCTCGCGGGCCATGGTGGCCTGCCACTGGGCCAGCTCCTGCTGGGCCTTGCTCCGGGTGGCCTGTACCTCCTGCTGGATCTGGGTGCGGGCCGCCTTCACCAGCGCCTCCGACGCCGACCGGGCCTGCTCCACCTGCTGGGTGCTCTGCTCGGCGATCCGTTTCGCCTCCTGCTGTGCCCGCTCGTGAGCGGCCTGCCCCTCCGACCGCAGTTTCTCCGCCAGCTCCCGGATCGCGGTCAGCTCCGCCTGCGCGGCGGTCCGCCGCTCCTCGTCCGCCCGCTCCGCCTCGGCGCGGCGGTGGGACAGCTCCTCCTCCAGCTCACGCCGCTCCCGGGCCGCCTCCTCCTGGGCGGTGGCCAGCACCTTCTCGGCCTGGGCCTGCAGGTCGGCGGCCCGCTTGCCGGCGGTCTCGGCGATCTGCCCGGCCTGCCGCTCGGCCAGGTCGAGGATCTGGTCGACCATCGGGCCGAGGTCGCGGAAGGACGCCCGGTCCACCTCCGCCGGCCGTTGCCGCAGCTCGGCCGCCTCGGCCTGGACCCGCTGCAGCTGCGCGGTCAGCTCCCGCGCCTGCGCGTACGCCCGGTCCCGGCCGGCCACCACTGCGGACAGTTCGCCGTCCAGCTGCTCGACGTACCGGTCCACCTGGCGTTTGTCGTAGCCACGCAACGCCGTCTCGAACCTCGGCCGCCCGGACACGTCGTCGTGCGGTGCGAACGGTTCCTCGCCGTTGGACATTCGCCATCCTCCGTCGGTTCGCCAGCGCCAGGCCGGCGGATGACCGCCCCGCAGGGCATGATGAGGCGCAACGGTACCGCCGTCGGCGTGCGAGCCCCAGCCCCACCCCGGCCTTCGGCGGTTCCGGACCGGCTCGGGAGCCGTTCCCCCAGCCGGTCAGACCGGGAAGTGCGGGTTCCCCGCGGTCAGCCGGACGGTGAAGCCGCCGTCGTCCTGGTGCAGCGCCACATGGTTGCAGGACTGGTGGCTGATCCACAACCCGAGGCCGCCGGACGCGCCGTTGCCCGCCGGCAGCAGGCCGGCGTACGGGTCCTTCGGGCCGGCCCCGCGGTCGTGCACGGTCACCACGATCCGGTCCGGGCCGCTCCACAGCCGGATCCGGGCCGGTCCGTCACCGTGCCGCAGCGCGTTGGTCACGATTTCACTGACCGCCACCATCAGGTCCTCGACCTCGTCGGCCGGGAGCTGCCCCCGGTCGGCGGCCCGGACGGCGGCGCGGGCCTCGGCCGGGGTCGGGTCGGTCAGCTCGAGCACCGGCGCGGCCCGCTGCACCGGGTCGAGCCGCACCGGCCGTCGTTCCGCCAGGTAGCTCGCGGGTTCGGTGTAGCACCCGGTGGGCACGTGACTGCCGTCCGGCCGGGCCGTCCGGGGATGGGTGCGTGCCACGTCCGCCAGCACCTGCGGTGCGGTGGTCCGGGTGTCGTACGCGCACATGCTCCACAGTGGGAAGTCGTCGTACGCGTGGTTGATGGCCGACTCGTAGCGGGCCCACCAGTCCCAGGTCGCGCCGAGGACGGCAGCCGGCAGCTCGCCGACGATCCGGATCTGCTCCGCGCCCTCGGCGACGTGTCCGGCCAGCAGCGTCCGGTACGCCCTGATCGCGGCGGCCGGGCGGGCGTAGAGGTCGCCACCGGGCAGGAAGGCCACCCCGGAGTCGGCGGGAAGGGCCCGGCGGACCAGTTCCGCGTTGTGTTCGCCGAGACCCACCAGCGTGGGTTCGCCGGCTTCGACCCCGGCGAGCAGGAACGGCACCACCACGGCGAGCAGGTGCTCCTCGGAGTCGTAGCAGACCGCCTCGTGGTAGTAGCCGACGTGCCCGGCCGCGGCGCCGGTCCTCATCGCCCCACCTCGACCCGGACCTCCGGGAGGTCCAGCAGCTCGACCAGTCGGCCGACCGCGGACCGGGAGGTGCGCAGCACGACGTCGGCGCCGTGCCGGCGCGCGTGGTCACGCAGGTGCAGCAGGTTGCGGTGGTCGACGAAGCGCAGCCCGGTCGCGTCGACCAGCAACCGGCCGTCGACACCCCGCGGATCGGCCCGGTCGAGGGCGGCGGCGAAGAGCCGGTCGTTGGACGGGTCCAGCTCGCCGCCGAGCGCGACAACCGTCTCGCCGGTCGCCGCGTGCAGCCGGAACAGCACCTCCGCATTGGTCTCCGGGTGCAGGCAGGCCAGCTCCGCGATCGCGGGGCCGCCCAGCTCCCGCCGGTCGTACGCGCAGGTCACCGACAGCGGCCGGCGGCGGATGTAGTGGTCCATCAGGTGCTCGTAGCGGGCGAAGGTGTCGCGCTGGGCGGCGGTGCGGACGAGCGTGGTCGCCTCGGCCACCACCCGCAGCCCGGTGTAGCCGGCGGCCAGCGCCTCCTCGGTGGCGGCGTCGTACACCCGGACCTGGGCCTGCGGGTCGACGACCCCGCCGGAGCGGTACATCTGCGCGACGGAGAGGAGTCGCAAGGCGCCCTGGCGCAGCGCGGCGTCGCGGCCGGGCAGCCGGTCCAGCCGGCGGGCCAGTTCGTCCGGCGCGCCCGGGGCGATCAGGGCGACCCGCTCGCCGGCGGCGAGCCCGGCTGCGAGGTACCCCACTGCCCAGGCGTCGAGCCCGGCCGGGTCGTCGTACGCCAGGCAGACGTGACCGTAGGCCGTGGCCGGCGTGCTTCCGCTGGTCACCAGGTCTGCCTCATCTGGCAAGTGTAGGCCTGACTGGCGGAACGGCCACGCCGGCCCGTTACCGCCCCGGCCCGGCGGAGGTGTTGCCGGACCGGGCCGGGCCGGGGCGTCAGACCGTCCTGGCGTACTCGCGCAGGCCGGCGGGCCAGCCGCCGTCGCTGCCGACCCCGTTCCGGACGCTCTCCCAGCCGGGGCCGTGCGCGTCCAGTCGATCGTGCACCAGGTCGACCCGGGTCCCGGTGCCTTCCGGGGAGAAGGTGACGGTGACCCGGCTGCTGGGCGCGTCGGGAGCGGGGATGCCCCAGTCGGGGCCGATGAGCCAGGAGAACGCGAAGGTGCGCGGCGGGTCCCAGGTCAGCACCCGGCCCCAGGCGCAGACGTCCCCGGCGTCGTTCTCCTCCCACAGGCGACCGCCCACGCGCGGCTCGACGCCGATTTCCTTGAGTGTGCCGGGCTGGACGTGATGCGAGCGGTCCCACCACCGGTCCATGCCGGCGGTGAAGACCTCGAAGGCGCGCTCGGGCGACGCCTCGACGTGGACGCTGGTGCGTACGGCGGTGTCGGTGTCTGCGGTGGTCACTGATCCTCCTCGGGAGGGTTCTCGACGGCGTCCGCGAACGCCGCCAGGGCCTGCTGCCAGAACTGTTCGAAGTAGCCGCGCACGGCGGCCAGACCCCGTGGGTCCAGCGTGTAGACGCGGCGGGTGCCGACGGCCGTCGAGGAGACCAGGGCGGCCTCCTTGAGCACCTTGAGGTGCTGGGACACCGCGGGACGGCTGACCGGCAGGTCGGCCGCGATCTCGGCGACCGAACGTGGCCCGGCGGCGAGGAGTTCGAAGACGGCACGCCGGGTCGGATCGCCCAGCGCGTCGAGCATCCGTCCTTGGTAAGTGGCCACGAACGGTAAGTCTAGGCTTTCCGATGCGCCTGTCAACCCGGCGGACCGGTGGGCGTGGCCCGGAAACCGGTGGCCCGGCGGTCGTCGGGGACCGCATCCTGGCCGGCGTGACGACGGTACGAGAACTGACCGCCCGGGACTGGCCGGCGCTCTGGCCGATGCTGTGCGACATGGGGGTCGGGCAGGATCCGCCGGCGGTGCACCGGCAGCGGTTCCTGGACCTGCTCGCCGATCCCCGCTGGGCGCTGCTCGGCGCGGTGGACGCCGACGGGCTGACCGGGTACGCCGCCGCCCAGGACCACGGTCCGCACCTGCGTTCGGGTGACGCGCACCGCACCGTCCGCCTGCACGACCTCTACGTACGCCCGGACCGGCGCCGGTGCGGGGTGGGCGCGGCGCTGCTCGCGGCGGTGTCTGAGTGGGCGGCCGGGCGGGTCCGGCACCTGGAGTGGCAGGCCCACCGCGAGCTTGCCGCGCCCTTCTACGAGCGGCTCGGCCACCGCGGCGAGCCGTGCCCGCAGCCGGAGTACCCGACCTTCCTGGTCGACTTCGGGCCGCGCTGACCCCCGGCGGGTCAGGGGAGCGGGTGGGAGATGCCCCGGGCGTGGTCGGTGACGGACGCGCCGACCACGGTGGCGGTCAGCGGCAGCACCTCCAGGCAGCGGCGTACCGCGGCGGCCATCAGCGCGTTCGGCACCCGCATGGACAGCGTGCAGTGCGGCACCCACCGGCCCGGCTGGTAGTGCTCGACCAGGTCGATGCCGGCCCGGGCGAGCCGGTGGTGCACCTGGGCGTGGTGGGACAGCAGGTCGGCCGTGGGACTTGGCCCGAGCCAGAGCACCCGCCCGACGAACTGGCCGGCGTGCTGGAACTCCAGCCGCAACGGGGCGGCCACCACCATCCCGGCGAGCGCCTCGGCGACCCGTTCCGGGTCGAAGCGCGGGGCCACCGCGAGCGAGACGTGCGGCCGGTGCCGCTGCTCGAGCAGGGACTTCATGCTCTGCACGCCCTCGGACTCCAGCGCGTCCCAGAGCACCCGGATCCGCCGGGTGGCGTCGGTGTCGAGATACAACTCCAGCGCCGCGACCACATGATCAGCCTAGGGCGAGGTTTGCCCGGCCGTGCGCGCGGTACTGCCCGAGGTGGCACCGACGGCGGAGGAGCGTGGACCTGTGGACGTGAACGACCTGCTGACCGAGGCGTACAGCCGGCTGCCCGACCTGGTCGAGTCGGCGGTCGGCGGGATGAGCGCGGAGCAGCTGCGACGGGCCCCGGCCGCCGGCGCGAACCCGGTGGGCTGGCTGGTCTGGCACCTGACCCGGATCCAGGACCACGGCGTGTCCGACGTGCTGGGGGAGCAGCAGCTCTGGGTCACCGGCGACTGGGCGGGCCGGATCGGACTGACCGCCGATCCCGACGACACCGGCTTCGGGCACGGGCCCGAGCAGATCGCCGCCGTCCGGCCGGCCGACGGCCGGCCCCTCGTCGACTACCACCGGGCGGTGGTCGACCGGACCCTGGCGTACCTGCGCGGCCTGCGGCCGACCGACCTCGACCGGGTGGTGGACGAGAACTGGGACCCGCCGGTCACCCTCGGCGTGCGGCTGCTGAGCCTGCTGGAGGACGATCTTCAGCACGCGGGCCAGGCCACGTACGTACGCGGGCTCATCCAGCGGGGCTGACCACCACCTGCCCTCACCTGGATCGGGTGAGTTGGACTCACCCTGCCGCCGGGGAACCCTGTGGGGACGACCGGAGACGGGAGGACCCATGCGCAGCTCGGCGGTGGAGCACCTGGAGACGCGGGTGGCCGGTTGGCACCCTGACCTGCCGGAGAACACGGCCGGCAGCCTCCGGCTCGACCTGCGCGACGACGGGCGGACCCAGCACTGGTATCTGACCATCGACGGGCAGGAGGTCCGGGTCACCCGTTCCTCGGACGACGCCGAGCTGGTGGTCCGCGCCGACCGGGAGGTCTTCGACCGGCTCAGCGAGGGGCGCCTGCACCCGGCGGCGGCGCTGCTGCGCAACGACCTCACGGTGCAGGGCAACCTGCGGCTGCTGCTGGCCCTGCGCCGGCTCTTCCCGGGCCCGGCGGCGGCTCAGCACCCCCGCGTCGTGAGCTGCGGAGGGGGCGGTCGATGAAGCACGAACTGCTCCACATCCTTGCCGGCAACTCCTTCGCCATGGGCGACACGCAGGGCGACATGGAGATCGACCCGTACGCCCCGATCGGCCTGTGGTCCTTTGACACCCGGTTCGTGTCCCGCTGGGTGCTCACCGTCGGCGGGGAGCGGCTGCACGCCCTGTCCCGGGACGAGCTGGCCTCCTTCGAGACCCGGTTCGTGCTGGTCCCCGGCACCGCCAGCCACTACGTGGACGCCGACGTGTCGGTGATCCGCCACCGGTCCATCAACGACAGCTTCAACGAGCGGATCACCGTGCTCAACCACTCGGCCGAACCGGCCGAGTTCACCGTACGGATGGAGATCGGCAGCGACTTCGCCGACACCGCCGAGATCAGTCGTCCCGTGCCCCGCCGGACGGCCATCACCGCTGATCCGGCCCGCCGCCAACTGCGGCTCTGCTACCAGCGGGAACGGTTCGTCCGGGAGGCCGTCGTCACCAGCACCGAGCCGGTGGAGGTCGACCAGCACGGGATGACCTTCCGGATCCGGGTCGCGCCGAACGGCGAGTGGCACACCGACCTGCACGTCGCCATGATCATCCACGGGGCCGGCGGCCAGGACCTGCGGGCCAGCCTGACCGCCCACCGGCGGCAGGTCCGCCGGGACATGCGAGAGGACCTGGCCCGGTGGTTCGACCACGCCCCGCAACTCGTCGCGGAGCGCGAGTTCCTGGAGTCGGCGTACACCCAGGCGCTGACCGACCTGGCCGCGCTGCGGTACATGCCGCTGTCGTACCGCGAACGGGTGCCGGTGGGCGGTCTGCCCTGGGCGATGGCGCTCTACGGCCGGGACGCCATGATCACCTGCCTGCAGACCCTGCCGTTCACCCCCGAACTGACCCCGCCGACGCTGCGCCTGCTCGCGCTGCTGCAAGGCGGCCAGCTCGACGACTACCACGACGAGGAGCCGGGGAAGATCCTCGCCGAACTGCGCTACGGCGAGGCGGCCGCGTTCGGCGAGCAGCCCACCGCGGTCTACTACGGCGCCGTCGACACCACCCCGCTCTTCGTGGTCCTGCTCGACGAGTACGAGCGCTGGACCGGCGACGCCCAACTGGTCCGGCAGTTGCGCCACCCGGCCCGGATGGCGCTGGACTGGATCGACGAGTACGGCGACCTGTGCGGCGACGGCTATCTGCGCTACCAGCCGCGCAACACGGTGAACGGGGTGGCCAACCAGACCTGGCGCAACTCGCCGGAGGCCGTCGTGGACCGGCACGGCCGCCAGCCCGCCTTCCCCCGGGCCACCAGTGAACTCCAGGGGTACGCGTACGACGCGAAGCTCCGGGGCGCCCGGCTGGCCCGCGAGTTCTGGGACAACCCGACGTACGCCGACCGGCTGGAGGCCGACGCGGCGCGGCTGCGCGAGCGGTTCAACCGTGACTTCTGGCTGCCCGACCGCGGCTACTACGCGTTCGCGCTGACCCCCGACGGGGAACCGGTCGACGCGCTCACCTCCAGCCTCGGCCACCTGCTCTTCACCGGCATCGTCGAGCCGGAGCGGGCGGACGCCCTCGCGGCGCACCTGTCCGGGCCGGACCTGTTCTCCGGCTGGGGAGTGCGCACCTACGCCGCCGGCCAGCGGCCGTACAATCCGGTCGGCGCGCACCTGGGCGCGGTCTGGCCGCCGGACAACGCGCTGATCGCGGCCGGCCTGCGCCGCTACGGGCACCACGCCGAGGCGGCCCGGATCGCCGCCGGCATGTTCGCCGTGATGGAGACGCTCGGCGGCTCGGTGCCCGAGGTGATCGCCGGCTACTCCCGCGACGTGACCAAGTACCCGGTCCAGCTCCCGGCCGCCGGCCGGCCGCAGTCGTGGGCCTCCGGCGGGCTGCTCATGCTGCTCGCCACCATGCTCGGGCTGCGCCCCTGCGACGGCAACCTGGCGGTGGACCCAACGATCCCGGAGGGGTACGGCCAGATCGAGCTGCTGGACGTGCCGGGCCGCTGGGGCCGGGCCGACGCCTACGGCCGGGAGCGGCCCGCCGACCGGCGCCGCCCCCACCGCCGGGTCGGCCCGGAGCCGGATCAGCAGCCCGGCGCCGGCGTCTGGTAGGCCGGCACCGGATCATCGGGCTGCGGCCCGGGGCTGCTCGGGTTCCGCCGCGCCGGCGGGCGCCGGCACCGCCCGGGTACGCCGGGCCAGGCCCTTGTCGATGCCGACGAAGAGGAGTCCGAGCAGCCAGAACGCGAACGCGAAGACGACCGAGGAGAGCGCGACCCCGGTGTAGCCCAGCTCGCCGGCGTCGATGAACGGGTACGGGTAGCGGTGCACGATCAGGCCGCGCACCAGGGCGAACCCGAGGTACGCCAGCGGGAACGCCAGCCACCAGGCGGCGTACCGGAGGCGGAGCCGGCCGCGCCCGTCGAACAGCGCCCAGTCGGCGACCGCGAGCAGCGGTACGACGGTGTGCAGGAACTGGTTGCCCCACCACTCGCCCAGCTCCCGGTGCGGCTGGATCATGGCGAACGGGCTGGCCGGGTTGGCCAGCACCAGGTGGTAGACCGTGCCGGTGATGGTGATGTAGAGCGTCACCGCCCCCTTGAGCGCCGACCGCGGCTCCGGCCGGCCCTGCCAGGCCCGCCAGGCGGCGTACCCGGCGAAGGCGCCGACCGCCACGTTGCTCTGGATGGTGAAGTAGGGCAACAGGCCGGTCACCGTGGCCGGGCCGAGGGCGGTGAGCACGATGCCGGCCACCACGCTGAGCACGATGGCCAGCCGGAAAGGGATCGCCAGTCGTCGACGCCGCGGAGTCACCGGGGCAAGTTAGCAGCCGGTACGGCGGCGGGTGCCTCGCCGGGCCCGGCTGCCGGTCGGGCCGGCGCGGCCCGGTCCGGTGTCTTCGTGGCGGCCGCCGCGCCAGCTCCAGGGGAGGTGGGCGTGCTCCGCGCCGGTCGACCGCCTTCCGTGGCCGGGATGTCCGTCGGCGGGCCCGCGTCGGTGGCGGATACGCCCGGCTGGCCCGCCGGTCGGCCGGTGCCGCCGCCCGGGTCGTCCGCCGGCTGGCTGGCCTGGGTGACGGGCGTGGCCACGGCAGGGGCGGTCGCGGGCGGGGCGGGGTGGCTCGGTTGGTCGGGCGCGGCCGGCGACGCCGGCCGCGCCGGCCCGGCTCCGTCGTCGGGCAGCACCACCGCCGACGGGGTCACCGCTGTCGGATCGCTCACCGGCTGCCCGGCCGACGGGGGCGCCAGCGGGGCACCCGGCAGGGGCGCCGGTGGGGTGGGGCTCGCCGGCCCGGCGGCCGCCGGCAGGCGGCCCCGCAGGTCGTCGAGGTCGGTCCGCAACCGGCCGGCGCGCCGGTCGTCGCTGAGGTGGGCGAGGAGGGTGGCGGCCCGCTCCAGGTCGGCGCGGGCCTCGGCGTACCGGCCGGCGCCCAGGTCGCGCCGTGCCTGCTCCAGCAGTTGGTCGATCTCGCGTTCGGTGACCAGGGACTCGGCCCGTTCCGTCCAGACCAGTTCGGTGACCGGCCAGAGCAGCCCGTCCGGCTCGGCCCGGGCCGCGCCCAGCCAGACACCGCCGGTCATCGCGACGACGGTGAGGGCGGCTCCGGACAGCATCCGCGCCCGTCGGCGGGCGGTCCGTCCGGCACCGGGCCGCGCCCGTCGGAGACCGGCCGCCGGCCCGGTGGACCCGTGGTCCGTCCGGTCGGTGCCGTCGTCCACATCGGGCCGTCCCGTCGCGGCGGCCGGCCGCGGCTCGGGCGGTGCCGGCCGGGCGGCGGCGGCCTCCACCCGGGCGGCGCGGGTCTCGATCGCGGTGTGCCAGCCGGCCAGCAGGGCGGCCACCGGGTCCTCGGGCGGCGGTGGCGCGCCGCGGCGGAGCGCGTCGAGCAGCGCGTCGTCGCGCAGCACCGGGTCCTCGGGCTCCGGCCCGGCGCCGGCGCGGTTCACCGAAGCACCCCCGCCACGGAGTCACCGGCGAGGGCGCGCAGCCGGGTCAACGCCCGGTGCTGCGCCAGCCGTACGGCCCCAGCGGTCATACCGAGCACCGTACCGACCTCGTCGGCCGTCATGCCGACGCCCAGGCGGAGCACCAGGATCTCGCGGTGGGTCGCGGGCAACTGGGCGAGCAGTCCGGAGAGGCGGGCGCCGAGGTCGGCGATGACCGCCCGAGGCTCCGGGCCGGGATCGGGGTCGACGGTGTCGGGCAGCTCGGCGACGCTCTCCGTGCGGTCGCGGCCGGCGGCCCGGCAGGCGTCGGCCACCTTGCGGGCGGCGATGCCGTACACGAATGCGAGGAACGGGCGGCCCTGGTCGGTGAAGCGGGGCAGCGCGCGCAGCACCGCGAGGCAGACCTCCTGGGCGACGTCCTCGGCCGTGGCCCCGCCGGCGCCGACGTGTCCTAGCCGGGCCAGGCTGTAGCGCACCACGATCGGCCTGATCTGGCCGAGCACCCGCGCCACCGCCACGGAGTCACCGGCCACGGCCCGCCGGACGAGGTCGGGATCCGGTGTGTCCATCGAGGTCAACGACGCCCTTCCGCTGTGCGTGGCTCGACGGTAACCGGCCGCCGTCGTACCGCCAAGGGGGCGGGTGAAACACCGCACCGGCCGCCGGCGATAACCCGACAGGAGCCGCATGCGCGTTCCTCCGACCTGGCGTTTCCGACGCCGGGTCAGTCGTTGTGCGGCTTTTCCCACAAATTGATATATTTCCAATAACAAATGGCCGGCGGCTCTGGTCCACGGGTTGCCGGCTGCGCCAGCCTCGATCCGGGCCGACCGGCCCGATCGCACGTGGAGAGGAACCGCATGCGCAAGACACTGGGCGTCGCGATGCTCACCGGCATCGTCGTCGCCGCCTCGGCCACCGGCGCCACCGCCGCCCCACGGGCCGAGGTGCAGACCGGCTACATCGTCGTACTCCGCGCCGACGCGAACTCGTCGTCGGTCGCCGCCGAGCAGGCTCGGGCGACCGGCGCCACCGTGGGCCACGTCTACGAGCACGCCCTGCGTGGCTACTCGGCCCGGATGAGCGCCACCGCCGCGGCTCGCATCGCCCGCGACTCGCGGGTGCTCTTCGTCCAGCCCGACAGGGTGGCGACGGCCGACGCCCAGACCACGCCGACCGGCATCAACCGGGCCGACGCGGAACTGAGCCCGACCGCGAAGATCGACGGCGCGGATGAGCGGGTGAACGTCGACGTCGCCGTCATCGACACCGGCATCGACCTGACCCACCCCGACCTCAACGTCTACACCGCCGGCGCGAAGAACTGCTCCACCGGCAACAGCGCCAACGACGGCAACGGCCACGGCTCGCACGTAGCGGGCACCATCGGCGCGCTGGACAACGGCATCGGCGCGGTCGGTATGGCCCCGGGCGCCCGGGTCTGGCCGGTCCGGGTGCTCAACAACGCCGGCAGTGGGACCTTCTCCGACATCATCTGCGGCATCGACTACGTGACGGCGCACGCCAGCGAGATCGAGGTCGCCAACATGAGCCTCGGCGGCTCCGGTTCCGACAGCGCCTGCGGCAGCAACAAGGACGCGATGCACGAGGCGATCTGCAAGTCGGTCGCGGCCGGCGTGACCTACGTCGTGGCCGCCGGCAACGAGACCGACAACGCGGCCAACCACGTGCCGGCCGCGTACGACGAGGTCATCACCGTTTCCGCGCTGGCCGACTTCAACGGTCTGCCGGGCGGCGGCGCGGCGCCCACCTGCCGCACCGACGTCGACGACACCATCGCCGACTTCTCCAACTACGGCGCCGACGTCGACCTGATGGCTCCGGGTGTCTGCATCTACTCGACCTGGAAGGGCGGCGCCTACAACACCATCTCCGGTACCTCGATGGCCAGCCCGCACGTCGCCGGTGGCGCCGCGCTCTACAAGGCGACCCACCCGACGGCCACGCCGAGCGCGGTCAAGTCGGCCCTCCAGGCGGCCGGTACGACCAACTACAGCTGGCCGGCCGGCGACCCGGACGGCATCCAGGAGAAGCTGCTGAACGTGGCCACGTTCTGACCGTCGACGCCTCGGCCGTGCCGACCCGCCCGGGTCGGCACGGCCGAGGCCGGTCCGGCACCGCTCGGTGCCGGGTCGGGCCGATCTCAGTGCCGGGTCGGGCCGATCGAGGCGGGCTGGTTCCCGGCCGGACCCGCCGGACCGGACGGTTGCGAGGTCGGCGTGACGGTGACCGCTGGGGCGGGGGTGCGCTCCGGTTTGCCGGTGACCCGGCCGCTCGGCTCGGCGTCCGGTCGCTTCGTCTCGCCGCCGGTGGACCCGCTCGGCTTGCCCGGCCTGTCCAGCAGCCGGTTGCAGTAGCTGGCGACCTTCTCCCGACCACCCGCTGCCGTGACCAGCTCCGCGAAGCGCGGGGACTCCAGCGCCTGGCGCCGGCTCTCGTCCGGCTCGCTCCGGTAGGCAATGCAGAGCCCGGCCAGGGCGGGCGTGCCGCCCGGCGCGTCGGTCCGGTTCGCGCCCGGGGTTCCGGAGGCGCTGGGGCCGGACGTGGGGGCGGGGCCGCTCGTGGTGCTGGTGCCCGGCGTGGTGGCCGGGTCGCGACCCAACGGGCCGGGCATCGTGCCGGTGACGGCGGCCAGCGCCACGCCGCCGGTGGCGGCCGCGACCAGCGCGGCCAGGGCGACCTTGGCACCGAGCAGGCCGGCCAGGAACCGTCGGCCGGGACGGGCGGCCAGCACCGGCGCCGATCCGGCTCGCGCCAGGCGGAACGCCTGGAGGGCAGCCGCCTCACCGCTCAGCTCGTGCGGTCGGGGGGCGGCGCGGACGGCGGCGAGGAGCTGGACGAGCACCTCCGGACCGTCCGGCGCGTGGGCGACGGGACCGACGAGCAGGCGCTCGACGGTCTCCTGGTCCATACGGTGTGCGTTCATCTCGTGTCCCTCAGCGCCGCCACCGGTCGTGACGTCACATCCGGACCCCGCCCGAAGCGCATCTCAGATTGTGAGATCCATCACTGCCCGGGATTCAGCCCATCGTCTTGGCCCCGTCGATCGATTCGCGAAGGATGTCGGCGTGACCGGCGTGCTGCGCGGTCTCCGCGATCACGTGCAGCAGCACCGGCGTACCGACCAGCTGGCTCCCGGCTCGAACCACGGCGCGACCGGTAGCGGTTGCGCGGCGTCCAGGTCGAGGGTGCCGACCAGCGCGTCGGCCTCCACACCGGGCCACCCCGGTTGCCGATCCGGCCACGTCGGGGTGCACTGAATTACAT
Source organism: Micromonospora yasonensis (assembly GCF_026013475.1). Lineage (GTDB taxonomy): Bacteria > Actinomycetota > Actinomycetes > Mycobacteriales > Micromonosporaceae > Micromonospora > Micromonospora yasonensis. The sequence goes on along the minus strand of NZ_JAPDPH010000007.1, from coordinate 4,622 downwards.
GGGTGTCATCAAGGTGGGCACGTCCTCCTGGGCCGACCAGGGGCTGGTCCGTTCCGGCTGGTACCCCCGCGCCGTCAACACCCCCGCCGGTCGCCTCGGCTGCTACGCGCAGCGGTTCGGCCTGGTCGAGGTGGACACGTCGTACTACGCCATCCCGCTGCCGGAGACCGCCGAGGGCTGGGTGGCGGCAACCCCGCCCGGGTTCACCTTCGACGTCAAGGCGTTCCGCCTCTTCACCGGCCACCACACGCCGGTCGCCGCGCTGCCCCGGGAACTGCGACCGGCCGGCGGCGCGAGCCGGATCCGCTGGCGGGATCTGTCCGCCGGGGCGAACGACGAGCTCTGGGACCGGTTCCACGCGGCGCTGGCGCCGATCGCGGCGGCCGACCGGCTCGGCGCGGTGCTGCTCCAGTTCCCGCCCTGGCTGGCCCGGGGCGACGCGGCCAAGCGGCGGATCCTGGCCGCGGCCCGGCGGTGCCGGCCCTTCCGGGTCGGCGTCGAGCTGCGGCACTCCTCCTGGTTCGCCGACGACGCGATGGCCGACACGGTGACGTTCCTCGGCGAGCACGGGCTCGGCTACGTGTGCGTGGACATGCCACAGGGGCACGTCTCGTCGGTGCCGCCGATCCTGGTCGCCACCACCGACCTCGCGGTGGTCCGCTTCCACGGGCACAGCACCGCCTGGGAGAGCGGCGACAAACAGGAGAAATTCCGGTACGCCTACGGTGCGGAGGAGCTGCGCCGCTGGTCCGTGCTGCTGCACGAGCTGGCCGACCAGTGCGCCGAGCTGCACGTGCTGATGAACAACTGCTGCGACGACCAGGCCCCGCGGGACGCGGCCCGGCTCGCCGAGCTGCTCGGCGTGGTGCCCACCGGCCACCCGGCCGGCGCCCGACCCGGCCGGTGATCCGTGGTCAGCCGCGCCGGCGGAACCCCTCGGGGTGCATTCCGGTGGCCTCCTCCAGCGCGTTGTCCGGCAGGTCCCCACCGGCGCTGTCGTCCGGGAAGGTACGCGCCGACGGCGCCGGATCCGGCGGCGCGCCCGGTCCGGCCTCCGGGTAGCGGGTGGGCTCGACCGAGCCGAGTCCGTGCCGGCCGGCCTTCGGGCCGTCCGGCCCGGCGCCCGCCGCGCGGCGCTCCCCGCGGCGCCCCTCCGGCACCGCGTTCTCCTCGCTGCCCTCGTCCATGGGCGCGTCCTCGCCCGCGCCCCACGGCGGGTCGGCGTCGAAGCCGTCGGTGGTGCCCCACGGGGCGGCCGCCTGCGGCCCGCTCCCGTCGCCCGTACCCGGTCGCTTCTTGCTGCTCATGGCCCACCTCACCTGGCTTGGCTTCCCGTCCGCGCTGATTGCCCGCCGGCCGCCCGGTCATGCCGCGCCGTCCGGACCCCGCCCCCGGGTACGCCGCGTGGCCGGCGGCCCACCCCGATGTGAGTCGCCGGCCACCCGGCGGGTCACCGGCCGGCCGTCATCAGCCGTCGCTTGGCCACGCCCATCGCGGCGATCGAACCGATCGCCTTCGGTCCCGGCGTGGCAAACGCGGCGAGCTTGCCGATCGTCTTCGGCCCGGGCGTGGCGATGGCGGCCACCTTGCCGACCGTCTTCGGCTTGGACATCAGCCCGCCCGCCCGGCCGAGCAGCCCCCGGAACACCTGGCCCGGCCGCTGCTGCTCGCTCATGTACGCGGTCACCACCACCAGCGCGCCGGTCAGCGCCGGGATCGCCCACTGGAGCAGCTTCATCTGCCGCTGACAGGAGGCGACGTTCGCCGGGGTCTGGTAGCTCGGTTCGGTGGCCCCCTCGACGGGCGGTCCGCCCGCCTTCGCCAGCCTCATGCCGAGCAGCCGGCTGTAGCCGGTCACCGCCAACGCGCCCACGGTCAGCGCGGTCTTCACCGCGCTCATCCGGGCCACCCCGGCCTGGGCGGCGACCCGCGGGCTCTCGGTGACCATCTCGCCGACCGCGCCGGCCAGGTGGGTGCCGATGGCCGCCGCGTTGACCGGGGTCCACCGCGCCCAGCCCGCCGAGGCCACCGGCAGGCGCTGCGTCGAGTCCTCGAGCTGGGCCGCCGCCCCGTTGACGCCGAGCGCCCCCATCAGTGAGCCGCCGAACCAGGCCGCCAGGCCCAGATCGTGCATGGAGCGCAACGCCGTGTGCCGTTCGGACATCTGATCCCCCTCCACCGTGTTCGGGCGGTGCCGCATACCCGCGTTGCGGCGGACTACGCGCCCGATCTCCGCGGCCAAGCCTCAGCGGTGCGGCAGGCCGGCGGCGAACGCGGCGACCCGGGCGGCCAGCGGGGCGGCGGCGCGGACCCAGGTGAAGTGGTCCAGCGGGCCGCCCGCCTCGGCGACGGTGTAGCGGTGCCGGGTCACCGGCGCGGCGGCGAGCTTGCCGCACAGGTGGTCCAGCGTCTCGTGCGGGGTGTACTGGTCGTCGTCCACGCTCACCGCCAGGACCGGGGTGGCCATCCGGGCCACCGCCGCCTCGGCGTCGACCCCGTCGAGCACCGGGAACCGGCCGGTCCGCGCGGTGTACGCCCAGTCGCGGATCACCCCGCGCGCCTGCCGGCCGCCGAACCCCCAGCCCGGCCAGACGCCGAGCACTCGGGCCACCGCCGCGATCCCCTGGGTGTACGGCAGCACGCCCCAGCCGCGCCGCCCCGGGTAGCCGCGCCACCACGGGAGGCCGACCGCCACCAGGGCCAGCCCGTCCACCCGCTCGGCGTCGTGCAGGGCCTGGTGCAGCACCGCGACCTGCCCGCCGAGGGAGTGCCCGAGCAGCACCCGGGTCCGCCCGTCCAGCCGCGGCTTGAGCGCGTCGAGCACCGCGCCGACGTCGGCGGCCAGTTCCGCGTAGCCGTACCGGCAGGTGCGGGCGGGGGCGGGCGTGCTCTCGCCGGTGCCGCGCAGGTCGGCCACGATCACGGCGAGCCCGGCCTCGCGCAGCGCGGCGGCGAACGGCCGGTACCAGCGGGCCCGGACGCCCATCGCTGGCCAGATCAGCACCACCGGCGCGCCGGGCGGCCCGGCCGGCTCCGGGTAGATCTGGACGCCGATCCGCGCCCCGTCGACGTCCACGAACTCCTGGGTGTACTCCGCGCTCACCGGCCCAGCGTACGGCGCGAGGCTACCGGCGGGTAGGAAAGGGTGGCTCAGCCGGCGGCGGAAACGACCGGCGCGGCCTGGCGCGGCACGCCCGGCCGGCAGAGCGTGGCCCGCTCCACCCGGTTCACCGCGCCCAGCACGGTCGGCACGTCCAGCTCGGCCAGGGCGGGGTGCGCGCCCGTGCCGTCGCCGGACGGCCGGTGACCCACCCAGAGCGCCTGGTGCCACGGCCGGTCCGGCGGCGGTCCCCAGTGCGCCGGCGGGACCGGGCCGAAGAGCAGCACCGACGGGGTGGCGTAGGCGGTGGCCAGGTGACCGATGCCGGTATCGCCGGCCAGCACCAGCCGGGCGTGGGCGACCAGCGCGGCCAGCTCACCGAGGCCGGTGGCCCCGGCCAGCACCGCGTCGGCCGGCAGGCCGGCCCGGCGGGCCACCTCGTCGGCGATGCCCCGCTCGCCCGGGTTCCCGGTCACCACCACCCGGTGGCCGCGCCCGGCCAGGCCCCGGGCCACCGCCGCGAACCGCTCCGGCGGCCAGCGGCGCGGGCCGGCCTTCGCGCCCGGGTGCACGATGCTCACCCCGGTCGGCAGCCCGCCCGCACCGGGCCGGCGCAGCGCCAGGTCGGCCCGGTCGGCCGGAACGCCGTACCAGGCCAGCAGCCGGCACCAGCGGTCCACCTCGTGCTCGTCGGCCCGCCACGGCGGCCCGTCGAGGTGCCCGGCCTCGGCGTTGGCGAAGGCGTACAGCCGACCCGGCTGGGTGGCGGCCAGCACCCGGTGCGACTGCGGGCCCCGGCCGTGCAGGTTGACCGCCAGGCGGGGCGGGGGGCCGGGCCACCCGAGGTGGCCCAGCCCGTCCGCCTCGACCAGCCGGTCCACCCCGCCGACGAGGTCGACCAGCGGGGCCAGCCAGCGCGGCGCGACCAGCGCCAGCTCCTCGCCCGGGTACGCGGCGCGCAGCGCACGCAGCGCCGGAACCGCAGTCGCGAGGTCGCCGACGCCGAGCGCCCGGAGCACGAGGATCACGGGTACGAGGACTCCTGCTCGGCGCAGACCACCAGCTCGCGTACGGCGCAGCCGGGCGGCTGGGAGAGCGCGAACAGGACCGCCTCGGCGGTGTCCGCCGGGTCGTTGAGGATGGCGTCCGGGCCAGGCTTGTACTTCTCGTCCCGGTCGTCGAAGAAGGCGGTGCGCATCCCGCCCGGGATCAGCAGGGTCACGCCGACCGTGCCGGCCAGCTCGGCGGCGAGCGCCCGGGTGAAGCCGACCACCCCGAACTTCGCCGCGCAGTACGCGGTCGCGTCGCTGACCGCCTTGACGCCCAGCGTGGACGCCACGGTCACCACCGTGCCGTGCCCGCGTTCCAGGTACGGCACGGCCGCCCGGACCACCGCGGCGGTGCCGAGCAGGTTGACCCCGACGATCCGGTCCCAGGCGGCGCCGTCGAGGTCGGCCAGCCGGCCGGGCACGTCCATGCCGGCGGCGGTGACCACGCCGGCCAGGCCGCCGGCCTGCTCGGC
>NZ_JAPDPH010000069.1 GCF_026013475.1 Micromonospora yasonensis | reverse complement strand
CGTCAGGCGGGCATGCCCTCCACCGGCGTTGCGGGGTTGGATCTCAGGCGGTGTGGGGCGGTAGGCCGAGGAACTGCTCGATGTCGGCGATGGCGTCTTCTACCGTGCCGCCGATCGCGGGGTCGTGCAGCCGGGCGCGCAGCGCGGGGATGACCCGGTCGGTGTCGAGCCGGTGGTGGATGCGGGCCAGGTGGCCGAGGCAGATCGCCGCGGTGGCTCGGACGTCCTCCTCCGGGTGGTCCAGCAGACTGAGGTAGAAGTCCTGGCACCAGCGCCAGTCCGCATCGTGTAGGGCGAGTCCGACCATCGAGTCGGTGAGGGTGTCGATGTCGCCTGCCGCTAGCGCAGCGGTGGCGGTGTCGTGAGTCGCCGGGGCCGGCTCGTAGTAGCTACGTTGTGTGCTCAATCCTGGTCCTTCAGCGTCGGTCTGCCCTTCTTGTCTACCAGCCCGGCCCGCTTGAGGACGTTACGCATGTCGTCGTTCAGGCCGTCCGAGCTGTGGTCGTCCCAGTGGCGGACGTGGCCGTGGTAGATCTCGACGACGTCCTCGCCGGGATTGCGTGGCTCGATGCGGCGGTGTCGGTCGAGGATGACGATCTCGCCGGTCTCGTGATCGACGCCGATCCGGCGGCGCTCGTTGGTCTCCTTGATCTGCACCGAGCGGTCGAGCGCGGCCTGGCCGTTGGTGGGGGCTCGGCTTGCGCTGCCCATGGCCAGGTTGCGGTCAGTGTCCCGATGCTTGGGCCGCTGCTCGTCGCCGACGTGGTACTCCCGCCGTACCCGGGGAGTCTTGGCGAGTTGGGCGACCGGCTTGACCAGCGCCGACTCCACCTGGGGCGGCACGGCCGCGTCGCGCAGGCGTCTGTTGCGGCTGCGCTTACCCACCGAGGATCGCCTGTAGTGCCATGTCGATGAGCTGATCGATGATCAGACCGGTGATCATCTTGAAGATCGGGATCTCCAGCAGGGACGCGCCGAAGGTGGCCACCGCCGTGGCGACCGCCTGGGCGATCTGGACGGCCAGGATGACTAACTGGACGATGATCTGGACCTTCAATGCCAGCACGACCGCGGCGACCACCACGTAGCCGGCGCCCAGCACAATGGTGGCGGTGGTGTTCCCGGCCAGTACGCCGCCCGGGCCGTCGCCGCCGGACCAGTACGCCTCGAAGGCCGCCACCACGTCCCCCTGGTTGCCGCCAGTCACCTCCACGGCCAGCGCATCAGCCTCCCGACCCACCTCCTCGACTGTGGTGGCGAAGTCCATCCAGACCTGCCCGAGCTCGAAGAGCTTCTCCTCGTCGCCCTCCGGCCAGTCGTATCCGATCATGCCGAGCAGGGAAGCGAGCTCACCCGGGATGGTCATGCCCAAGGGTCAGCTCAACTCCTCGGACAGTTCGCGGAACCGGGCGGTCAACTCCTCCTCGACGGCCGTCATGTCCTCCGCGAGCGTCATCAAGTCCTCGCCGCAGTTCTGATACTCGTCGGCCATCGCGGCGCAGCACCGCAGCAGATAGCCGGACACGACCGGAAAGGACAGGGAGACCAGGGTGCCGAGCATGTCGCCGCCCCACGGCTCGCCGAAGCCCGTCAGCCGCGCGTCGAGCGTGTCGAGCGCGGTCGCCAGCCGATCGCCCACATCGGCGAGCCGAGCGCCGGCCACCCGGACCTGATCCGGATCGAACTCCAACGACATCATCAGCCTGCTGTCCGGGCGATCCGAGCTTGGGCGGCGGTGAGTGTGCTCAGGAACGCTTGCATCTGGCGCACCGACTGCTGTTGCACGTCTTCGAGGCGTTCGAGCAGGACCGCCGGATCCGGTACGTCTGGTGCGTCGGCGATCGTTCGGGCCCGCAGGTCGTCGAGGGCGGCGTTGACGGCGATCGTCAACTGTTCGGCGAGATGGCCGCTGCCCTGACGTAGCGCCTGGGGCGCCAGGGTGATCGACTCGATGCGACCGCCGGGAGCGGCTACCACGGTGATCAGGCCGTCCGCCGCGTTGGCCTCGCCGCAGGTCTCGGCGCTCTCCGCCGCGGGGCGATTGGCCCGCAATTCCCGAAGGGTGCGAAGGGCGCTGTCCATTGACTGGCGGAACTCGTCGGCGCTGGCCGTCATGAGGGCTCCTCTCCGACCGGTCGGCAGCCTCCCGGCGGCCACTACCTGTTCTGGACACAGCGGGACCGGGTGCGTGCCGTCCACTTGAGACAGGCGATGAACGGAGGGTACCCGATCGGTTACTGCGGCAGGGGGCGCCCGCAGTGAGCCTTCCGCTCTCTGCCACTTGTTGACGAGGGACCGCTGGGATCGGAAGCCGGGAACCATGCCCCAATCCGTCCAGTGCCCGGAACCTTGGAGCACCCACGGAACGGCCAAACCTGAGCGTGCGACTCACCGGGATGCCCGGGGTCGAGCGTGTCGGCGGCTTGTTCAAATGGGCTGGTGACGGCGACATCAACCGGTCCTGCAACTACTGACTGCGCCTGCGGCTGCGCCGACGAATTGGCCCTGCTTCGCGCAGAAGTGGCAGCCGTGCGGGCCGACGTTGCTCGACCGCTGACGCCAGCCGCTGGAGCAATGGCCCAGGGGCAGACGGCCGCCGGTCGATCGGTGCCGGCGGGTGCCCGGAGAGCGGCTCGCAATGGAGCGGGTGGCACTGTTCCGGTCCCTGTTCGTCGGGCGTGACGACGGGTACGCCCAGCGGTGGGAAAGGGATGGCCGGAAGGGCTGGTACCCGCAGCTGGAACGGTTACCGGGACAAACATGGCAGGAGGCGAAGGAGGCCCGCCGGTACCCGCCGTTGACCGACGATGTGCTCCACGATCACCTGTCGGGGGAAGATCAGCGCCGGGCTGACGCCCAGTCGTACGTCCAGCCCGCCGAGACTGCCGGTGTTCCGACCGCGGTGGGAGTCTCCCGCTCGGGGCAGGCCGCCCATGTGTGGACCTTCTTCTCGGAGCCTGTGCCGGCATTGGACGCGCGGGCGTTGGGGTCGGGCATCCTCGTACTCAGGGATGAGAGGTGGAGCGATCGTCGCATTAATGATACGTTCGCTCCATGTCCAGGCGCACGGCGTTGGCCGCGATCAGCCCGGTGGCCAGCGAGCAATGGGGCATGATCACCGCAGGGCAGGCTCGCCGTCTTGGTGTGTCCCGGCAAGACCTGAAACGACTCGTCGATGACGGCACGCTTGCCATCGCGGATCAGGCCGTACGCGTGTACCGGCTCACGGGTGCGCCCGAAGACCCAGAGCTGGATCCGCTACGCGCGGCCTGGCTGCAACTCGGGGGCGCCAAGTCGTGGCACGAACGCACCACCGCCCCCGATGCCATCGTCAGCCACCGCAGTGCCGCGCATCTACGCGGCCTCGGTGACCTGATTCCGCATCAGCACGAGTTCTACGCCACCACCCGGCTGCGACCTCGCCGCAACGACATCAAACTGCGCGTCCGTTCGCAGATCGCGCCGGATAGTTGGGAGGCCTGGGGTGGCCTGCCGGTACGCACCGCGCCAGCGATCATCGACGATCTGCTCACCGACAGGGAGGACGAGTCCGCAGTGGCACAGGTCGTACAGGACGCTCTCGCTTTGGGCCTTCTACACAAAAACGCACTCAACGCCATCATCGCGCCCCACGCGGTCGCCTACGGCCACTCCGACCCGGCAGAGTTTGCCCGCGTGCTCGTCGGCGAGGAGACGCGTAGATGAGCGGTTCCACGTTCCGGCATGAGACGCCCTCGGCGTTCCGGACGGCACTCAAAGAACGTTTCGGGCAGATCGCCCGTGCTGACCGGCGCTATCGACTCGACGAACTCCAGCGTCAGTTCGCCTACGACCGGGCACTCGCCCGGTTGTTCAGATCCGATGACGCCGACCGGTGGGTGCTCAAGGGCGCTGGGGCGCTGTTGGCCCGGCTTGCCACGGCCCGGCACAGCAAGGACGTCGACGTGTTCTTCAACGCTACCGACGCCGATGTCGACGACGCCGTCGACGCTCTGCGTGCCGCGCTCCGGATCGACCTCGGCGATCACTTCGCCTTCGACGTCATGCGTGTCGCTCCCCTCCAAGAGGAGGCCAAAGGCGCCCGCGTATACGTCAACGCCCGACTCGGTCCGACGTCGTTTGCAAGCTTCCACATCGATGTTGTTGTCGGCACCGTCATGACCGGCACGCCAGACGTCGTCGCTCCGCTGACGCCACTGAACATCGAGGGACTCGTTCGGCCGAACTATCGTGTCTTTCCGATCGCCGACCACTTGGCCGACAAGCTCTGCGCGACCATCGGTACCTACACCCGGGACGGGCAGCCCGCGAGCAGCAGCCGGGTCAAGGACCTCGTCGACATCGCCATCATCGCCATCACGCAACCATCAGCGCCGATACGCTGCGCAGCGCTGTCGCCAGCAACGCGGCGATGCGCAAGATCGAGCTTCCCGAACGATTCGTCGTGCCCGACGCCGTCGGCTGGGCCGTACGCTATGCGAGAGTCGCGGCAGAGGCACCCGGCACCGTACCGGACTACGACACCGCCGTCAGCCTCGCGAGCCAGATTTTCGATCCCGTGCTCTATGGAACAGCGACCGGCGTCTGGGACCCCTCGGCGCGAACCTGGGTCCTGTAGTGATCTCACTGTAGGATCAAGCACCGCAGCCGGCGCGTCCCGCGCTCGTCTGCCGCTCAATTCGGATGGATCGGCCTGGATGCCTTGTGGCGTCAAGGTGATGTGCCACGCTGCGGCTCGGCTTCACCTCTGCCGAGCACGACGGCCGTGATCGATCCCCGCTGGGTCATCAGCCGAGGCCGGCTCGGTCGAGGCGGTCCAGCAGGCTCGGCTTGCGGGCATGCAGCTCCCGCAACTGCCGCACCCGCCGATGAAACGCCTCGGTGTCGCCGTCCCGTTCGGCCAGCGTCTTCAGGTCGGACAGCAGCGCGACGGCGGCGCCGTACTCCTTCGGCTTCTTCGTCTCGATCATCGCGGCCACCCGGTCACGTTCGTGTTCTTCCGCGAACCGGGCGGCCTGCATCTTCTCACCGCCGCGCGGCACTGGGCTGCGGCAGCCCGGCGTCGTTCCGTGCGGCGAGCAGCCGTCGGCTGCCGGTAAAGCCGTGCAGGCGACAAGCGCGGCGCGCGACGTCGCCTGGCCTCGTTCCAGAGCTGGGTGCTCGGTGGGTGCTCGCACACCAAAGCCCAAAAGCCGACAAATGCCCGCACCAAGAGCAACGCGAGATAGTGGTACTGGGCCCTTTCCCAGTTCAAACGTGGGCCGCCTGGGACTCGAACCCAGAACCTAAGGATTAAAAGTGCCCAGAACGTGACAAAATGCTCCCCCTTCACCTGCTGTCCGGATTCCGGATACGTCGTCCGGCTGCGTCTGTGCTGGTCCGCGCAGTGCCTACGTTGAGTTGCGTCGTGGTGAGTGGGTTGGCAGAAGTGGGAGTCCGGGAATCGTGTCCGTCCGGCATCGGGACATCCGAGCACCCGTGGAGCACCCGTGATGCCGGTGCGGCCCGCTCGTTGCCCGGTTCCGCCGTGACCCCGGGAACCCGCCACCACTGCAACGCCCGGATGGAGCGATCGTCGCAATAGTGTTACGCTTGCTCCATGTCGAGGCGTACGGCGCTGGCTGCGATCAGCCCGGTGGCCAGCGAGCAGTGGGGCATGATCACTGCGGGACAAGCTCGCGGTCTTGGTGTGTCCCGGCAGGACCTGAAACGACTCGTCGATGACGGCACGCTTGCCATCGCGGATCAGGCCGCGCGCGTGTACCGGCTCACGGGCGTGCCCGAAGACCCGGAGCTGGATCCGCTACGCGCGGCCTGGCTGCAACTCGGGGGCGCCAAGTCGTGGCACGAACGCGCCGCCGCCCCCGATGCCATCGTCAGCCACCGCAGTGCCGCGCATCTACGCGGCCTCGGTGACCTGATTCCACACGAGCACGAGTTCTACGCCACCACCCGGCTGCGACCTCGCCGCAACGACATCAAGCTCCGCGTACGTTCGCAGATCGCCCCGGATAGTTGGGAGGTCTGGGGCGGCCTGCCGGTACGGACCGTGCCAGCGATCATCGACGATCTGCTCGCCGACGGGGAGGACGAGTCCGCAGTGGCACAGGTCGTGCAGGACGCCCTCGCTCTGGGCCTTCTGCACAAGGACGCGCTCAAGGCCATCGTCGCGCCCCACGCGGCCGCCTACGGCCACTCCGACCCGGCCGAGTTCGTCCGGGTACTCGTCGGCGAGGAGACGCGTAGATGACCGGCCGGCCCACGTTCCGGTATGAGACGCCTTCGGCGTTCAGGACAGCACTCAAGGAACGCTTCGGGCAGATCGCGCGAGTTGACCGGCGCTACCGACTCGACGAACTCCAGCGTCAGTTCGCCTACGACCGGGCACTCGCCCGGTTGTTCAGATCCGATGGCGCCGACCGGTGGGTGCTCAAGGGCGCTGGGGCGCTGTTGGCCCGGCTCGCCACGGCCCGGCACAGCAAGGACGTCGACGTGTTCTTCAACGCTACCGACGCCGATGTCAACGACGCCGTCGACGCACTGCGCGCCGCGCTCCGGATCGACCTGGGCGATCATTTCGCCTTCGACGTCACACGCGTCGCTCCCCTCCAAGAGGAGGCCAAAGGAGCCCGCGTACACGTCAACGCCCGACTCGGCCCGACGTCCTTTGCCGGCTTCCACATCGATGTTGTTGTCGGCACCGTCATGACAGGGACACCAGACGTCGTCGCTCCGCTGACGCCACTGAACATCGAGGGACTCGTTCGCCCGAACTATCGCGTCTTTCCGATCGCCGACCACCTGGCCGACAAGCTCTGCGCGACCATCGGTACCTACGGCCGAGACGGGCAGCCGGCGAGCAGCACCCGGGTCAAGGACCTCGTCGACATCGCCATCATCGCCATCACACACGCCATCAGCGCCGATACGCTGCGCACCGCTGTCGTAAGCAACGCGGCGATGCGCAAGACCGAGCTTCCCGAACGATTCGTCGTGCCCGACGCCGTCGGCTGGGCCGCACGCTACCCGAGAGTCGCAGCAGAGGCACCAGGCACCGTCCCTGACTACGACACCGCCATCAGCCTCGCGAGCCAGATTTTCGACCCCGTGCTCGATGCAACAGCGATCGGCGTCTGGGACCCGTCGGCGCGAACCTGGATCCCGCAGTGATCTCGCTGTGGGATCGAGCGCCCGCCGCCGATACGTCCCGCGCTCGTCTGCTGCTTCGTTCGGATGGATCGGCCTGAATGCCCGGTGGCGTCTGAGCCCGACTCCGCTGACCAGGCCGCTGCGACCATAGATCTGCTCGCCGCTGATGGCCCGGCGCTCGGTCGGCCGTTCGTCGATCGAGTCAAGGGCTCGAACTACAAGAACATGAAGGAGCTGCGGTCAGGCTCGGCAGGGGGAACCGAGATCCGCATTCTGTTCGCCTTCGACCCTCAGCGGGAAGCCATCCTGCTGGTGGCGGGCGACAAGAGCGGCAACTGGAAGGGCTGGTACGAAACCAGCATTCTCGAAGCCGACAAGAAGTTCGCCGACCATCTGCGAGAGCTGAAGGGACAGCACTGATGGTGCGTAGCTGGCGGGATGTCCGCTCCCGCATGAACCTCGACGAGGCCAAGGTTGAGCAGCACAAGGAGCGCATGCGCGGCGAGGTACGCGCAACGCGACTGCGTGAGATGCGCGAGAAGCGCGGCCTGACTCAGCAGCAGGTTGCCGACCGCATGAACGTTTCACAGCCGCGCGTCGCCGCCATCGAGAGCGGCGAACTGCCGAAGGCTGAGGTCGGCACGGTTGCCCGGTACATCGCTGCCCTTGGCGGCAAGGCTGAGTTCGTTGCCGAGTTCGATGGCGAACGGGTAACCCTTAGTTGATGTTGGGGGCACGAGGGCACCTCTGTCGTTGCGCTCATGCTTGTCGTGTGCACGTCGCGAAGCCTCGGCTGCTGCCGGGGCTTCGCCGTTGAACGGGAACCTGACTGCCGCATCGATCTCGCCCGCCGCCTGCGCGTCCGCCGCTCACGGCGATGCCGTGCGAGCCGCGCTGTCGGCCCTGGGTCATACGAACGCCTGACAGGCCGTGTCCGTCAGGCGGGCATGCCCTCCACCGGCGTTGCGGGGTTGGATCTCAGGCGGTGTGGGGCGGTAGGCCGAGGAACTGCTCGATGTCGGCGATGGCGTCTTCTACCGTGCCGCCGATCGCGGGGTCGTGCAGCCGGACGCGCAGCGCGGGGATGACCCGGTCGGTGTCGAGTCGGTGGTGGATGCGGGCCAGGTGGCCGAGGCAGATCGCGGCGGTGGCTCGGACGTCCTCCTCCGGGTGGTCCAGCAGACGCAGGTAGAAGTCCTGGCACCAGCGCCAGTCCGCATCGTGGAGGGCCAGTCCGACCATCGAGTCGGTGAGGGTGTCGATATCGCCCGCCGCGAGCGCAGCGGTAGCGGTCTCGTGAGTCGCCGGGGCCGGTTCGTAGTAGCTGCGTTGTGTGCTCAATCCTGGTCCTTCGGCGGCGGGGTCGGTCTGTCCTTCTTGTCTACCAGCCCGGCCCGCTTGAGGGCGTTGCGCATGTCGTCGTTCAGGCCGTCCGAGCTGTGGTCGTCCCAGTGGCGGACATGGCCGTGGTAGATCTCGACGACGTCTTCGCCGGGATTGCGTGGCTCGATGCGGCGTCGGCCGGATCCTGCGCGCCCACCCCGGCAAGACCACCGCAGAGGTCCACGACTACGTCGACGAACACGTCGGCGTCCTCGCCGCCATGTGGCGCAAACGATCCCGCTCCTACACCCAACTCGGCTTCACCATCGCCGCAGGCGGCGGCTGACCGGGGACTGCGCCGGGTCATCAGCCGAGCCTGGCCCGGTCGAGGCGGTCCAGCAGGCTCGGCTTGCGGGCATGCAGCTCCCGCAACTGCCGCACCCGCCGCAGAAAGGCTTCGGTTTCGCCGTCCCGTTCAGCCAACGCCTTCAGGTCGGACAGCAGCGCGACGGCAACGTCGTACTCCTTCGGCCTCTTCGTCTCGATCATCGTGGCCACCCGCTGCCATTCCTGCTCCTGCCGTCCGGCGAGTGCGTTCAGGTGTCGCTCGCGGGCGGCAGCGGCCGCCCGCTCTCGGCGCTCCCGCTCGGCTGCCTCGCGCTCGCGGGCGAGCTGCTGCCGCCGCAACCAGCGCTCCCCCGCAGCGGCCAACAGCTCCCCGACAGTGCGGCGACCGCCGGGGCCCTCGTTCGGCGCCGCGCCTTGAAAACGGGCCAGCAGTTCCGACCGCAGGTGTGCGTCGTCGCCGCGCAACAGCCGTAGGACAAGATCATCCTTCTCCGACTCCGGCAGCGCCTTCACCCATCGGGACAGCGACGCCACCGATGGCGTCGCGTCCTTCAGCGGCTTGCTCGTCTCGGCTGCCACGGCGAGCAGATCCGGGTCCAGCCGCAGGAAGTCGACCAGGGCGGCCTGCGGCCCGGACAGGTCCCCCAGACCGGCCGGGACCGGCGGCTCCGGCTCGTCGTCGTCCAGCTCCCTACCCTGTACGCACAGCAGCCATGCCAGGTACAGCAGCCGCCGATCGCCAGCGGCCAACTCGGCCCGAGCGGGAAGGATCGCGGCGAGGTGGCCCCCGCCCTCGTACTCCTCGTCGCCGTCCTCATCCTCACTGTGCAGATCCACGATCACGTGCGAACGGGTTGCCCAGGAACAAGCCGACTCCCCGACGCAGTACTCCGCGGCCGTGCCCGGATCCAGCACAGCGGCCGGGAGCCGCAGCGCGATCCGGTGCGTGCCCCAGTTCGCCAGGTACAGGAACGCGTCGAAGTACCGCTGCATCCACTCCCGCGGGTCACCCTTCAGGTCACCCCACTGGTAGTCGTTGACGAAACTCGACGACGTGATCCGCGCCCGCGTCGACAACGCCCGCAACTCCCGCTGCTGCGCCGCCGTCAACGGCCGGTCGACCGCTACGAACTCGTAGTACTGGTACTCACTCACCGCCGGCATCCTCCGCCATGGGGATCATCCGTCCGCCCAGTGCCGGTACGCCTCGATCCACTCCGCGCCGGGCGGTGACGGCTCCGGCAATGGAAGATCCAGAATTCCGATCGCCTGGCGGATGCGACCTCGATGGCAGATCGCGACCACTGCGCCGTGACGCAGGTCAACGCGCCGCACCGTCACCTCAACACCCAGAACCTGCGTCGTGAACGGCACCGCCAGGTTGTCCTCGATCATCGTGAACAGGCCGGCCAGCTGCTCGTCATCGTCGTGAGCGTCGACCGTCGCTTCGCCGACCAACGCGTCCAACTCGGCCCGGCTCGGTGAAACCACCGCAGCACCCTACGACAGCCCCCGCGTTTCGTCCTGAACCACCCTGTCCACTCAGCCGATTACTATCCCCGGGCGGCCCGCCGAAGGGCTGCCGCCCCGACATGCCGCTTGCCAGCACGGGCCCTCCGGCCAACACCGCGGGCGCGGTTCGTCGCGCAGCCCCCCGACCTGCATGTTCACACCGAAACTGCCTGGTACCTCATGCTGAACGATGTGCCCTGAACCGTCGCGTGACACGGACGGCGCCGGGAAACGGACGCGCGTAGGCGGCAGGATGGGCGGATGTTCATCTTGCGCGCGACCGCGAAGCTGCGCCAACGCATCGGCCCGTCCGCCCAGCATGACGGCGAGCGGTCCACGACGTTGCTCGGCGACTGGTACGCCACGCTGCTCCCGTGGCGGCCGCAGGTCGCGCTGCTCGTCAACGAGCGGACGTTGCTGCCGGTGCTCATGGCCCTCGCGCCGGCCGCCACCATTCCGGCTCGGGTCGCCGACCAGGTCGGCGCGGTGCTCGCCGCCCACGGCGTGCCCGACCTGGTCATCCGCACAGAGGTCGACCAGATGCGCCAGTGGGACATCGCGCCGACGGCCAATCGCAGCGTTGTCGGCATCATGAACGAGTTCGCCTTCCTCGCCGACACCTGGCGCGACGCCGCCAAGCCGAACCTTCTCGATCTCGCCGTGCGGCTGGCCGCGACACCGTGCAGCCCGCTCTACAAGCGCCACGTCCGCCCCGACCGGGAGCTCGCGGCCATCGTGCAGCAGATCAGTTCGTGAAAGGATCATGGGCATGCCGGTGGTCACCAAGTTCCCGGCCGACGCTCCGTCGGGGTAGCCCTGTGCAGAGTCTGACAGCAGATCAGCGGACCGGCTGAGAGACTGCCCACGGGCGGCGCTGCCGACCGGCGGAGCGTCGCGCCGGGTAGCCTGCCGTCCATGCAGCCTGCCTCGAAGCTGGAGCGCCGGGTGGTGACCGCTGCCAAGCAGGCGTTGCGGCGCCAGCGTTACGTGAGCCCACTCGACGTGCTGACCGGGATGGGTTGGGTGCCGCTCGGGCTGGTGTCGGACTGGCGGCAGGGCCGGGCGCCGCACCTGGAAGCGGTCGCGGCGGTGTCGGGCGACCGGCTCGCCGACGCGCTGGAGGTGTTCCGCCGCTGGGTGGCCAGCCGTGGCCTGCGCCCCAGCCAGGTCGAGTATCTCGCCGCCACCCGCGATCGGCGGCCGCTGCGCTTCACCGCCGCCGGCGATCTCACGCAGGAGTTGACGTACCGCACGCACTGGACGTCGGCGGATCTGCCGGAGCGGCAGCGGGAGCGGCTGACTGCCCGGCAGAGCAAGCCGCCGGACCTGGTGGTGGTGCAGCCACTGAAGGCGTTCACCTGCGTCGGCTGCGGGCGCATCGACGCCGACCTGCTGATGATGGAGGACCCGGGGCCGGCGTGCCTCACCTGCGCTGACCTCGATCACCTGGTGTTCCTGCCGGCCGGTGACGCGGCGCTGACCCGTCGGGCCAGACAGGCCAGCCGGCTCTCGGCGGTGGTGGTGCGGTTCAGCCGCTCCCGCAAGCGCCACGAGCGGCAGGGGCTGCTGGTCGAGGAGGCCGCGGTCGAGCAGGCCGAGCAGCAGTGCCTCTCCGACGAGGAAGCCCGTGCCCGCCGCCGCGAGCGGGACCGGCAGCGGCGAGAGGCCGCGGACGAGCGGTTCCAGCAGGATCTGGCCGAACAGATCGGCCGGCTGTTTCCCAGCTGCCCGCCGATGCGGGCGGCGGCGATCAGCCGACACACCGGCACCCGCGGCAGCGGCCGGGTGGGGCGCAGCGCAGCCGGTCGGGCGCTTGACCCGGACGCCGTGACCCGGGCCGTGGTCGCCTCCGTGCGGCACGAGGACACCGCGTACGACGAGCTGTTGATGGCCGGTGTGCCACGGGAGCAGGCCCGGGAACGCGTCCGGGACGACATCGATCGGGTCCTCGAACGGTGGCGGCGCCCGGCCTGAGCGCCGGACCGTCCCGAGTCTCGCTGGTCAGCGGTTGCCGAGCAGGGTCCGGGCGACGTCGGCCGGGTCGCTCAGGCGTGGCAGAGGGACCAGGTCATCGCTGTCCGGCGCGGTGGGTGGTGGATTGGCGCGCCGTCGTTGCGGGATCTCGATCGCTGGGCTGCCGTCGAGGCGGAGGCCGGCCGGGGCGTGGCCGGCGGCGCGCAGTGCGGCCAGGGTTTCGGCCTGCGATTTTGCGCTGGCGAGCACGGTCGGGGCGAGCCGGACCAGGTGCAGGGCCTGCAGCGAGCGGGTGTTGAGGATTTCGGTGAGCAGGGTTTCGTCGTCGCTGCACAGGCAGCAGCCGGCTGGGCGTACTTGAACGCGGCCGTATCGGCGGGCTACGTCGTTGACCAGGTAGGTGAGTGTCTGCGGCACGTGGCCGCCTTCGGCCACGTCGGTGATCCGGGCCAGCAGATCCGCAGGGGTGCTTCCGGCGTCGAGTGCGCCGCGGATGCTGGCCGGCGAGAATCGCCAGGTCCAGGCGCCGCTGCGGGACTCTGGTGTGGCCGTGCTGTCCAGCAGTGCCAGCAGGTTGGCCGAGGGGGTGCCGGTCACCACCGCGGTGAGGTCGTTCGGCAACAGGACCGTGTCGCGGGGCCGGGGCAGCATGGCCTGAGCGTGCCGATGGGTTGCGTCGGCGTCACCGGTCAGCAGGCTACGGCAGAGGCTGGTCGCTGTTCCGTGAGCGAGCAGACCGAGCTGGTGGGCTTCCCGCCAGATGCCGGTGACGTATCGGTGCAGATCCTCGTCGGCCTGGTCGGTCAGGACAGGGCTCTGCCAGGCCAGCCGGTCGGCGAGCGTGCCGGGGCCGGTGGCGTGACCTTCGGGTAGGACGTGGGCGAGAGTGCGCAAGGTCAGGGCGCGCAGAGCCGTCAAAGTCATCTCCTCGCCCTCGTCCCAGTAGAGGGCACGGGAGGAGACCGCGGTGGAGTCGGCCGGGGCGAGCGGGCACGCGGGCATGGTCAGCCAGGTCTGGACGATGTCGACCATCTGGTCCTCAGGTTCGGCGGCGGCGAACTCGTCATAGGCCACCGAGAGGGCGAGACCGATGTCCGAGGCCTCGGTGAGGCCGCCCGCGGCGAGCAGTTCGATGGTCAGGCGGGCGCGGTCCTCGTCCTGGCCGGACGACTTGGCGATCCGGCGCAGTTCGCGTACGCCGAGGCCGCCCGTCTTGAGCAGAGACACCGGGCCGCCGCTCATGGTCCCGGCGACCGCGGTGATCGCGGCGAGGGTCTCCGACGCGGCGGCCGCGGCCTCCCGCTCGGCGTCCTCTGGCGTGACCAGGGTGGTGGGCACGGCCGGCGGCTGCGGGTCGAACGCAGCGACGTAGCCCTCCCGCAGCGCGAGGGCGACCTCGCGGGACATCTCCTCGACGCCCCACACGGAGCCGACGACGAGACCACGCTCGGCGGCCCACGGCAGCGTCACCCCGGCCGAGCCGAACATGATCCCTCGCAGATGGACGGGCTGTGCCGGCCGCAAGGCGAGCGCGGCGAGCCGGGCGCGAACGTCGGCCGGGGCCTGCGCCACGAGCCGGCGCACGTTCTCCGGCCGCGCCAGCCAGCCGACCAGCGCAACGATCAACTCGTCCTTGCCGCGGCCCGTCACGGGGATGCCGTACACCTTCGCCAGCCTGCGCAGCTCGGTCATGTTCTGGATGTTGAGCAGCTCGGCGGCGCCGGGTCCGAGGTTCAGCGGGTGCGGCCACACCGCGCTCAGATGTGCCGCCGCGAAGCCGTCGGCGTGCGGCCAGATCAGGGCGAGCTCGGTGAGACGGCGCAGCGCCGCGGCCAGGTCCGCGTCGCCCTCCGGTACGCCCAACAGGGTCGCCAGCCGCGCGGTGGTGCACCCGTCGCCCAGCGCTGCCGCGGCCTCGCCCACTTGGAGCTGCGGCAGGGTAAGCAACGCGCAGGCAGCCGCCATCGACGACGGGTGAAGCAGCCGTACGGCGAGCGCCGCCGAGCAGCGGCGCGCGAGATCGCCTGGCCTCATTCCAGAGCTGGGTGCTCGGTGGATGCTCGCACACCAACACACCAACACACCAACACACCAACACACCAACACACCAAGGCCCAAAAGCCGACAAATGCCCGCACCAAGAGCAACGCGAGATAGTGGTACTGGGCCCTTTCCCAGTTCAAACGTGGGCCGCCTGGGACTCGAACCCAGAACCTAAGGATTAAAAGTAGCCAGAACAGGACAAAGCCCCTTCGGCATCTCACAGGGCGTCTGCTGTCCGGATTCCTGGCGTGTCGTCCGGCCGCGTTTGTGCCGGTCCGCGTCGCGCCCATCGAGAGTGACGCCGCAGTGAGTGGCCGGCAGGGACGCGAATCCAGGAGCCGTACGGTGAATCCGTCCGGCATCGGAACATCCGAGCACCCTCGGAGCCACCCATGCGCACGTTGGCCGCTCCAACTGGTCTCCCATCTGGGGGTCTCGACTGCCCCGACGGGGAGATCACCAACTCGGTGATGGTTTCAGCTATCGCTGGCTATGGCCGCAATGGCGGCAGAAGTAGATCCGTGACCATCGCGGGTTGCGTCACCATCGCCAGGCGATCGTGTCCTGGTGCCGGACCTGGTACCCGCTCCGAGGGGCATCCGGCGGGCGGGCCAGCCACGCTAACGGAGGGCACAGCGCCAGAAGAGCTCAGGGCTTCGCCCGAACCCGGCCCTCAGCGATTCGCTGCGGCGGATCACCTCGCTGGGCACCGCCAAGGAAGCCAATCTCCCGGACGAGCAGATCCTTTCTACTTCGCAATGAGCCTTCGCTGTTGGAAGGCAATTTTGATGTCTGTTGCGTGTGCTTTTAGGCGTTCCAGGGAAAGAGCGGGACCGTTCTCATATCGGACATGGATGGAGTTTATATAGAGAGCCTCGTATGGGACGGATATGTCTCTATAGAGCAAACGGACGAGTTCGTTCAATCCCCAAGACTTTATGCCGCCTGGACGAAAAAACCCTGTATGAGAATCACAGAAGCGATCCGCCGGCTTCAGCAGACGACTCTTCTGCTGAAGCCGGAGAGGATCCTGGAATATGGGGTCATCGACCAAGGCTGCCTGAACCCGGTGCAGTGAAGCGTAGAAGTAGCAGACAGTCGACCACTCTTCCTGTCTTGCAAAGAGAGCATCGGCGACGCTTTCGTGCTTAATGGCGCGGGCCTGATGATCTGATGAGTTCAGCGCCACCCGGTTGCTCATGCAGACATTTTAGCCAGAGTAGGCGAATTCACGCACCTCGGTGGAACGGCCGTTCTGCTCGTCGGCACCTGGACGGAGCTTTTCGATGGCAAAGCTAAGGCACAGCTCGTCTGTGTAAAAATCGTGCAGCTCAACAAGCCGGGCAAGCACGGCGTCGTACTCGTCGTCTGCTGGCAGCTCGTCCATCAGGGCGACGACATGAGCGGTGCAGAGGACTGGGTCTGCGGTAACGCGGACCTGCGAGGCGTGTTCACGGATCGAACTCAACGCCATGTTGCCCAAGGAGTCCATCAGAGCCCTAAAGTCGTCGGCCATGCCGCTAGCCTCCTCCATGCCCTCATGGTAGGGCTACCCAGGGCGGATGATGCCATGCCTTCGTGCGCAGCTGGAAACTGATCAGTGATCCTCAACCTCTAGGAGGACCGAAGTTACCTCATCCTTTGTGGTTGCGCTAGCGGTTCAAAGTCTAAGGCGTCATGCCAACGCTACCGAAGGTAACGATCGGATTGGGGCGGGGCAACTCACCACCGACTTTGCTGAGACATGCGGACTGAGCGTGGCCTGCATGCATGACCCGCGCGGGATACCGGACAACTAGGCTCGCGGGCTTCCAGCGTAGCTGGCGCGAGCCTAGTTGTCCGGTATCGTGACTACGCAGCGACACGCCGGCCAGTGGTGTGACTTTCCTCACTCGGGGCGACGTGAGAGCAGCGGCTGGCCTGTGCGGGCGGCCGATCCACGGGCCGCCCGCTGTTGGACCGCCAATACGTCAGGTCGGCGGGCGAGAGGCCGGGAGAGCGCCCAGCATGGGTGAATCCAGTCGGATATCGAAAGAAGCCCGGCATGCGCCAGGCGTCGATCTGACTCTATGGAGTCTTTAGGCGGCAGGCGGTAGTTTGGTCGGTCTATTGATGTGTCCGTGGCAGGCGCCGCCGCGCTGGGTTCCCGCTCGCTATCGGCTGCTGGAGGTGATCATGGCCGCCCGGATCGATCCGTCATGGTGGACGTCGGGCAGGTGGGAAGGACGGCCGATCCGGGAGTTTCTGGAGCGGCGCGACGTTGCGGCGGTCTTCAGGTTCCTGCACGCGCGCGGCGTCTCCTATGGGGCGATCGCTGCCCTCGTAGGCGTCTCTGCCAACCGTGCCTCCGAGATCGCGAAGGGGACGCGGCAGGTTACGGCCTACGAGGTGCTGGAGCGAGTTGCGCTCGGCCTCGGTATCCCGAGGGCTGCGATGGGACTCGGCCGCGAGAAGGATCTCGCAGCGGCTGTGGGCGGTTCGATTGCCACCAGACGCGAGGTGGCGAGTGACCAGCCGGCATCGCGGCAAGCCGAAGAAGAAGCAGCCGCCCGGACGGTCCCTGCTCTCGCCCGCCTGCGTGCCGAGCTGGATGAGGCATTGTCGTCTTCGAGCGTGTCACCGCGGCACCTGGAGTTGGTCGAGGAATCGGTCAGTGAGCACCTGTGGACCTATCCCTCGGCGCCACCGAGCGTGATGTTGTCGAGGCTTGCTACGGAGTGTTCCGAGATTCAGGTTCTTTCGCGTCGTCGGCAGCCCGCAGCTGTCCAAGCTCGTCTTTCCGGCGCTGCGGCCTTGCTGGCGACGATGTGTGCTGACGCCTTGATGCGGCTGGGCGACGCCGGCGAGGCGCGACTGTGGTACCGGACTGCGATCCATGCGGCGGACGACAGCGCGGATACGAGGCTCCGGGTGTTGGTGCGGGCTCAAGCGGCAATGCTGCCGTACTACTTCGGCGACCCGCAGCAGACGGTGGCGATGGCGGATGCGGCGCTGGCTATCACCACGGCCGCATCACCGTCTGGAGCGTTGGCGGCGGCTGGACGTGCGCGGGCGTTGGCCCGTCTCGGTGCTGCTGAGCAGGCGCGAGCGGCGATCGAGCAGGCGCACCGATTGTTCGACGAGGCAGGTGACGACGACAGCGACGCGGCGTTTCGCTTCCCCGCGAAGCGGCTGCTGTTCTATCTGTCCGGGGCGATGACCTGGCTCGGTGACACGAAGGAGGCATACCGGGTCCAGGAGGAGGCCCTTCGGCTGTACGGTCCCGCCCCGGCAGTGCCCATCGATCCAGCTCTGATCATGTTGGATCGTGCCCTGTGCTTGGCCCGTGACCTTCGATTCGCCGACGCCGCCGTAGCGGCCCGCGAGGCCATCGCGAACCTGCCCGATCTGCAGCGCACGGAGATCATCTTGGCGAAGGCCGGTCAGGTGATCTCGGCCATTCCGCGGCATGTCCACAGCAGGGAGGTGATCGAGCTGGCGGAGTACGTGCGGTCGTGCCGGGAGCGGAGCCGTACCCTTGCTGTCGGAACTGCTGCGCTCGAAACCTAGGGGCCACATGTTCGTCGAGGCGCGAACACGTCCGGTGCTCGCCGAGGTGTGTCGGATGCTGGGTCACTCCGACGCTGACGCACTACTGCTTCGGCACCACACTAACGCTGTGTATGCCGTCAGTGACGTGGTGGTCAAGATTGCGCCGACGGAGTATGGCCTTGACCGTACGCGGGCTGTCGTCGCGGTCGTCGAGTGGCTGTCGGCCAAGGGGTTTCCGACCGTCGGACTGTGCGACCGGGTGCCGCAACCGCTCTTCGTTGACGGACACGCGGTGACGGTATGGAAGCGGTTGGATCCGGCGCTCGGTAACCCCATCACCGCCGCCGAACTCGGGCTGCTGCTGCGGGAGCTGCATGGCCTTCCGGCGCCACGGGTGGAGTTACCGGCACTTCGGCCGATCGAGAGCGTACGGCGGTCGGTGGAGAGCGCCGAGATGATTGACGCCCGAGACCGCGACCTGTTGCTGGACCGGCTTGAGGGTCTGAGCAGGGCATGGTCGTCGATGATCTTTCCGTTGGGCGTCAGCCTGATCCAGTCCGACCCTCAGACCCGCAATGCCCTTCGGCGGTTCGACGGCACTCCGGTACTGGCTGACTGGGACGGCGTCGCACTCGGACCGAGGGAGTGGGATATCGCCACCGTCGCTGTGCACTGCCGCCGGTTCGGCGGCGATCGAACGGCATTCGCTGACTTCACGCGCAGCTACGGTTGGGATGCTACCTCTTGGCATGGTTTTGACCAGTTGTGCCAGCTTCGCGAGCTCCAGATGATCGCCACCAATGCTCGCAAGTCCCGGCCCGGCACGGCTGCTGCAGCCGAGGTGCATCGCCGACTCGACGGTCTTCGCAGCGAAGGCAAGGAGTTGCGTCCCTGGCGCATCCTTTAGCCGCTGTGGCGGTCGCTCACGTTCGCCCAGCCGTCGCCACGGGGCCTGTGAAACTGCGCCGGGATATGCGATCAAGCGACTGGAATGTATCGGTACGCTGCGTGCATGGCATCGGCAAACTCGGTAGTTCGCGTTCGATTCGCCCCGTCGCCGACCGGGATGTTCCACGTCGGCAACGCGCGCTCGCTGCTCTACAACTGGGTACTGGCGAAGCAGTCCGGCGGCGTGCTGGTGCTGCGGATCGAGGACACGGACGCCGAACGCAGCCGGCCGGAGTGGGTGCAGGGCATCATCGACGCGATGGCGTGGCTCGGCGTCGGCCCAGACGAGTATGAGGGGCCGCTGTTCCAGTCCGCCTATGTTCAGCACCATCGCGATGCCATCGCCAAGCTCCTCGCGGCAGGCCAGGCCTACTACTGCGACTGTGTGAGAGCCCAGGTGGTGGAGCGCACCGGCAGCGAGCACAAGGGCTACGACGGCTACTGCCGGGACCGCGGCCTGGTCGCCGCCCCGGGCAGCGCGGTGCGATTCCGGACGCCGGACGAGGGCCAGACGGTCGTGCGGGACATGGTGCGCGGCGAGCCCACGTTCGACAACGCGACGATCGAGGACTTCGTCATCGCACGTGGCGACGGCTCGCCAGTGTTCCTGCTGGCGAACGTCGTCGATGACATGGTCATGGGGATCACTCATGTAATCCGGGCAGAGGAGCACCTGCCCAACACCCCGAAGCAGCAGTTGCTGTGGGAGGCGCTCGGGCAGGAGCCGCCGATGTGGGCGCACGCGCCGATCCTGGTCAACGAGAAGCGGCAGAAGCTGTCCAAGCGCCGGGACCGGGTCGCGTTGGAGGACTTCCGGGCCGAGGGATACCTGGCCGAGGCGATGCGCAACTACCTGATGCTGCTCGGTTGGGCACCCTCCGGTGACCGGGAGATCGTCCCCTGGGACGACATCGTGGCCGAGTTCCGGATGGCAGATGTCAACCCCTCCCCGGCCTTCTTCGACGTGAAGAAGCTGCGGGCCTTCAACGGCGACTACATCCGGGCCCTGAGCACGGAGCAGTTCATCTCGGCCTGTCAGCCATGGCTGCGCGGCGAGTACGCCCCGTGGCGGGCGGAGGACTACGACGAGGTGGTGTTTGCGAACGTCGCGCCGCTGGCGCAGACCCGGGTGGCGGTGCTCAGCGAGATCGTCGCGATGGTCGACTTCCTGTTCCTGTCAGATCCGGCCATTGACGACGCGGCCTGGGCCAAGGCTATGACCGGTGATGCCTTGTCGCTGCTCGGCGAGGCGGCAGTCGCCTTTCAGACGGTGGAATGGCACGCCGAGTCGCTCAAGCGCACGGTCGAGGAGTTGGGAGCGGCGCGGGGGTTGAAGCTGGGCAAGGCGCAGGCGCCGATTCGGGTCGCGGTTACCGGCCGCACGGTGGGGCTGCCCCTCTTCGAGTCGTTGGAGGTGCTCGGCCGGGACCGCACTGTCGGCAGGATCCGGGCCGCCATCGATCGGCTCTCGTAGAGCGAGTGCTCACCTCGTGCCGCTCCGCTGAGTGGGAGCGGCACTGCGGGCACTCGGTGGTGGTTGCAGATCACCGAGTCCCGCGCCGAGCAGTTCGTCGGCCACGCGGAACGCCAGCACTGCTGCCTCCTGCGGTGAAATGCCCGCCGGCAGGTGCTGTCTTCGCAGCCGAATGCGCAGCACGGTTCCCCGCGGTGCAGCAATGATGCCGATCGTGCCGTGCGCCTCTTCGACGGCGCACGGCACGAGGGTGGAGCCGTTCCAGCGGACTCGCCGCATCGCGGCCGTTGCGTGTCTATCGACGACGGCGAGCAAGGTGAGATCGGCCGGGTTGTTCAGGACGTAATGGGACTGCTTCTCCAGCCCTACGGCATCGGCTCCCGGGAGACCTGCTTGGGCGAGAAGCGCGCTCGCGTGCACGGCGACTCGCAGCGGCGGCGGAGCGGACTCGAAGGCTGATGTCACCCTTGTGTTGAGGTCGGTGGGCCGGAAGCCGTCTCGGGTGAGGATCCCGTCGACGGAGAACCCCCCACGGTAGTCCAGGCGGTCGCGCAGCGCCTCGCCGATTGACCGGGTCAACTTGAGCAGCGGGGGCTGTTCGAGTTCGGGCATCGGCGCTGTGCCGGCGCAGAGAAAGGCGCCGTCGGCAGGCCGACGTGGCACGAGGATCTCCAACGGGGTGAAGGCCATGGTCGACCCCACGAGGACCACGCCGTGTAGGCGGCAGGGGGCGCCTGCGAGCATGGGCATGACCCGCACTCGCCGTCGCCGTACCGTGTCGTCTTCCCGCCTGGGGGAGTCGGCGCTCGACCAACGGATGTTTTCGCCGCCCGCGGAGGGTTCCTCACCGTGCTGCTGGGCGGCGTAGACGAGATCGGACCCGCGGGGGGAAAGCTCTCGCCAGAGCGCTGTCGGTTCGTCGTACACCGCCGACTCGGCGCGTGCTAGACCGATGGAGTCCCACAGCACGTCCACCACGCTCTTGTGCTCGAAGAAGCTCCAGCTCGGGTGCTTACCGCCGAGGCGCGGCCGGCCACCGGTTACCGGCGGGTTGAGCGGGTCAGTGATGAGGAGGACTGCTTTCCGGTCGGGATCGAATTGGTCAACGAGAGTACTCAGGGGCGAGTCGGTCGCCAGGGTAGCGAGCAGTGCGTGCCGGTCTGCGAGTAGCTGAGCAGCGGTCCGGTTGCCCGAGGGGCTCAGCAAAGCGGCGAGGCTGTCGTCGAAGGCCAGGACCAGGACGTCGTCCGTCTGCGCGGCAGCAAGAAGGTGGCGCCAATGGGGCGCGTCGGCGCCGTGGGAGCAGAACACGACCGTCTTCTCGCCGGCCACCTTGGGTCGCATCGCGCGGCCGATCGCATCGAGGAAATCTTCATCCCGCATGGCGCCACCGTCGCTGGCTCTCGGCATCCAACCCGCGAAGGATCAGATTGGCTGGAGTTCGGTGTAGGGCCTCAAAGCGGTGCGGCCCGAGGGCCCGAAGGATGTGGTCTTCGCTGCGGGTTAGGTGGTTGTTGTCGTACTCGATGATGACGATCCCTGGGCGGTGACGGTCGGGATCGAAGGACGACCAGACATCCAGTTCCGTACCTTCGACATCAATGCTCAGCAGGTCGATCCGGTCGATCCCGACCTCGGCGAGCAGGTCTTCGAGGCGACGGCAGTCGACCGTGGTGATGGTGTAGCCGTGGCCTCGGTCACCGAGGCCAGACCACGAGGGCTTTGGGTCGTACATGCTGAAGGTCTGCTCACCGGACGCGCTTGAGACGGCGCAGTAGCGGATGGCGCATTCGCGATTGCCCAGAGGCGCCTGATTCCGCGGATCAGGGTCGACGCAGAGCCCCGTCCATCCCAGCGTCTCGAAGTAGAGGCTGTTACTTCCGCGGATCCCGTCGCCCGCCCCGACATCGACGAAGACTCCGTCCGCGGGAATGACGAGGTGTTCGACAAGCCAGCGATCCTCACCCCACTGCCCGAAGTACGGGTACGGCTGCGTGTAGGGCTGACCGACCACCTCGCCGGATAGCTGTCTTCTCCCGAGGACCGCCCGATCCTGCGGTTCCGACCCGGCCATCACGCGCTACTGGCCGTGTAGCCGAGAACGAGCAGCCGGCGTGGTTTGCCGGTGCTGTTCGGGCCGCTGGCGTGAACGAGCGCGGCATCCCATGCCAGCAGCGTTCCCGCAGCTGCCTCGAGAGTCACCGCGTGTTTCTCGGGCGCATCCTCGTCCACGACGACCGGTCCCTGGTTCCTCGTCGGCTCGTGTCGTATGGGGCGCTCATGGCTGCCCGGCCACACCCGCAGGGCACCGGCGGCTGCCGGGCAGTCGTCGAGGCACAGCGCTACCGTGACCACACGTCCGAAACCTCGCGCGGTGAAGTACGCGGCGTCGGAGTGCTTGCGGACGTCCTCGCCGAGAACCGGCAGGTCGGCCCACCTGGCCTCATCGGTTAGCGCTGTCTTGTAGGTGACCTTGTCCTCCATCAGCACGGCGTCGGCGCCGAGAATCGCCGAGGCGAGACTGCGGAGGGCGTCACTCAATGTCGCCTCCGTGAAAGCGGCCGCGAGATCCAGCACCGGCTTGATCTTGAAGACGTACGGGCGTCCGTCCGGCAGGCGCCACCAGGTGAGGCGGGGATGCTTGGCCCGCGCGGCGAGAGTGCCATCTACTACCTGCTGAAACGCCTCGTCGGCGGCGGCGCGGAGGCGCGCCAGCATGCCATGATCGACGAATTCGTTGATGACAAGGTAGCCGTCTCGCTGGAAACGAGATCGCGTGAAGCTGCTGATCGAGAGCGACCGCATCAACGATGTCCCTTCTGCGCGAGCGGAACGAGGAAGTCGCCCGTTGGCTTAGTCCAACCGGCGGGTAGTTGGCCCGGGGGCACGGTGAACCTGGTGGCGGTCCAGCCGGGGAAGTGCTCGTCCAGCACGCGCGCGCGTGCCTCAGGCAGCTCAATACCGCTGTGGAAGAAGCTGAACCGACCGCTGGGCCGCAACGCCGGTAACGCAACGTGCTCGACAAAGGTGGCGAAGTCGGCGTCAGCGTGGCCGTCGGGGGGCCACGTGTCGTACATGATCGCGTCGACGCTGCCAGGGGCAAGGTCGAGCACCTGCCAGGGGTGGACGACAACGCTGACGGGACACGGCAGTTGCGCCCTGATCCTCGGCCCGACGAGGTCGACGACCGCCGGATGCGGTTCGACGGCTGTGTAGCTCGCGGGTCGCAACGGCGCGAGCTGCTGGGCGAACACACCCAGGCCGAGGCCGACCTCCAGCACGTCGGCCCCCGGTCGGTCTCCGATCAGCCTGCAGGCGTGCTCGGCCATCAACTCGGACTCGGCGAAGAACATCACGTACGTATCCCCAAGCCGGAGCCCGTCCTGGTCGATAGTGGCCGGGCGGCAGCGCAATTGGTGGAGGTGATGGAGGTGGATCTCATCCAGCAGGGGCGCCATCAGGACTGCCTCGCCTCGCGGAAGCGGCTTACCGGGTCGGTCGTCAAGAACCGCTCGTAGTAGCTCGTGGCAGTTTTGACCGCCTCCCGAGCCAGTGCCTCGCCGGCGGCGCCTACCGGTGCCTCGGATCGGATGAGAACGTACGCCGGTTCGTCGAGTTGATCGCCGTTGCGTGCGGCGATGACGACTTCCGCGTAGATGCCGAGTTCGGTCAGAATGCGTCGGGCGAGGTCGTCGGCCACCGCCGTGTAGATCTTGCCGACGTGGTGAATGGGATTCTTGCCCGCGGGTGCTTCACCGCTGGAGGGCCGGAGCGGCTCGATCGCCCCGTTGTACCGGTTGCCTCGACCGACTGCGCCGCAGTCGCCCTTGCCCAGGGAGGTGCCGAAAGGAGCGAGATAGCCCCGGCCCGGCACGTCCTTGGTGTTCAGCGATAGCCGTCCCAGGGACAACGCGGCTGGTGTCTCGTCGAGGAACCGCTTGAGGTCCCCCGCGATCTCATCGTGGACCGCGTTGAGCGCCGTGCGGTACGCCGACCAACTCTCGGTGTTCCCCGGGTGAAATGGCACGGCGGCGGTCACCTCGATCTCGCTGCCGTTCCTGACCACCATGACCTTGACGTCGGTGCCGGTCATGTATCGGCTGCGGAAAGCGACGCTGGTCAACAGCGTTTCCAGCCATACTGCGGTCTGTGCCGCAAGGCCCTGGATGCTCGTGCCGGCGCACAGAACGGTGTCGTTGGCGACCGACTCACTCACGAGGACCTGGCTGATGGCAGCGGCCGTACGAGGCTGGTAGAACTGCGCGTCGTGGTCCACAGCCGTGCCGGCGGTGTTGTTCACATGCATCCGCAGGTGATCGAGGACTGCCCGGTCATCCAACGCGTCCGCGAGCACGGCTCGGACCGTGTCATCGAACAGCTCGGCAATAGGCACCTCGATGCCGTCGATCCGATCCGTGAGCTTGCCGAACAGGTAGCAGTCGACGGGCTTGCGAATGTCGTAGCCGCCAAAGCGGACATCAGCAGCCGCTCCCACCAGCGTCACCTTGTCCACCCAATGGTTTGGCACCGCGCCGAACCGCTTACGGCAGGTTGTGGAGTAGCGACGGGAGAAGCTGTCGGCCACGAGGTCCGCGAGGCTGTCGGGGTGCCCGATGCCCTTGCGCTCCGCTGCATCGAATGGCGCGCGATCGGGATGGTCCGCTCCGAGACTTGTGATGACTCGCATTGCGCTTCCTCCTCTCCTACTCACGGGCGTGCGGCGGTGGCGGAGGCCGCAGGTTGCGGCGGGTCGACGAGGTACGCCATGCACTGCGACAGAACGAGGACACGTCTCGCGGGACAGGGCTCCGGTACGGCGGCGGGTTGGAAGGTGCCGTCGTAGAGGTTTCCGTAGCTGGTCGGCACCGATGCGCATCGCCGTACCTCGCCTGTCACGGTCACCTTGAAGGAGGTCGTGCCTGCGGTGCAGGGCTGGCCGCGGAAGGCAAGCATCCCGTCGAGGTATGGCCGGTTGAAGTGGTACTCGCCGGAGTTCGCCAGGATCAGCTGCCGTTCCGGGTCGGTGTACGACTCTGGGTATCGGCGACCTTCGTAGACGCCCTTGAACACCTTGGCGCGCAATGGCTCCACGCCCAACGCGGCCAGCGCGGCGAGGTCCTCACGAAGTCTGGGCAGCAGCGGCGGGAACAGTACGTAGAGTGCCACCACATCGAACCCGGCACCGCGCAGGATGCGGAATGACTCGGCGTACTCACCCAGCGGCAACCCGAGCCGCTCACGTTCCGGTACGTGCAGGGCCGCGACGATCTTCGCCACGCGCGAGGGGTCCACCTCGGCGGCGAATCGGGCGACCAACTCCGGCGATGCCAGGTTGGTGTTGATGCTGATCCAGTTGCGTCGGGTCAGCCCGGCGCAGAGCTCCACGAAACCGGGGAACAGGAACGGCTCCCCGCCCGACATGTGCACGAGGCATGTGCGGTTGAGGTCCTCGAACCGCTGGACTACCAGCGCAGGATCCGGTTCGTTCAGGTGCTTTTTGTTCAGCACGTAGCGAATCTGCGGATGGCAGTACTCGCAGAAGAAGTTGCAGCGGTTCGTCAGGTGCCAGTCGAACTCCCACTCCCACGGCGCCGGATCAGATGTCATCGCTGAGACACGCAAGGCCAACCTCCCAATGGCAAACCGCCGGAACTATTTCGACGGCGGCCGATGTCCACCTTCACGCTGGCGATGCGGCTGGGCCAGCCCACCGTGGGGGCCCACGGTGAGCCCTCACCGTGGGCTGTGCTGGCCCGTCGTGATCACGCAATCGTCAATGCCCAGCCGGCGCTGCCCAAGGTGGGCCGGGTGGCCAGGCTGGTCGAAGGCAGTCCCTATGAACGCGTCCTAGAGCTCCGAGGCGTGTTCTCGAATTCGCGCCGGGCTTGCCCCTGAATAGGAGGTTGCTGGATGTACGAGCAGAACGAATTAACCCGTTATGGCTACCGACAGGAACTGGACCGGAGGCTACGGCTTCGAGACCTGATCGCGTATGGGCTGGTCTATATGGTGCCGATCGCGCCGATGGCGATCTTCGGCAGCGTGTACGCCGGCTCGGGCGGGATGGTTGCCCTGGCGTACGCGATCGGTGTGGTGGCCCTGGTCTTCACGGCGTTCTCGTACGCGCAGATGGTCCGGGCGTTTCCGATGTCGGGCAGTGTCTACAACTACGCGGGCCGGGGCATCAGCCCGCCGGTGGGCTTCCTCGCCGGTTGGGTGATCCTGCTGGACTACGTGCTCGTGCCGGGGTTGTTGTATCTGGTGGCGTCGGTGGCGATGCACACGACCGTGCCCGCGGCGCCGGTGTGGGTGTGGGTGTGGCTGTTGGGCTTCGTCGCGGTCAACACGGTCGTCAACTCGGTCGGGATCCGTATGACCGCGGTGGTCACTCGGGTGATGCTGGTCGGCGAGCTGATCGTCCTGGCGATCTTCATCGCCGTCGCCGGCTGGGCGATCGCCTCCGGGAGAGGCCGGTTCAGCTGGGAGGCGTTCTACAACTCCGAAACGTTCACGTGGTCGGTGGTGGCGGGGGCGGTGTCGATCGCCGTGCTCAGCTTCCTGGGCTTCGACGGGATCAGCATGCTGGCTGAGGAGGCGAAGGGCGGTTCCCGGCAGATCGGCCGGGCAATGGCCGCTGTGCTGATCCTCGCAGGGGTGTTGTTCATCGCGCAGACGTGGCTGGCCGCGATGCTCGTCCCCAACCCGTCCGGGCTGCTGGCCGATGGTGATCCGAACGGGACCGCTTTCTACGACGCCGCCCAGGTGGCCGGCGGGGGCTGGCTGGCGACCCTGTGCGCGGTGGCGACGGCGATCGCGTGGGGTCTGCCGAACTCGATGGTCGCCCAGGTCGCCACCTCCCGGCTGTTGTACGCGATGGCCCGCGACCGGCAGCTACCCGCCTTCCTGGCGAAGGTCTCGATCCGTCGCAGTGTGCCGATCAACGCGACCCTGCTCACCGGCGCCGTGTCCCTCGCCCTGGGCCTGTACATGGCTACCCGCTCGGATGGGATCACGCTGTTGTCGTCGTTGATCAACTTCGGGGCGATGGTCGCTTTCCTGGTCCTGCACGTCTCCGTGGTCGTGCACCACCTCATCCGCCAGCGCACCGGCAACTGGTGGGCGCATTTGGTGATGCCCGCGGTCGGCTTCGCGATCTTGGCCTATGTGGTGGTCAACGCCAACATCGCCGCCCAGCGCTTGGGCCTGGCGTGGCTCGCCCTTGGCGTGCTCGTGCTTGCAGGCCTGTACGCCACGGGTCGTAGGCCGGTCCTGTCCGGGCTGGCGCCCGCGCCGCTGCAGCGTGACGTGGAGCGGGTGTGAGCAGCATGGAGAAGATCACCTACCGTCCGGCGAGAGACGAGCTCGCCTACACCTTCGGCGGACGCATGCCGGTCGCCCACCTGCGCTCCGGCGACGTACTCGAGGTCTTCACGGAGGACTGTTTCGGCGGCCTCGTGCGGGGACCGGCGGATCTGCCGTCGCAGGTGTGCCGCATGCCCTACCTCAACCCAGTGTCGGGGCCGTTCTTCGTCGAGGACGCCGA
Organism: Micromonospora yasonensis; assembly: GCF_026013475.1. Taxonomy (GTDB): domain Bacteria; phylum Actinomycetota; class Actinomycetes; order Mycobacteriales; family Micromonosporaceae; genus Micromonospora; species Micromonospora yasonensis. The sequence continues at coordinate 4,109 of NZ_JAPDPH010000069.1, read as the reverse complement.
GCCCGGCGACACCCTCGCCATCCACCTCGCCTCCATCACACCGGCGCGTGACTGGGGTGTGTCGTCGACGTTCCCGCACTTCGGGGCCCTCACGTCGACCTCGCATACGGCCACGCTGCAGCCGCCGTTGGAGGAGCGGGTGTGGGTGTATGAGATCGACCGGCAGGCGGGAAGTGTGCGGTTCCAGGCCACCGAAACCGACCACACCGTGGCGCTGCCCCTGGAGGCGATGATCGGCACGATCGGGGTGGCCCCTGGCGGGTTCGAGGCCCGCTCCACGATCGTCCCGGACGCCCACGGCGGGAACCTCGACACCCCGCAACTTTGCGCCGGCACCACCCTCTACCTCGGGGTGAACGTGCATGGGGCGATGCTCGCCCTCGGCGACGGCCACGCCCGCCAGGGCGAAGGCGAGGCCTGCGGCGTGGGTGTCGAGATCGCTACCACCACAACCCTCGCGGTTGAGGTGATCAAGGGTATTCCGACGGTATGGCCGCGCCTGGAAACCGACGCGACGATCATGTCGATCGGCTGCGCCCGCCCTCTGGAGGACGCCTACCGGATCGCCCACCACGACCTGGTCGGCTGGGTGGGTTCCCTGACCGGTTTGGAGACGCTGGACGCCTACCAGTTCGTCTCTCAGGTGGGGCGGGCGCCGATCGGCAACGTGTGCGACCCCAACTACACCATCCTCGCCGCGGTCGACAAGACCCTGCTCCCCACGCCCGAACCCGCCTACGGCGGCGTGCACGCCCGGCTGCGGCAGCTCGCCGCCGGGCTCCGGTAGGGGCCGAGGCTGATGACTATCCCCCGCTTGCCGCTGCGCGATGAGCTGTTCCTGCTCGGCCACGACGACGACACCGGCAGCCTGCACATCCACCGGCATGCATTGGCGCTCGGGCTGGCCGGCGCGGTCCTGATCGACCTGTTCCTGGCCGAGCGGATCAGCCTCGACCCGAATGACGACCGCCCGGCCGGCGAACGCTGGCTTCGCTTGCACACCGACCAGCCAGTCGGGGACCTGATCGCCGACACCGCCATCGCCGCCATCCGCTACGGGCGCAGCGCGCCGCCGGTGAAGGTATTCCTGCGCGGCTTCGCCGACGACCTGTACGAGCGCACCCGCGCCGGTCTCGTCGCCGCCGGGATCCTCCGGCAGACCGCCCGTCGGCGCCTCGGCGGCCTTGCCCGCACCGACACCTACCTTGCGACGGACAGTAAGTGGGCGGTCGTTGCCCGCGCCCGGCTGCGATATGTCGCGCTCGGCCGGGAGCAGCCCGACAACCACACCGCCGCGCTCGCCGGCCTCGTCGCCACCCTCGGGCTGACGACCCACCTCTACCTCAACGACGACAGCGCTGCCGTGACGGAGCACCTGAAAGCCATTGCCGGCCAGCACCACCGGTCGGTGCGGGACATCACCACCGCCCTCGACGCGGCGGTCGGTGACCTCGCCACTGCGACGTACCGCTGAACCGAGACCACAAGGACATCAAATCCGATGGAGGCCGCTGTGCATATCCGCACTGCCCGCTGGGCGGACAAGGACCGGGTCGCCGCGCTGATCGCGGATGCCCTGCACCCCAGCCCCCTCGCGGCGTGGCTGGCACCCGACTCCGCAAAACGGCGCCAGGTGCTGGCCGATGTCGTCGGAATCTGGGTGGAGCACGCGATGTTCTACGGCGACATCCACCTCACTGACGACCTGACCGCCGCCGCCGTCGGCTTCCACCGCTACCGGCCCATCCCACCACCGGCCAACTACCGCACCCGCCTCACCGGCGCCGCCGGAGGCCACGCCGACCGCTTCGACCTGCTGGACGCGCTCCTGGCTGAGGCGCAGCCGACCGAGCCGCACTATCACCTCGCGTTCCTCGCCGTCCGTCCCGACGCTCAGCAGACCGGCCGCGGAGCGGCGCTGCTGGCCCACCACCGCAGCCGCCTCGACTGCATCGGCCTACCGTCTTGGACCACCGTCTTCGCAGGCGTGGAGCACCTGCTGGCCCGGCACGGCTACACACCCCGACCGGCGATCGCCCTGCCCGGCGGCCCGGCCCTGCACCCCATGCGGTGCAACGCTCACCGCAGCAGCGGCATGCCGATCAACCCGTCCCGCCTGGTCGACAACCGCTGGCAGAACTTTCATGTCTAGCTGCAGCATCCCCGTCACAAGTCAGGCCGACGGGATACGCACCCGGCAGCTGACCACCGACACCCCCAACCGACAACGCGGATCATGCCCTTCCCCAGCAAATACCCTCCAGACCTGATCGACGCCGTCGTGCAGCGGGTCGCGGAAGCCCGCCAAGTCAGGGCGTACGGCGCGGTCACCAGCGTCGCCCGTCAGATGAACCTCGACCCGCGCCTGGTCCAGAAGTGGATCACCAAAGCCAGCGCCCCACGCCCGCCCGAGCCAGGCAGGCAGGTCCCAGGCACCGCCGACCCGGGGGAGACGTACCTGCCGCCGGGACTGTTGCACTGCAGGTTCTGCCACCAACCGATGGCCTGCGTCGAGCGGCACGGGCCTGGGCAGGGCTACCAGTGCCAGCAGGATTGCCGGCCGCGGCCGGTTGATGCTGCGGCCATCGCCCACACTGTCGGTCGGACCATCCTGCGACACGCGGCTCAGCTCATCCCCGCCACCGGCGCGCCAACGCTGCCACACCTGGCCGCCGTCCACGCCCACCGCGTCCTCGCCCGCGTCACCGTCGGCGCCAACCCCACCGACATCACCCTCACCTGGCGCGCCGCACCCAGACCCGTCGCCGACCAGCTCGACGCCAAACGCGTACAGCGTGTCGCCACCGCTCGAAACCTCGCGCTCAACGACCCGCTACGCGCCCGGCAACTCCTGCACGACAGCCTCACCGGCGTCGACCCCGCCACCGCCCCAGCCCACCCGCTACACGCCGAAGCCGCCGCGCGCCTGGCGGAACTGCAACTCCGCCTCGGCCACCCCACCGACGCCATCACCTGGGCCACCTACGCCCACCACGCCACCACTCACCTCCACGGGCCCACCCACCCACGTAGCCTCCACGCCCTGCACCTCCACGCCACCGCCCACCGGCGCGCCGGCCACCACCAACGCGCGTACCACCTCTACCGGCAGCTCGCCGACCACCTCAGCAAAATTGAAGGCCGCCAGGGCCCGCGAACGCTCGCCGTCCACGCCACCATCGCCCTCGTCCTGCACGCCCTCGGCCACTGCCAAGCCGCCCGCACCCTCCTCGCCGACACCATCACCACCCACCGACGCGAACACCCCGGCCACCCCGCCACCGCCAGAATGACCCGGCACCTGTCCCGCATCTGGCGCGACTGCGCCGCCAAAGGCCACCAGCACCACGAGGACTCATGAACCCGCCTTCCCTGCCGGCTGTCAACCGACCCGGCGGCCGGCTCCGCCGTCCAGCCGCGTGGCGGAGTGCCGGCGGCCACGGCACCACCAGCGCGCGAGCGCCCGAGCCACCCTTGTCCGCCCCGTCGGTCCGCGCGTCGCCCAGCGCCACCCGGCTCTCGTCCCCTGGCTGGGGTCGGCGTTGGGCTTCCGGTGACTCCGACCGACACCGACTGGCCCGACCCGTACCGCTTGACGTTCGAAAGCGCACCGGGAAAGCCGTGCGCCGAGCGGGCACGGGCTCGGGTAGCCTTGTGGCTCGGCGGGCCGCTAGCTCAATTGGCAGAGCTGAGGACTTTTAATCCTTAGGTTCGGGGTTCGAGTCCCCGGCGGCCCACGTTTGAACTGGGAAAATAGCCCGGCATCACTGTCTCGGGTTGCTCTTGCCGCTGGCATTTGTCGGTTTTGGGCCTTGGTGTGCGAGCACCCACCGAGCACCCAGCTCTGGAATGAGGCCAGGTAATCTCGCGCGCCGCTGCTCGGCGGCTTGGCTCGGTGTCGCGGGGCGACGCATGTCGCCGCACTCGGCAGCAACGGCGTGGGTGGCGTCTGCGTCTGGCCAGGCCACCTACGGCGTCGGTTTGGGCGCGTAGGGTAGGGCAGCGAGGGTGGCTGCCGCGGTAAGTGGCCACGGTGCGGGTGTCTGGGTAGTGCGTGGTGGCGGGCCGGATGCGCGGATCCGCTCGCCCGCCGCCGTCAGCAGATAGTG
>NZ_JAPDPH010000068.1 GCF_026013475.1 Micromonospora yasonensis | reverse complement strand
TTCCGCTCGTACCAGCGGCTGACCAGGGTGGCGAACGTGGGCTCAGTCATCGCGTTGCCGATGATGTCACGGGCGGCTTTCCCGCAGGATGGGCGGGCCCGGCGGGCCCACGCGGCCGACCACGGTTGAGACGGCAGAATGTCCGGATGAACGAGCTCGCGATCACCGTCATCGGCCGGGACCGGCCGGGCATCGTGGCCGACGTCGCCGAGGCCCTCGCGCGGCTCGGCGCGAACCTCACCGACTCCACGATGACCCGGTTGCGGGGGCACTTCGCGATGACCCTGATCTGCGTCGGCCCGGCCGCCGCGGACGTCGAGGCCGCGCTGGCCCCGCTCGCCGCCGACGGCCAGCTGCTGGCCACCGTACGCGCGGTCACCCCCGACGGGGCGATCGAGCCGGCCGGCGAGCCGTACGTGATGGCGGTGCACGGCGCGGACCGGATGGGCATCGTGGCGGCGATGACCCGGGCGCTGGCCGACGCGGGCGGCAACGTCACCGATCTGAGCACCCGGCTGACCGGGTCGCTCTACGTGGTGGTCGCGGAGGTGGAGTTGCCGCCGGGCAGCTCCGACGAGGTGGCCGGCCGGCTCGCCCGTACCGCTGCCGAGCTGGGCGTGGGCGTCAGCCTCCGGCTCGCGGACACGGATCTGCTGTGACGGCGGAGTACGCGGGCCTGGGCGGGTGGGTCCCCGAGGCGCTGGCCCTGCCCGGCGAGGTACGCCCCGTGGTGTCCGCCCCCGACCCGGTGCTCAGCCGCCCCGGACCGGAGGTGGATCCGAAGTCGGACGAGGTGGTCCGCCTCGCGGCGGACCTGGTCGCCACCATGCGGGTCTCGCCGGGCTGTGTCGGCCTGGCGGCGCCGCAGGTCGGAGTGAGCGCCCAGGTCTTCGCGGTGGACGTGACCGGCCACCCGAAGGCGGTGACCGTGCACGGCGCCTTCGTGCTCTGCAACGCCAAGGTGGTGGAGGCGACCCGCTGGAAGGCCGGGCGGGAGGGCTGCATGTCGGTGCCCGACCTGACCGGTGACGTGAAGCGGGCCAGCCGCCTGGTGGTCGAAGGGATGCTGCCGGGCACCGGGGCCCCGGTCCGGCTGGTCACCGACGGGTTCGAGGCGCGGGCGCTCCAGCACGAGATCGACCACTGCGCCGGCCTGCTCTTCCTCGACCGAGTGGCCGGGGCACACGCCGTCTACCAGCGCAAGGTCTATCTCTGACCGGGCGTGGTCGGCTGTGCCGCGCGGTGGCCCGTACCCTCCACAGTGGAGCAGAGGGGTGAGTGCCAGGCGAGCCACCGGCGCGTCGCACCCCCGACCGGCGCGGTACGCGGCTACGGTGAACGCATCATGCGTCTGACGGTCGGCCCCCTGCCTCCCGCCGTGTACTGGCGGCGTCGCGCCGTCGTACTCGGAGCCGGGCTGCTCTTCCTGATTGTCCTGCTCTACTCGTGCTCCCGCCCGGACCCGAACATGACCGGCACCGGAGCCTCGCCGTCCGCCACGGCGGCGCCGGGTCCGACCGGTACGGTGCTGACCCCGCAGTCCAGCAGCCCGTCCGCCACGCCGGACGACTCCGGCGGGAATTCCGGCGGCTCGGACGGCGGCCAGAGCGCGCCGGCGGGCGGCGGCAGCGGGACGGACGACACCGGCGGCGCGCCGGCCGCGCCGGTGGCCGGCGACGGCACCTGCACCGACTCGGAGATCAAGGTGACCCCGGTGGCGGTGCCGTCCACCGCGCAGCGGGGCACCGTGGTCACCCTCCGCCTCAAGATCCAGAACGTGTCGAACCGTACCTGCAGCCGGGACGTCGGAGCCGACCTCCAGGAACTCTTCGTGAAGTCCGGGGCGGAGAAGATCTGGTCCTCGGACACCTGCGGCACCGGCAAGGGCTCGGACGTGCAGTCGTTCACGCCGGACTTCGAGCGCTCCTACGAGCTGGGCTGGAACGGCCGGGCGAGCACGAAGTGCGCCAACGGCCTCGCCAACGGCGCATACGCCGCGGCCGGCACGTACCAGGTGTTCGCCCGGGTGGGCACCAAGCTCAGCGAGCCGGTGAAGCTCACCATCACCAACTGACCGCGACCGGATCGGCCGGCACGCCGGGACGGGTCAGACGTAGCGCTCCAGGATGGACGCCTCGGCGAGCCGGGACAGCCCCTCGCGGACACCCCGGGCCCGGGCGTCACCGACTCCCTCGACCGCCTGGAGATCCTCCACGGTCGCGCCGAGCAGCCGCTGGAGGCTGCCGAAGTGCACCACCAGCCGGTCCACCACGGCCGTGGGGAGCCGGGGCACCTTGGCCAGCAGGCGGAAGCCGCGCGGGCTGACCGCCGCGTCCAGGGCGTCGGAGGCGGACGGGTAGCCGATGGCCTTGGCCACCGCGACCAGGTCGATCAGCTCGGTGGCGCTGAGCAGGTCCAGCTCGACCAGCGCCTCGTCGAGGGTGCGCGACTTCCGGCCGACGGGGAGGTAGTCCCGGATGACCAGGGTGCGATCGGCGTCCACGCCGGCCATCAGCTCGTCGAGCTGGAGGGCGAGCAGGCGGCCGTCCGTGCCCAGCTCCACCACGTACCCGGCGATCTCGTCGGCGATTCGGCGGACCATCTCCAGCCGCTGCACCACCGAGACCGCGTCGCGGACGGTGACCAGATCCTCGATCTCCAAGGCGGAGAGGGTGCCGGAGACCTCGTCCAGCCGGAGCTTGTACCGCTCCAGCGTGGCCAGGGCCTGGTTGGCTCGGGACAGGATCGCCGCCGAGTCGTCCAGCACGTGCCGCTGGCCGTTGACGTAGAGGCTGATGATCCGCATCGACTGGCTCACCGAGATGACCGGGTAGCCGGTCTGCCGGGCCACCCGCTCGGCGGTGCGGTGCCGGGTGCCGGACTCCTCGGTGGGGATGGACGGGTCCGGCATCAGGTGCACGCCGGCCTGCACGATCCGGGTGCCGTCGCTGGAGAGCACCACGGCGCCGTCCATCTTGCACAGCTCGCGGACCCGGGTGGCGGAGAACTCCACATCCATCGGGAAGCCGCCGGTGCAGATCGAGTCGACCACCTTGTCGTAGCCGAGGACGATCAGCGCGCCGGTGCGGCCGCGCAGGATGCGCTCGAGACCGTCGCGCAGCGCGGTGCCCGGCGCCATCAGCGCGAGGTTGGCCCGCAGCGGGTCGCCGCCGGCCCCGCCGACACCTCCGGTGACGCTCACGCTGATCGGACGGGCGGGGGAGCCCACGGCGCCGGTGCGGGCATGCGGCGTCGCCGCGGCGGGCTTGGTGGCATCGCGGTCGATCGGCACGGGCACAGTCTACGGACTGCCGTGCGGTGGGTGCTCTCGTGGTTACTGTGATGTGTCACGATGTCCGGCTCCGCCGGTCCTCGACCCCGCGCGTCGACTGTCCGAAACCGTCCCGCCGGCCCTTCACCGTCGATCACTCCGCGGAGGCCCGGGCGGCGGCCTGGAGGGCCCCGCGCACGTCGGTGACCTCGATCACCCGCATGTTCTCCGGCGCCACTCCGCTGCTGCCCGGGCCGCAGCCCGGTGGCACCAGGGCCAGCCGGAAGCCGAGCCGGGCCGCCTCGGCGAGTCGCCGGGGGACCGCGCCGATCCGGCGTACCTCGCCGGTGAGGCCGACCTCGCCGATCGCCACCAGGTGCGGGTTGAGGGCCAGGTTGAGGCCGCCGGAGGCGACCGCGAGCGCGACGGCCAGGTCGGCGGCCGGCTCCACCACCCGGATGCCGCCCACGGTGGCGGCGAAGACCTCCCGGTCGTGCAGGGTCAGCCGCTCGGTACGCCGCTGGAGCACCGCCAGCACCATGGCCAGCCGCGCCCCGTCCAGCCCGGAGACCGTCCGCCGGGGGGAACCGGCCACGGTGGCACCGATCAGCGCCTGCACCTCGGTCACCAGCGCCCGCCGCCCCTCCATGGCCACCGTCACGCAGGTGCCCGGCACCGGCTCGGAGTAGCGGGTCAGGAAGAGCCCGGACGGGTCGGCCAGGCTGCTGATGCCGCCTTCGTGCATCTCGAAGCAGCCCACCTCGTCGGCCGCGCCGAACCGGTTCTTCACGCCCCGGACCATTCGGAGAGAGGAGTGCTTGTCGCCCTCGAAGTGCAGCACCACGTCGACCAGGTGCTCCAGCACCCGCGGGCCGGCGACCTGGCCGTCCTTGGTCACGTGACCGACCAGCACGGTGGCGATACCGCGTTCCTTGGCGACCGCCACCAGCGCCGCGGTGATCGCCCGGACCTGGGTCACCCCGCCCGGCACGCCCTCGGTGCCGGTGGTGGAGATGGTCTGCACCGAGTCGAGCACCAGCAGCCCGGGCTTGACCGCGTCGAGATGGCCGAGCACGGCCGACAGGTCGCTCTCGGCGGCGAGGTAGAGCTGGTCGTGCAGGGTGCCCATCCGCTCGGCGCGCAGCCGCACCTGGCTGACCGACTCCTCGCCGCTGACCACCAGGGAAGGGCTGCCCGCGCCCGCCGCCCACTGCTGGGCCACGTCGAGCAGCAGGGTGGACTTGCCGACCCCGGGCTCGCCGGCGAGCAGCACCACCGCGCCGGGGACCAGGCCGCCGCCGAGCACCCGGTCGAGCTCACTGACCCCGGTCGGCCGGGCCCGGGCCGGTGCCGCGCTGATGGTGGCGATCGGACGGGCCGGCTCGGTGGGCATCCGCGAGCTGACCACCCGGCCGGAGACCATCGGGCCGGTCAGCGTGCACTCGACCACCGAGCCCCACTCGCCGCACTCGGGACAGCGCCCGACCCACTTGGGCGGCTGGTGGCCGCAGGCGTCGCACTCGTACGCCGGGCGCGGCTCGCGGGCGGCGCCCCGGCTCCGGCCGGTCGCGGCGGGGGTGCGGGAGGAGGTCGATCGGGAGGTGCTCACCCCCGGACGCTAACCGGGCGGTACGACGAAAGCCCACCCCGAAACGGCGACACCGCCGGCGTGGCGCTGGCCACACCGGCGGTGTCGTCGAAGCGGGTCGGTGGATCAGCTGTGGCCGTCACCCTCGTCACCGCCGTCGGCGCCCGCCTCCTCGCGGGGGTGGACCACCTGTGACGGGGCCGGAGCCGGGGTCAGCGGGACGCCGACCGGGGCCGCGGTCTTGACGACCTTGCCGTTGCCGAAGTCGAAGGTCAGGTTGACCACCTGGCCGGTGAGCAGCTTGTCGTTCAGGCCGACGAGCTGGAGGAACTGGCCGTTGGTGCTGTTCAGCTGGACGTAGCCGTTGGCCGGGATCTCGATCCGGGCCGGCCCGCCGGCGGGGGCCGACTCGCTCGGCGAGGCCGACGGGCTGGCCGAGGGCGACTCGGAGGTGCCGAGGGACTGGCTCGGCGAGGCGCTCGGGTTGCTGGCGGTCGGCGACGCGGTGGCCGGCTCGGTGGGCGAGCCGGTTGGGGCGACCGACGGGCCACCGCTCTGCGCCGTGCCGCTGAGCAGGATCTCCCTGGCGCTGTCGGTGCTGACGGTCACCGTGACCGGGGACTTGCTGTCGTTGTAGAGCAGGACGTTGATCGGCGCGTTCGCGCCGGCCTGGTAGCCCTTGCCGCCCGGGTACTGCACGTACAGGCCGCGCACCTTGTAGAGGTTGTCGGCGGTCTGGACGTTGACGCCCTGCACCGACGGGATCTTGACGGACGTCTCGGCGATCTGGCCGGCGCCACACCCGGACAGCAGCAGGCTGGTCGCCGCCGCCGTACCGGCCAGCAGCAGGGCCGCCCTCCGGGAACCCCTGATCGAGCGCGTCACGTCGGTCCTCCTCGTCACGATCCCCACCCGGCTGTACGCCGGGTCCGGGCTGGCCATACCCGCGCAGACCGCGCTCCAGCGTAGTTGGGGCTGATCGAGGGCCGCACGCCGACCCGGTAATGCCACCTTCCCGGTGATCCGTCACACCACCCGACCGCTCGCCACCAGCAGCACCACATCGATCAGCGCCACCACCATGACCGCCCGGAAGACGGCCACCGGCCGGCCCCCGCTGCGGGTCGCGGCGCGGCCCGCGTACCCGCCGACGGCGGGAACCAGGACGGCGGCCGCGACCGCCGACAGGCCCGCCCAGGACGGCGGCCCGGGCGGCCCGACGACCAGGGTGACGGTCGCGGCGAGCAGCAGCCCGGCGGCGGCGACCCGGCTGCCGGCCGGGCCGAGCCGGTGCGGCAATCCGCGCACCCCGGTTTGCGCGTCGTCGGCCAGGTCGGGCAGCACGTTGGCGAAGTGCGCCCCGGCGCCGAGGCAGGCCGCGGCGGCCACCAGCCAGACCGGCGGGGCGGGCGTGCCGGGCAGGGCCAGCACCACGAAGGCCGGCAGCGCGCCGAAGGAGACCGCGTACGGCAGCACCGAGACCGGGGTCGACTTCAGCGGCCGGTTGTAGAGCAGCGCCGAGAGCAGCCCCAGGGTGGCGCAGAGCGCCGCCGCGCCGTTCGTGGTCAGCGCGACCAGCGGGGTGGCGGCGGCGGCCGCGACGGCGGCGCGGGCGAGGGTCCGCCGGTGGACCGTGCCCGTGGCCGCCGGTTTGTCGGTACGCCCCACCGCGGCGTCCCGGTCGGCGTCGATCAGGTCGTTGCTCCAGCCGACCGCGAGTTGGCTGGCCAGCACGGTGCCCACCACGGCGACTATCCCGACCGGACCGTGCCCGACCCCGGCCGCCAGCAGCCCGGCCACCACGGTGACCGCGGCGGCCGGTTCCGGATGGCTTGCCTTGAGCAGCCCTAACACCGACGACGACATAAGGGAAGTCTGGTCGTTACCCGGGAGTCGTGCCACGCTCGGTGCATGTGTGCTGCCGCCCCGGTGACCATCCCGCCCCGGGCGCTGCCGCCCAACGACCCTCGGCAGTACGACGACCTGGCCGACGAGTGGTGGCGTCCGGACGGCGCGTTCGCGATGCTGCACTGGCTGGCCCGAGCCCGCGCCGCGCTGGTGCCCCCGGCGCCCAGGAAGGACGCCCTGCTGGTCGACCTCGGCTGCGGGGCCGGGCTGCTCGCCCCGCACCTGGTCGGCAAGGGCTACCGGCACGTCGGGGTGGACCTGACCCGGTCCGCCCTCGACCAGGCCGCCACGCACGGCGTGACCGTGCTCAACGCCGACGCGACCGCGGTCCCGCTCGCCGACTGCTGCGCGGACGTGGTCTCCGCCGGTGAGATGCTGGAACACGTACCGGACTGGCGGCGCGCGGTCGCCGAGGCGTGCCGGCTGCTGCGGCCGGGCGGCCTGCTGGTGCTGGACACCCTGAACGACACCCTGCTGGCCCGCCTGATCGCGGTGGAGATCGGCGAGCGGCTGCCCACCGTGCCCCGGGGCATCCACGACCCACGGTTGTTCGTGGACGCCCGGGCGCTGGTCACCGAGTGCGCCCGGCACGGCGTCGAGCTGCGGCTGCGCGGGATCCGCCCGGCGTTCGGCGGCACGCTGGCCTGGTTGCTGCGCCGGATGCGCGACGGCGGCGCGCCGGCCACCCCCGGCCCGGCGCCGGCCGACCGTCCGACGAGGACGACCGGGCGCGAGCCGCGGATCGTGCCGACCTGGTCCACCGCCGTGCTCTACCAGGGGCACGGGGTCCGCACCGGGTAGCCGGGCTCGCCCGGGGGTAAAGGGACGCCGAGAAGGGGGTTCGATGACTGTGCTTGCGCTGGAGGCCGCCCGACGGTTGGCGCCGCGCCTGGCCGCCCGCGCGGCGGACCACGACCGGGACGGCTCCTTCCCGGTCGACGACTTCGCCGACCTGCGGGCGGCTGGACTCTTCGGCCTGATGGTGCCCCGCGAACTGGGCGGGGCGGGGGCCAGCTTCGCCGAGTACGCCGCCGTAGCCACCGAGCTGGCCCGGGGCAACGGCGCCACCGCCCTGGTGTTCAACATGCACGCCTCGGTCACCGGGGCGCTCGGCGCGGTCACCGAGGAGCTGGCCGAGGCGCTCGGCGTACCGGACGAGGCGCTGGCCGCCCGGGACCGGCTGCTCCGCGCGGCGGCCGAGGGCGCCTGGTACGCGGTGGCGATGAGCGAACGCGGCGCCGGGGCCCGGCTGTCCCGGCTCAGCACGGTGTACGAGCCGGTCGACGGGGGCTGGCACATCAAGGGCGCGAAGACCTTCTGTTCCGGTGCCGGGCACTCGGACGGCTACCTGGTGGCGGCCCGCAGCGCCACCGACCCGTCGACGGTCTCGCAGTTCCTCGTCCCGGCCGGGGACGGGATCACCGTGGAGCCGACCTGGGACTCGCTCGGCATGCGCGCCACCTCCTCGCACGACCTGCACCTGGACGTCACCGTGCCGGCCGACCGGCTGCTCGGCGGGGTGGAGGGGCTCGCCCTGGTGGTCGCCCAGCTCATGCCGCACTGGCTGGTGGCCAGCTACGCCGCCGTCTACGTCGGGGTGGCCCGGGCGGCCGTCGACGCCGCCGCCGAGCACCTGAACGCCCGGGACCTCGGCGGGCTCCCGGCCGTGCGGGCCCGGCTCGGCCGGGCGGACGCGGCGGTCGCGGCGGCCGAGCTGGTGGTGGCCGAGGCGGCCCGCCGGGTCGACGAGGCCCCCGGCGACGCGGAGACCAACCGCTGGGTGTGGCGGGCCAAGCTGCTCGCCGGCACCACCGCCGCCGAGGTGGCGGCGTCCGTGCTGGAGGCGGCCGGCACCTCGGCCACTCGCCGGGGCCATCCGCTGGAACGGCTCTACCGGGACGCCCGGTGCGGCTCGCTGCACCCGGCCACCTCCGACGTCTGCGCCGACTGGCTGGGTGTCGCGGTGCTGGGCGGCGACCCGGACCGGGACACGGCCACTCCTCGTTGGTGAAGCGTGGAGAGTGAGCGGGTTTTGCGAACGCCGCAGCCGCGGACGTCGGGGAACCGGACCGGGAGAGTGGGGGACATGGGCGTGCCGGTGATCGCGGGCCTGGGTGCGGCGCAGCCGCCGGCCGCCGCGCAGGACGAACTCTGGACGGGCTTCTTCGCCAAGCACTTCTCCGGGACCACCCGGGCGCTGGCCGAGCGCATCTTTGCCAACTCGGGGGTGTCCCGGCGGCAGGCGGCGGTGAACCCGCTGCTGGAGGACGTCTCGGAGTGGCCGACGGAACGCCGGATGCGGCGCTACCAGGTCGAGGCGCTGCCACTGGGCAAGGAGGCGGTGAGCCGGGCGCTCACCGCCGCCGGCCTGGACGCGGGTGACATCGGCCTCTTCGTGGTCTGCTCCTGCACCGGGTACGCCACCCCGGGGCTGGATATCCTGCTCGCCCGGGACCTGGGCATGGCGCCGGACACCCAGCGCATGTTCGTCGGCCACATGGGCTGCTACGCGGCGCTGCCCGGGCTGGGCGCGGCGAGCGACTTCGTCACCGCCCGGGGCCGCCCGGCGCTGCTCCTCTGCGCCGAGCTGACCAGTCTGCACATCCAGCCACCCGGTGCCCGGGTGGACACCCAGCAGATCGTCTCGCACGCGCTCTTCTCGGACGCCGCGGTCGCCGCCGTGGTCGTGCCGGGGGGCCGGGGGTACGCGCTGCGCGAGGTCACCTCGGTCACCGACACGTCGACCGCCGACCACATGACCTGGGACGTCACCGACACCGGCTTCCGGATGGGGCTGTCGCCCAAGGTGCCGCAGGTGCTCTCGCACCACGTCCGGGGCCTGGTCGACGAACTGCTGGCCCGGCACGGCTGGACGATCGCCGAGGTGGACGGCTGGGCGGTGCACCCGGGCGGGCCGCGGATCCTCAACGTGGTGGAGCGCGAACTGGCCCTGCCGGCGGCGGCGTTGGCGGCCTCCCGGGCTACCCTCGACGAACACGGCAACTGCTCGTCCCCGACCGTGCTGCTGATCCTCGACCGGCTGTGCCGGGCCGAACGTCCGCCGCAGCGGGTCGTGATGCTCGCCTTCGGACCGGGTCTCACCCTCTACGCGGCGCTGCTGGACCGCGCCGGCTGAGCGGACCCCCACCGGCGGGTCCGCGCCGTTACCCTCACCGCATGGCCCACGACGACCGGGTACGGACCGCGCTGCTGGCGGGGCTGGCCGCGGCGGCGCTGGCCACGGGCGCATCGTGGTGGCAGGGCTCGGCACCGGCGCTCGGCCCGATCGAGCCGTCACCCAGCCCGTCCCGGGATGCGTTCCTCCAACCGGGGGTACGACTGGTCGACCCGGCCACCGGCCAGGTGCTGGCCGGTTCGGACCCGGAGGAACCGGTGGTCGTGCACGTAAGACCGACCGACCCGCTCGTCACCGGTGGTGGTGCGGTGGAGCTGTGGCACGAGCGGTCCCAACTGGTGCCCGGGAGTCCGCCGCTCGCCCGGCAGAGCAGCACGTCCGACGTCGGGCAGTACATGTTGACCGTCCGGTGTTCGGGCCCCGGGGCGGTCATCATCGAGTTCTCCGGCGCGCGGTACGACCTACCGCCGAGCAATGTGCGTTGTGGCGACGGTTCGCAATCCTCCGTGGTGGAGTCCGCGGGCGGCCCGCTGCTGGTCCGGTTCAGCGCCGTGGAGGGCGAGGTCGACCTGGACGCCCGGCTCGTCCAGCTGTCCTGACCGGAGGATCAGGCGGCCAGGTGGACCAGGTCGTCCCGGTACACCTCGACCGGCCCCAGCTCGGGCACCACCCGGACCAGCGTGCCCGCCCGGTTCACCAGCAGCGCGGGGGCGGAACCGGCGTGCGGGGCCAGGTGCAGGTAGGAGCGCAGGCCACCGGCCGGATCGGCCAGGGCGCGTACCCCGGGGACGGTGGCGTTCTCGGCCCGCCGGCTCTCGGTGACGATGACCACCGTGACGCCCGTCGGCGCGGCGGCGGCCGCCTCGATCACTCGTTCCCGGCAGGCGCAGGCGTCGACCAGGACGATCATCGCGGGCAGCAGGCTGCGCAGGGACACCGGGGAGTCCCTCGCGTCGACCAGGTCCAGCGCGGGCAGCGGCCCGACCACGGCCAGGGTGGCCGTCGGGTACGGGACGACCGTGGGGCTGCCGTTGGAGCGTGGCGACCGGGGCCAGGTGACCGCGGCCAGGCCGGTGAGCGTGATCAGGACCGAGATCAGCAGGGCCAGTAGCGGCAGCCCGAGCGGCGGGCCGCCGTCCGGCCGGGGGGTGAGCCCGAGGTGGCGGCGCCACCCGGCGCGTCGGCGCCGGCGGCGCAGCTCGCGGCGGACCTGGCGGGCCTCGTCGGCGAGCGCGGAGGCGTCGTCGGGTACGACCACCCGACCCCACTCCGGCGGCAGGCCGGGCAGCCCGTCCGGCGGCCCTTGGCCTTCAGCGTCAGGCATGCCCATCGGACCCCCAGGAACCGTCGCGGTGAGCGGACGTCACGTCCACCTCAAGCGTCCCGCACCGGCCCGCGTACCGCCACACCTGGGCGCATCTCGTGTTCCGGAGCTACCATGGAGGGAGCGCATCGCCCTAGATATCGACGCTCCTGCCACTCGTACCGGGTTGTCATCCGATGGTCACGGAGCGTGTTGAAACCATCGGTTTGACCGCCTGTCAAGCTGAAGAAATACCTCTCACAGGGCCCCTGAGCTGCGCCAACGGTCAGGACAGCGGTGGGACATCGGTGCCTGAGCGTGTTACCCTAGACACAGCGAAAGGGGTTTCGAACCTATGGTTTTCAGTGTCGGCGAGACCGTTGTTTACCCCCACCACGGGGCCGCACTCATCGAGGCAATCGAGACTCGGGTCATCAAGGGTGAGGAGAAGCAGTACCTCGTCCTGAGGGTCGCGCAGGGTGACCTGACGGTCCGGGTGCCCGCTGAGAACGCCGAGATCGTGGGTGTGCGCGAGGTGGTCGGCGAAGAGGGCCTGGGCAAGGTCTTCGACGTGCTCCGTGCTCCGCACACCGAGGAGCCGACCAACTGGTCGCGGCGTTACAAGGCGAATCTGGAGAAGCTGGCCTCCGGCAACCCGCTGAAGGTCGCCGAGGTCGTCCGCGACCTGTGGCGCCGGGAGCGGGAGCGGGGTCTTTCCGCGGGTGAGAAGCGCATGCTCGCCAAGGCCCGCGACATTCTCGTCGGCGAGGTCGCGCTGGCCGAGAAGAGCACCAAGGACGAGGCGGAGACGCTGCTCGACAAGGTCCTGACCGAGGCCTGACTCCCACAGCATCGTCGTACCCATCCCGTAGCAAAGAAATCCGAGGACCGCGACGTGACCGCGCAGCTCAATCCGCGCGGTGACGTCGCGGTCCTTGTTCCTGCGGCCGGTGCCGGCGTGCGCCTCGGTCCCGGCGGGCCGAAGGCGCTCCGGCTCCTGGCCGGCGAGCCGCTGCTGGTGCACGCGGTACGCCGGATCGCGGCGGCACCCTCGGTGCGGCTGATCGTGGTGGCCGCCCCGGCGGCCGACGTCGAGGCGGTCCGGGAGTTGCTCGCGCCGGTGGCCCCGGTCACCGTGGTGCCCGGCGGCGCGGAGCGGCAGGCCTCGGTGGCCGCCGCGCTGGCCGCCGTCGCGCCCGGGCCGGAGATCGTCCTGGTGCACGACGCCGCCCGCGCCCTCATCCCGCCCGAGCTGGTCGAATCGGTGGCCGAGGCGGTCCGTTCCGGCCACCACGCGGTGATCCCGGTGCTCCCCGTGGTCGACACGGTCAAGGAGGTGGACGCCGGCGAGCGGGTGCTCGGCACGGTGGACCGCTCGGCCCTGCGTGCCGTGCAGACCCCGCAGGGCTTCCGCCGGTCGGTGCTGGCCGCCGCGCACGAAACGGCCGGTGACCCGCTGACCGACGATGCCGGCCTGGTCGAGAAGCAGGGCGTCCCGGTGGTCTGCGTACCCGGCTCGGAGCTGGCTCTGAAGATCACCCGGCCGTTCGACCTGGCCCTCGCCGAGCATCTGCTGGCGGCCGGGGCGTGACGCGTACCCTCGGCTCATGATCGTTCCTCGGGTGGCCATCGGCACGGATGTGCACGCCTTCGCGGCCGGACGGTCCTGCTGGGTGGCCGGCCTGCACTGGCCGGGCCAGGACGGCCTGGCCGGGCACTCGGACGCCGACGTGGCCGCGCACGCCGCCTGCAACGCTCTGCTCTCCGCGGCCGGCCTGGGTGACCTGGGGGCGAACTTCGGCGTGGACCAGCCGGAGTGGGCGGGTGCTTCCGGCGTCGCGCTGCTCACCGAGAGCGCCCGGCGGGTCCGGGCGGCCGGCTTCGAGATCGGCAACGTCTCGGTCCAGGTGATCGGCAACCGACCCAAGATCGGCCCGCGCCGCGAGGAGGCGCAGCGGGTGCTCTCCGCGGCGGTGGGCGCCCCGGTCACGGTCTCCGCCGCCACCACCGACGGCCTCGGCTTCCCCGGCCGCGGCGAGGGGCTGACCGGCATCGCGGTGGCCCTGGTGTACGAGGCCCCGGCCGACTGAGCCGGCCGGGGTAACGAAGCGCGGCGAACAGCCGCCGTCAGGCCAGCTCCGTGCAGAGGTCGTGCACGGTGCCGTGCCGCATGGTGAGCGTCTTCACCCCATTGGGGCTGAACGCGAGGATGTACTCGCCGTCGATGATGTACAGCCCCTTCGGCAGGTTGCCGCCGTTCTCCCGGAAGCCGACCAGCACCGGCCCGGTCACGTACCAGGTCATCGAGCCGTCGGTGCCGTACTCGACCCGGGCGCTGCCGCTGGCGTCGGCCGTCGTGGTGGCCCCGGTCTCCAGGTTGGTCAACCGGCCGATGAGCGGACCTTGGTAGAGCACCCGCTCGGGGGAGCCGTCCGGGTACGTCGACACCGTCAGGCCCCGAACCTCGTCCACGATCGGCTGCATCCGTACGGCGAAGTCGCAGCGTGCCCCGGCGGGCAGCTCGAACGGCGCCTGCGGTGCCGGCTCCCAGGCCCCGGGGGCGATGTCGACGCTCGCGGCGGACGCCGGTGCCGGACCGGCCGCGACCAGGGCCGCCGCAGCCAGCGTGGCGCCGATGCTCTTCATCAAACGCATGATCACTCCATCTGTTCTCTCGTAGTGGGACCGGCCCAGCGTCACCGGGCCCGCTCACCGTCCGCTCACCGCGTGACCCGGCCCGACCGGCCCGCCCGGGCGCCGATGACGGCGGGCGTGCCCCCCGGACACACCACCGGCTCACCGGTCCCGGCAACCCGGGACCAGGTTCAGGCGGTTTCAGGTGACATGGACTTCCGTCTGCTCGGCCCCTTCGAGGCCCGCCACGACGGTCGGCTCGTCGAGGTCGGCAGCCGGCGTCAGGAGCGCTGCCTCCTCGGCGTGCTGCTGCTCGACCCGGGTCGACTGGTCAGCACCGACCGCCTGATCGACCTGCTCTGGCACGGCTCGCCGCCGGCCTCGGCGCGGGGCGCGGTGCACACGTACATCGGGCGGCTGCGCGCGTCGCTGACGCCGTACGGGGTGCGGATCAGCACCCGCGGCGACGGCTACCTGGTCGAGGCGGATGAGCACCGGGTCGACGTACTGGAGTTCGCCGGGCTCGTCCGACAGGCGGGCGAGGCCGCCGATCCGGCCGAGCGGGTCCGCCTGCTCGACCGGGCGCTGGCCCTCTGGCGGGGGCCGCTGCTCGCCGACACCGCCGACGAGGAACTGCGGGACCGGCTCGCGGGCCCGGTCGAGGAGCTGCGCCTGGTCGGCGCCGAGTTGCAGGCCGAGGCCCGGCTCGTCCTGGGCCAGCACAGCCGGGCGATCACCGAACTGGCACCGCTGGTGGCGCGGCACCCGACCCGGGAGCAACTCGTCGCCACCCTGATGACCGCCCTGTACCGGGCGGCCCGCAGGGCCGACGCCCTGCGCCTGTACCGGTCCACCCGGGACCTGTTGGTGGCGGACCTCGGGGTCGAGCCGGGTGCGCGGCTGCGCGAGGTGCACCGCCGGATCCTCGCGGGTGACGACCGGCTCGACCGGCCCGGCCGGGCGATGTTCGAGGTGCGGGTACGCGACGAGCGGTTGCCGTGGAGCGTCGGCGGGCATCCCGCGCTCGACTTCTGCAACACCTTCGCCGGCTGGGGCCAGCCACCCGAGCCGCCCCGGGGCGAGTGGCTGCGCGGTTACCGGACCCTGGCGGTGTGGAGTGGCCACGTCGGACTGACCGACGAGGTCTCGGTCGGCCGCCTGCTCCATCTCGCCCGGCGCGATCCCGCCGGGGCCGACGCCGTGCTCGCCGAGACCCGTGCCCTCCGCGCCGCGCTCTACGCCTGCCTGGTCGACCCGGCGGACCGGCCGGCCTTCGACACGGTCGCCCGGTACGCGGAGGCCGCCGCCCGGACATTGGTGTTCCGCCGAGAGGTCGACGGCCGGGGCCGCTGGTGGCCGGATCTGAGCGCCGGTCTCCGGCTGCCCCTGCACGCCGCCGCGTGGTGCGCCGCGCAGCTGCTCGCCGACCCGCGCCGGTTCACCGTCCGGGCCTGCCCCGACGAGCGGTGCGGCTGGCTCTTCCTCGACGACACCGGCCTGCGTCGCTGGTGCAGCCTCGGCACCTGCGGCAGCCGGAACGCTGGGCTGCCCTGCCGCAGCGCCTGACGCCGGCCCGGTCGCCCACCTCGCCGGTCGACGCCGAGCCGCCGAACGGCTGCCCGGCGCGGCCCCTGATGTCATGCCGGGCGAGGCGGTGCTGGTCGGCGGGGTGGGGTGCGGGCGGCTAGGCTCGCCGGGATGTCGAGTGACGCCGCCTCCGACCAGTCCGCTGCCGACGGCTACCTCCAGCGCGCCCAGCTCCTCGCCGAGCTGGGCCGGTACGACGAGGCCGTCGGCGAACTCAGCTCGCTGATCGCGACCGACCCGGGTCACGCCGAGGCGCTGACCATGCTGGCCCGGATGCACCTCGCCGCGGACCGGTCGGCGGAGGCGCTCGACGCCGCCGAGGCGGCCGTGGCGGCCGCGCCGACCGCCGTACCGCCGCTGGTGGCGCGCGGGTTCGCCCTGGTGGACCTGCACCGCTGGAAGGCCGCCGCGAGCACCGCCGACGAGATCCTGACGCTCGGCCCGACCGACCCGTACGCCCAGCGCAGCGCCGCCGCGATCCTGTCCGGCTCGCGCAACGGCCAGCCGGCGCTCAACGCCGCGTGGCGGGGGGTCGAGCTGGCACCGGAGGAGCCGCAGGCGCACCTGGTGCTCGGCCTGGTCTCCGCCCGGCTGGAGCTGTACGACCTGGCCGAACGCGCGTACCGGGAAGCGCTGCGGCTGAACCCGCAGCTGGCCGAGGCACGGCACGACATCGGCGTGATCCGGCTGGAGCAGCGGCGTTACGCGGAGGCCCTGGAGCACCTGACCGAGGCGGCCGCACTGGACCCGGCACGTAGCGACGCGCGTCGGACCATCTCCGACGGCATCCGCCGGCTGGTCATCTACGGCGCCGGCTGGTCGCTGATCGCCGCGGTGCTGATCGCCTTCCTGGCCCCGGCCGCGCCGGGCGTGTCGCGGGCCGTCGCGGTGCTGGCGGCGCTCGGCGGGGCGCTGGTGGTCGGGCGGTACGCGGCCCGGATGCCGGGCCTGCTGAGCACGATCCTGCCCGGCCTGCTCCGCGCCGACCGCAGCCTGGCCCTGGCCGTGTACGCGGTCGGCGCGGCGCCGGTGCTGCTGGTGCTCTACGCGCTGCTCGGCGGCCCGTGGCCGCTGGTCGCCTCGATCACGGTGGCGATGATCGCCGAGTTCGCGGTGCTGTCCCGCATCGCCCTGCGCTAGGCGCGACGCGCCCAGGTCCAGGCGTACGCGTCGTCCTCGCAGGCGGTCGCCGCCTCGCACAGGTCCAGCGGGCGGAAGGTGTCCACCATCACCGCCAACTCGTCGAAGAAGTCCACCCCGATCGAGCGCTCGGCCGCCCCCGGCTGCGGCCCGTGGGTGAAGCCGGACGGGTGCAGCGAGATCGAGCCCTGCTCGATACCGGAGCCGCGCCGGGCCTCGTAGTTGCCGCCGGTGTAGAAGAGCATCTCGTCGGAGTCGACGTTGTGGTGGTTGTACGGCACCGGGATGGCGTCCGGGTGGTAGTCCACCTTGCGCGGCACGAACGAGCAGATCACGAAGTTCGGGCCCTGGAAGGTCTGGTGCACCGGCGGTGGCTGGTGGATCCGGCCGGTGATCGGCTCGAAGTCGTGGATGGAGAACGCCCACGGGTACAGGTGCCCGTCCCAGCCGACCACGTCGAACGGGTGGTTCGCGTAGACGTACCTGGTCCAGCCGCGCCGGTGCCGGACCAGCACCTCCACGTCGGTCCCGTCGACCAGCAGCGGCGTGTCCGGTCCCCGGACGTCGCGCTCGCAGTACGGCGAGTGCTCGAGGAACTGGCCGCGTACCGAGAGGTAGCGCTTGGGCGGCCCGACGTGGCCGGCCGCCTCGATGGCGAGCAGCCGGGTCGGCTCGCCATCGGTCGGGACCAGGCGGTGGATGGTCGAGGTGGGGATGATGACGTAGTCGCCGGCGACCGCGTCCAGCACGCCGAACGGCGACTCGACCCGCAGCGAGCCGGACTCCAGGTAGAGGCAGTGGTCGCCGGTGGCGTCCCGGAACAGCGGGGACGGCCGGTCGGCCAGCACGTACGCGATCCGGACGTCGTCGTTGGCGAGCAGGTACTGCCGGCCGAGCACCGGGTCCGCCCCGGTCCCGTCGAGCTTGTGGGTACGCAGGTGCCGCGGCTTCAGCGGCAGGTTCGGCACCCGGGTGAAGGCGGGCGGGGTGAACTCCTCGGCGGCCACGATCGCGGTCGGCGCGTGCCGGTGGTAGAGCAGCGACGAGTCGGAGGAGAAGCCCTCCTGGCCGACCAGTTCCTCGGCGTACAGGCTGCCGTCGGGCTGACGGAACTGGGTGTGGCGCTTGCGGGGCACCTCGCCGATGCTGCGGTAGTACGGCATCTCGCCTCCCGATATGTCCCGTTCTCCGGCCAATGGTGTCCGGTAATCGGACGCAGTTGTCCGTTCCTCGTAGCGTCCCGTAGATTCTTGTCTCGTGTCAACGCAGGTGACCCGTCTTCTCGCCGGTCTGGTCGACGACGCTGCGGTCTTCCCGCCCGGTAGCGCGTCGCTGCCGGATGCGGTGGCCGCCCACCGCCGGCACCGCGCCGCCTGGTACGCCGACCTGGTCGGCCCGCTCCTGCTGCCCGCCTCCGCGATCGCGGCCGGCGAGCTGAGCGGCCTGGTCGACCCGGCCGAGGGCTTCGTCATCGGGCTCATCGGCGACACCGGCATCGAACGGCTGCCCGTCGCCCGGTCGTTCCTGCCACCCGACGGCGTGGCCGCCCGGCAGGTCGAGGTGCCGGTCGCCAAGCGCGGCGAGGATCCGCAGCCCGGCCTGGCCGAGCTGGTCAAGCTCGCCGAGCAGTGGGACGGCATCCAGGTCTACGCCGAGATCCCGCTGACCTTCGGCCTGATGGGCGCGCTGGACACGGTCGCCGAGGCGCGCGCGGGCGGGCTGCCGGTCGCTGCCAAGTTCCGTACCGGCGGGCTGGCCGCCGAACTCTTCCCGACCCCGGTCGAGCTGGCCGCGGTGATCTGCGCGTGCCGGGACCGGGAGTTGCCGTTCAAGCTGACCGCCGGGCTGCACCACGCGATCCGGCACCGCGACCCGGAGACCGGCTTCACCCACCACGGTTTCGTGAACGTGCTCGCCGCGGCCCTCGCCGCCGTCGAGGGCGCCGAGGTGGACGCCGTCGCCGAGCTGCTCGCCGCCACCGACCCGGTACGCGTGGTCGAGCGGGTCCGGGCCCACCGCGACGCCGACCGCCCGCTCTGGGTGGGGTACGGCTCGTGCAGCATCGAGGAACCACTGACCGATCTGATCCGGCTGGGGCTGGTGAACGGGGGCTACAAGGAATGAGCTGGGTGACGGGTGCTGACGGTTCGCCGTACGGCGTGACCAATCTGCCGTACGGGGTGTTCCGGCACGGTGACCGCGAGCCGCGCGTCGGCGTACGGATCAGCGACTTCGTGCTGGACCTGGCCGGCGCGGAGGCGGCCGGCCTGGTGCTGGCCGCGGGAGCGCTGGGCCGCCCCACCCTGAACGCGTTCATGGCGCTCGGCCGTCCGCAGTGGACCGCCGTCCGGCGGCGGATCATCGAGCTGCTCACCGACGAGGCGCACCGGGCCGGGGTGGAGCCGCTGCTGGTGCCGCTGCGCGAGGTGGAGCTGCTGCTGCCGTTCGAGGTGGCCGACTACGTCGACTTCTATTCGTCCGAGCACCACGCCGGCAACGTCGGGCAGATCTTCCGTCCCGGCCAACCGCCGCTGCTGCCCAACTGGAAGCACCTGCCGATCGGCTACCACGGCCGGGCCGGCACGGTGGTGGTCTCCAGCACGCCGGTGGTCCGCCCCACCGGTCAGCGGGCTACCTCGCAGGGGCCCGCCACCGGCGCGTCGGTCCGGCTGGACATCGAGGCCGAGGTCGGCTTCGTGGTCGGCGTGCCGAGCCGGCTCGGCGACCGGGTCTCGGTCGACGACTTCGCCGACCACGTCTTCGGCGTGGTGCTGGTCAATGACTGGTCCGCCCGGGACATCCAGGCCTGGGAGTACCAGCCGCTCGGCCCCTTCCTGGGCAAGTCCTTCGCCACCTCCGTCTCGGCCTGGGTCACCCCGCTGGCCGCCCTCGCCGACGCCTTCGTGCCTGCCCCGGACCAGGACCCGCCGGTCCAGGACTACCTCCGGGACACCCCGCACGTCGGGCTGGACCTTGCCCTGTCGGTGGAGTGGAACGGCGAGCGGGTCGCCGAGCCGCCCTTCGCCACCATGTACTGGACCCCGGCGCAGCAGCTCGCCCACCTCACGGTCAACGGCGCGTCGCTGCGTACCGGCGACCTCTACGCCTCCGGCACGGTCTCCGGTCCCGAACGGGGCCAGGTCGGCTCGTTCCTCGAGCTGACCTGGGGCGGGGCCGAGCCGGTCAAGTTCGCCGACGGTGGCACCCGCACCTTCCTGGAGGACGGCGACACGGTCACCATCACCGCCACCGCGCCCGGCCCGGACGGCACCACGATCGCCCTCGGCGAGGTCACCGGGACCATCCTTCCGGCGCGCTGAACCGCTCGCCCTCACCCTCCGTGCCCGGTCGCACTCACTGTGCGACCGGGCGTGTTGGTCTGCGCGTTGATCGACGCGGACCGCGTACGCCCCGGCGGTGCGGGCCGGGGCGCACCGAGTGGAACAGGAGGAACGAGGATGACCGAACTGACCGGTGCCGTCTGGCGCACCAGCAGTCGCTCGAACGACCAGGGCCTCTGCGTCGAAGTGGCGACGAACGTGGTCGCCGCGCACGGCGTGGTGGGGGTACGCGACTCGAAGGACCCGTCCGGTCCGGCGCTCGCGGTCAGCCCGCCCGGCTGGATGTCGTTCGTCGCCGCGATCCGGGTCGACGCCTTCCGGAGCTGACCCCGACGCCCCCGAGCCCGGTGCCCCGGTCCGGGCACCGGTGGTGGAAATGCCACCGGAAGCCTCCCCGTTTCCCGTTCACGGCCCGTACCGTGGACAACACGGGAGGTGCCATGTCGACGGTGACGGTTACCGCATTCATCGAAGCGCAGGACGTCGACGTGTGGCGGCTCCTCACCGATCTCCCCGCGCGGGCTGACTGGCTCTCCGCCGTCGGCGCGGTCGACGTGCTCACCCCCGGCCCCTTCGGCCCCGGCACCGCCTGGTGCGAGACGCGGGTCCGGCCGGACGGCGCCGCCGAGCCGGAGGAGTTCGTGGTGGTCGAGGCGGTCGCCCCGAACCGGCTGGTGCTCAGCTCGCGGGGTGCCGGGGCGGACTACCGGATCACCTGGCGGCTGCGGCCGGTCGAACGCCGCCGGCGCGGCTGCACCGAGGTCACCGTCGAGCAGCAGGCCGTGCCCACCGCCCCGTACGGCCGGATGCTGGCCCTGATCCTCGGCGGCCTGGCCGCCCGAGCGGTCGAGGGCGCCCTCCGGCGTGATCTCGCCGACCTGGCCCTGGCCGTCGCGCCCAACCGCTCCGCCGAGGCCGCCTGAGCCGACCCGCCGCCACCCGCAGCGGCTCAGCTCGGCCGCGCTGCGACCTGAAGGTGTCGGTCGGTAGGGTGCCTCGCGGAGGTGCGGGAATGGGGAAGACCTCGGGGCGCCGGCGGATCGCGGTGGCCCTCGCGGCGGTGCTCGCCGTCGGGGCGTCCGCCGTCGTGGTCCACCGGGTGCTCGCGCCGGCCGAGGTCAGCACCGTCGCCCGGGATGCGTACCCGGCGGTGCCGAACCGGGGGCCCGGCGTGATCGGCCGGCTGCCGGCGGCCCCGCTGGTCGTCGACGGCCGGCTCCGCGTCTATGCCGCCGCCCGTCAGGTGTACGCCGACCAGCCCGCCGACGGGCGGTACCGGGTGACCCCGTTCTGGTCGTACCGGCGCTGGCCGGCGAAGCTCGACGGGGTGCTCGCCGACGGCACCACCGTGGTCAGCCGCTGGTCCGACGGGAAGCTGGTGGCGTTGAATGCGCGTACCGGCCGGGTGGCCTGGCGGGCCGACGGGCCGGAGCAGATCGTGCCGCCCAAGCCGCGCCGCACCTACGCCGCGACGGTCTGGAACCCGGCGGGCCTGCACGTCGCCCGCGCCGCCGACGGCCGGACGGTGCTGGTCGCGGTCGGCCCCGGGCAGGTCGACGGATACGACCTGGCTGACGGCCGCCGGCTGTGGCGGGTCGACCGGGAGCGCGGTTGCTACGGCGCGGTCGGCACCACCGCCACCGGTGCGGTGATCGCGGAGGAGGCCTGCGCGGGCCCGGTCACGGTCGAATTCCTCGACGCGGCCACCGGCGCGGTCCGCACCCGCTGGCGTCCGCCCGGCACGTCCGACGACCTGAGCGTGACCCCGGTCGGCTGCCGGAGCGGGCACTCCGGGTGCCGGGCGCTGCGTACCTCCGTCCCGGGCGACGGCAGCGGCCAGGGCTGGTTGTTCGGCGCCGGCGATCCGGTGGCCGCGCCCGCCCTCGACGGCACGGACGCCGAGCTCGACGGCGAGCGGGTGGTGAGCACGTCGGCGGGGATGGTGACCGCCCGGTCCGCCCGTACCGGGAAGGAGCTGTGGCGGCGGGCCGACCTCGGGCCGGTCCGGATCATCGCGGTCGAGCCGGGCCGGGTGCACCTGCTGACCGAGCGGCGGGATCTGGTGACCCTCGACCCGGCCACCGGCGCGGAGCGGTCCCGCTTCACCATGAACATCGGCCATGACGGCGTCGGCTGGCAGCCCGGACGGGCGTACGCGACGGGCGGCTACGTCGCCGTGGAGCGGGCCCGCCAGCGGGCCGTCCCGGACGACGACGACCAGGCGTACTTCCTGATGGCCGAGCCGGTGCTGCTCGCCGCGACCTGAGGCCGCGAGGGTCAGGAGGGGCCCCCGGGTACAACGCCAGGCGTTAACAGGGGGCCCTCCTCACACCTCAGGCGAGCGCCGCCTCGGCGGCGGCCAGGAAGGCGTCGTTCTCGGCCGGGGTGCCGATGGTGACCCGGACCCCGTCGCCGGGGAACGGCCGGACGATGACGCCCCGCGTCTCGCACGCCTTGCCGAACTCGACGGCCCGCTCACCGAGCGGCAGCCAGACGAAGTTGGCCTGGCTGGACGGCACGTCCGGGACGAACTTGCGGAGCGCCTCGGTGACCCGGTCCCGCTCGGCGACGACCAGCGCGCACCGGCGCTCGACCTCGTCGGCCTGGGCCAGCGCGGCCAGCGCGCCGGCCTGGGCGGCCATGCTGGTGGAGAAGGGCGTGACGACCTTACGCACGGCGGCGGCCACGGACGGCTCGGCGACCAGCCAGCCGATCCGCAGACCGGCCAGCCCCCACGCCTTGGAGAGGGTACGCAGCACCGCCACGTTCGGCCGGTCCAGGTAGCTGAGACCGTCCGGAACCTCCGGATCGGTGACGAACTCCCGGTACGCCTCGTCGATCACCACGAGCACGTCGTCCGGCACCGCGTCGAGGAAACGGTCCAGCTCGGCCTTGCGGACGGCGGTGCCGGTGGGGTTGTTCGGGTTGCAGACCAGGATCATCCGGGTCCGGTCGGTCACCGCCGCCGCCATCGAGGTCAGGTCGTGGCCGTGGCCGGCGTCGTTCGGCACCCGCACGCTGGTCGCGCCGCTGGTCGCCGCGATGATCGGGTACGCCTCGAACGACCGCCACGAGTAGAGCAGTTCGTCGCCGGGCAGGCAGGTGGCCCGGACCAGGTGCTCGGCCAGCGCCACCGACCCGCAGCCGGTGGCGATCCGGTCGGCGTCCACGCCGTACCGCTCGGCGAGGGCCTGGCGCAGCGCCACCACGCCCATGTCCGGGTAGCGGTGCGAGCCCACCACCGCCTCGGCGACCGCCTCCACCACGCCCGGCAGCGGGCCGTACGGCACCTCGTTGCTGGCCAGCTTGATCGCCTCGGGCAGGCCCAGCTCACGGGCCAGGTCGGCGGGACTGCGCCCGGGCACGTAGTTGGGCAGCGCGTCCAGGTCGGCGCGGGTCAGCCGCAGCGGAGGCTGGTGACGTCCGGTGTCGGTCATGGGGTGTCTCCCGGGGGATTGGCGCGGTCGCGCGGGGTGGTACGGGTGTCGGGCCTGGTGCGAGGAAGCTGGACCACCACGGTCTGTGCGCGCTTGTCGTGCAGCGCTTGGCGCAGCGGCTGGTCGAAGAGCACCGAGACCGCGTCGACGAACTGGAGCAGCAGGCCGAAGCCGCAGCAGTACCAGAGCATGGTGGGCAGGCCGAGGGTGCTCCAGCGCCGGGTGGCCCGGCCGAAGCCGAGCGGCTGGTCGGCCTCGACGGGCAGCGCCCGGATCCCCACCAGCCGCTTGCCGAAGGTCTGCCCACCGGCGGCCATCGAGGGCACCTCGTAGGCGAACCAGAGCGCCGTGGCGATCAGCAGGATGACGACCTGGAGCCCGGCGGCCTGGTCGCCCGGCTGGGGCAGCCCCTCGGTGGAGCTGTTCCCGGCCAGCGCCCGCCGGAACGACTCCCGCAGGTAGGGTGCGATCTCCTCGAGGTACCGCCAGACGAACCAGCCGTTCACGGCGACGTTGAGCAGGAACACCACGCCGAAGTCGATCAGGCGGGCGACCAGCCGGGCGCCGTACGAGGCGAGCGGCAGCCCGTGCGGCTGCGGCAGCGGTGGCCGCCCCGGCCAGGTCGGGTACGGCCCGCCCAGCGGCGGCCCGCCCGGCTGCCCGGCCGCCGGCCATGAGCCCGCGCCGGCCGGCTGCCCCGGCCACTGCCCCGCGCCCGCGGGCCGCCCGGGCCACTGGCCGGCGCCAGGGTGCCCGGGCTGGGGGGCGGCGCCGGGGTACCCCGGCTGGGGGGCGGCGCCGGGCTGGCCCGGGTGCGCTGCGGGACCGCTGGGGGCCGGCGCGGCGACCGGGGCCGGCTCGGGCGGCGGCGGCCCCTCGGGCGGGGTGGCGTCGACCGGGATCGGCGCGCCGATCCATCCCTCGCCGTCCCAGTACCGTCGGGTCTCGGGGTCGGCGGGGTCGACGTACCAGCCGGGTTGCACGCTCACGGCGCCGTCTCAGTTCGCGGCTGCGGGGCTCGCAAGCCCGGCTCACTCCTCACGCTCACGGCGCCAACTCAGTTCGCGACTGCGGGGCTCGCAAGCCCGGCTCACTCCTCACGCTCACGGTGCAACCTTAACGACGACCGTACCGGCGAACTTGTCGTGCAGGCACTGCTGCCAGGGCTTGTCCCAGAGCTGCCAGAATCCGTCGACGTAGTTGGCGAAGGGCACCAGCATGCCGGCGACGAACTCGACCAGGTAGCGCTTGCCCAGGACGCTCCGGGTCAGGGGAGCGGCCGGGTCGAGCGGGACGATCCGGAGCTTCATCACCTTCTTGCCGAGCGTCTGTCCGGTCCGGCGGGCGTACTCGACGTGGTAGAGCCAGTAGAAGACGAGCATCACCAGCAGCAACCCGGCCTCGGCGAGCAGCATCGGCAGGAAGAAGTCGGTCATCATCGCCGCCGGGTCGGGCTGGGGCACCGTCCCGTCCAGGCTGGCCGTCATCATCTCGCTGAACATCCGGTAAAAGAGCCAGATGAAGACCGGGAAGAACAGCACCATGGCCAGCAGGGTCGCCACCGCGGTGTCGACCAGCCAGGCCACGAGCCGGTCGCCGAAGCCGGCCAGCGGCTGCCCGTTCGGCGCGAGCGCCGGCGGTACGAAGCCCGGGTGCGGGACGTACCCCGGGGGCGGCGGCGGGTAGGCCGGCAGCCCGGCGTACGTCGGGGGGACGTGCTGCTGCGGCGGCCGGTACGGCCCGGACGGGGGCGCGAAGCCGCCGCCCGCGGGCGGAGGCCCGGCGGGCGGCGGCGGGGTGTACGGGGGAGGCTGGGTCACGCGGACAGTGTTACAGGTTGCCGCGCTTCTCCTGCTCCCGCTCGATCGCCTCGAACAGGGCCTTGAAGTTGCCCTTGCCGAAGCCGAGCGAGCCGTGCCGCTCGATCAGCTCGAAGAAGACGGTCGGGCGGTCCTGCACGGGCTTGGTGAAGATCTGCAGCAGGTAGCCGTCCTCGTCCCGGTCGACCAGGATCTTGCGGGCCTTCAGCTCCTCGATCGGCACCCGCACCTGGCCGATCCGGGCGCGCAGCTCCGGGTCGTCGTAGTACGAGTCCGGGGTGTCCAGGAACTCGACGCCGGCCGCCCGCATCGCGTCGACGCTGGCCAGGATGTCGTTGGTGGCCACGGCGATGTGCTGGGCCCCCGCGCCCTGATAGAACTCCAGGTACTCGTCGATCTGCGACTTCTTGCGGGCGATGGCCGGCTCGTTGAGCGGGAACTTCACCTTGCGGGTGCCGTTCGCGACGACCTTGCTCATCAGGGCGGAGTAGTCGGTGGCGATGTCGTCACCGATGAACTCGGCCATGTTGCTGAAGCCCATGACCCGCTTGTAGAACTCGACCCACTCGTCCATCCTGCCGAGCTCCACGTTGCCGACCACGTGGTCGACGGCCTGGAAGAACCGCTTCGGCTGGATGCCGGCGTCGATCATCGGCTGCCGGTCCACGATCGGCCCGCGGGCCACGAAGCCGGGCAGGAACGGGCCGGAGTAGCGGGACCGGTCGACCAGGGTGTGCCGGGTGTCGCCGTACGTGGCGACGGCGGCCACCCGGACGGTGCCGTGCTCGTCGCTGACGTCGTGCGGCTCGACCAGGCCGGTCGCGCCCTGCGCGGTGGCGTGCGCGTACGCGGCGTCCACGTCCGGCACCTCCAGCGCGATGTCCGAGACGCCGTCGCTGTGCTTCGCCACGTGCTCGGCGCCCTCGGCGTCGGGGCGGACCGCGCCGGTCAGCACGAACCGGGCCGAGCCGCTGGTCAGCACATACTGGGCGTGGTCCCGGTAGCCCTGCTCCGGGCCCCGGTACGCCACGCAGGTCATCCCGAACGCGGTGGAGTAGTAGTGGGCCGCCTGCTTGGCGTTGCCGACCAGGAAGTGCACGTGGTCGAGGCCCTTGACCGGGAACGGGTCCCGGGAGATGTCATGGTCGACGGCGCCGACGAGGGCGTCGACGTCGACCTCGTCGGTCGACTGGGGTCGGTCGATCGCCTGGGTCATGGTGGCCTCCCTTGCGTACCGGCCGGCCTCGTGGGCCGCCGTTGGGTCCTGATGTGGCGAGGATTGCTGCGCCGCCGGTCGTTGGGCAACAGTTGGCCGAAATGCTGGTCAGGTTGTGCATTCGGTAAAGTGAAAGCCCATGAATGCTGGTCAGGATGTACAGCTCGACGAGCTGGATGCGCGACTGCTCACGTTGCTCGCCGAGGAGCCGCGGATCGGGGTGCTGGAGTGCTCCCGCCGACTCGGCGTGGCCCGGGGCACCGTCCAGGCCCGGCTCGACAAGCTGGTCGACCGGGGGGTGATCGGCGGCTTCGGCCCGGACATCTCCCCGGCCGCCATCGGCTTCGCGGTGACCAGCTTCGTGACCCTGGAGATCAGCCAGCGGCACGGCCACGACCCGGTCACCGCGCACCTGGCGGCGATTCCCGAGGTGCTGGAGGCACACACCATCACCGGCTCCAGCGACCTGCTCTGCCGCATCGTGGCCCGCTCGAACACCGACCTGCAGCGGGTGATCGACCAGATCGTCGCGTCCGAGGGCATCCGCCGCGCCTCCACCATCATCGCGCTGGCCGAGCAGATCCCCTACCGCACCCTGCCGCTGGTCCGCTCGGCCGCGCGCGGCGGCGCATAACACGACCACCGGCCAAGAAAGCAGCGCGACACGGCCGTTCGGGGGGTCGGCGCAGCGGTGATCGTCGCTACCGTGTGCGGTGTGAAGGGCCTTGGCGTACGCGGCTGGTTGCTGCTGGGGCTCATCACCGTGGTCGTGCTCGCCGCGACCGGCGTGTGGAACCCGTTCCCCGGCATGTGGGACTGGGTCGACCGGAGCGAACCGATCTCCGAGCCGGACGTGGCCTGGCAGCAACGGGTCGGCGGCACCCCGAAGAGCGTCACCATCGCCGGCGACACCGTGGTCGTCGAGCAGCGGACCCGGGTCGAGGCGCGCAGCCTGGCCACCGGCACCCAGCTCTGGGAGCGCAAGGCGGACTGGGCGGCGGTTGCGGGCGGCGACCGGGACCCGGTCGTCGCCGTGGGCAAGCTCCTGGTCAAGGGGTACGAGCTGCTCGACCCGGCCACCGGGGTGGTGCGTCGCCGTGACAACCAGGCGGTCGCCGTCTGGACGTACCGGAACCTGCTGCTCGACGCGCGCTGCACCGAGGCCACCGACTGCACGCTGAGCGCCTGGGAGCCGCGCGGGACCCAGCCGCTCTGGACGGCCTTCCTGCCCGGTGTGCACAGCGGGATGCTCGCGGACAACCCCGAGCTGCTCGGCACCCGGCGGCTGGGCGCGCCGCGCATCGACGGTGGGATCGCCGGACCGGAGAACGTGCCGCCGCTGCTCGGCTTCCCCGTCGACGGGCGGGTGCACGTGGTGGACACCGCCACCGGGCGGGTGCTGCAGAACGTCCAGCCCGGCCGGGAGGAGCGGCTCGCGGTGATCGGCGGCCGGCTGCTCCGGATCACCGCCACCTCACGCGACGGGACCTGCTACTTCAGCATCTCCGCCGTCGACCCGGCCACGGGCCGGGAGGTGTGGCGGCGGGCCGGGGTGAACCTGCGGACCGCGGACTACGCCGGCTGCGTGCAGCGGGAGGATCCGCAGGGCGCCCGCAACGTGCTGATCGGGGTCGGCCCGGACGGCCGCGAGGCGGTGCTCGACGGGTACGACGGCCGGCTGCTCCAGGTCGGCGCGGCCGGCGAGAAGCTGCTCGCCGTCGACGACCGGTACGCGCTGGTGCGCAGCGCCGACAAGCAGTCGATCCTCGGCCGGGAGTTGGCCGTCGACCGCACCCGGTGGACCCGGCGCGCCGGGGGGAAGAGCGGCGCCGCGCTCACCCCGTACGCGGCGGTGATCGCCGAGGAGAAGCCGAACCGGCTGATCGCGGTCGACCCACGTACCGGGCGCGAGCTGGTGGTCCTGCGGACCTCGGCGAACGCCCTGGCGGTCGGCCCGAACGGCATGATCATCGGCGAGGGGCGGGAGATCGGGTACGTCCGCTGGGGCGCCGGCAGCTCCGTCGCGCCCCCGGCGGACGGAGGCGGCGCGCCCGGGACGAACCCGGGCGGCAGCACCCACGCGCCCCCCTCCGACCAGGGCAGCTGCGGGCCGAAGAAGGAGCTCTGCTGAGCTGAGCGGGGCTGCGGGTGAGAGCGGCGTCCCAGGACGCCCCCGGCGGGTGCCACCGATTGACGGCTCTGCCCTAGGCTTTTCCGTCATGAGCAGTGCCGCCGCGTTCTCGTACGCCCCCTTGCTGCCGACCGGTCCCGACCAGACCGAGTACCGCCTGGTCACCGACGAGGGCGTCGACGTCGTCAACGGCCCGGGTGGCCGTCGATTCCTGACCGTGGAGCCGTCCGCGCTGACCGCGCTGACCGCCGAGGCGATGCACGACATCGCGCACTTCCTGCGCCCGGCGCACCTGGCGCAGCTCCGGTCGATCATCGATGATCCGGCGGCCTCGCCGAACGATCGTTTCGTCGCGCTGGACCTGCTGCGCAACGCCAACATCGCCGCCGGTGGCGTGCTGCCGATGTGCCAGGACACCGGCACCGCGATCGTGATGGGCAAGCGCGGCCGGCACGTGCTCACCGACGGCAGCGACGCCGAGGCCATCTCGCGCGGTGTCTACCAGGCGTACACCCGGCTGAACCTGCGCTACTCGCAGCTCGCCCCGCTGACCATGTGGGAGGAGCGGAACACCGGCAGCAACCTGCCCGCCCAGGTGGAGCTGTACGCCGAGGACCCGGACGGGCACCCGGACGCGTACAAGTTTCTCTTCATGGCCAAGGGCGGCGGCTCGGCCAACAAGTCGTACCTCTACCAGGAGACCAAGGCGCTGCTGAACCCGACGCGGATGATGCAGTTCCTGGAGGAGAAGCTGCGGCTCATCGGCACCGCGGCCTGTCCGCCCTACCATCTCGCCATCGTCATCGGCGGCACCTCCGCCGAGTACGCGCTGAAGACCGCCAAGTACGCCTCCGCGAAGTACCTGGACGCCCTGCCCACCGCCGGCTCGATGAGCGCGCACGGCTTCCGGGACCTGGAGCTGGAGGCCGAGGTGCTGGAGCTGACCCGCAACTTCGGCATCGGCGCGCAGTTCGGCGGCCGCTACTTCTGCCACGACGTACGGGTGGTCCGGCTGCCCCGGCACGGTGCCTCCTGCCCGGTCGCCATCGCCGTCTCCTGTTCGGCCGACCGACAGGCGGTTGCCAAGATCACCCCGTCGGGCGTCTGGCTGGAGCGCCTGGAGACCGACCCGGCGCGCTACCTGCCCGACGTCACCGACGCCCACCTGGACGCCGCCGAGGTGGTCCGGGTCGACCTCAACCGGCCGATGGACGAGATCCGCGCCGAGCTGTCGAAGTACCCGGTGAAGACCCGGCTCTCCCTGACCGGCCCGCTCGTGGTGGCCCGGGACATCGCGCACGCGAAGATCGCCGAGCGGTTGGACGCGGGCGAGTCGATGCCGCAATACCTCCGCGACCACGCCGTCTACTACGCCGGCCCGGCCAAGACCCCCGAGGGCTACGCCTCCGGTTCGTTCGGCCCGACCACCGCCGGCCGGATGGACGCCTACGTGGAGAAGTTCCAGGCGGCCGGCGGCTCGATGGTGATGCTGGCCAAGGGGAACCGCTCCGCCCAGGTCACCCGCTCCTGCCAGCAGCACGGCGGCTTCTACCTCGGCTCGATCGGCGGCCCGGCCGCCCGGCTCGCCCAGGACTGCATCAAGCACGTCGAGGTCCTCGAATACCCCGAGCTGGGCATGGAGGCGGTCTGGAAGATCGAGGTGGAGGACTTCCCGGCCTTCATCGTCGTCGACGACAAGGGCAATGACTTCTTCGCCGAGGTCACCAAGCCGGTGCTCACCGTCGGCCGGCGCTGACGTCCCGCGTACGCGACAGGGGCGTCGGGTGGGATCCACCCGGCGCCCCTTCGACTGGTGCTCATGGGCATCGGTGCGCCCGCCGGGAGGGGGGGTTTCCCGGCGGGCGCGCCGCCCCCGTCGGACGTCGTCACCGACAATCCGGAACGAGTGTCCGGCTTACCGCTGTCGATCCGCTATCAGATCGCTATCGCCTGGACGAGGCGATCTGTGAGCAGGGGGCTACGCTGCTGGAAGTTGCACGAAAGGCGTGCGGGGGCGCAGATGCGGTTCGGGATCCTGGGATCCCTGCGGGTCGGCGGTGGCGAAGCCACCGTCACCGCGGGGCGAGACCGAACCGTGCTCGCCATGCTGCTGCTGCGGGCCGGTCGGGTGGTGCCCGTCGAGGAGCTGATCGACGCGGTCTGGGAGGAGCGCCCCCCGGCCACCGCCCGCACCCAGCTGCAGATCTGCGTGTCGCGGTTGCGGCAGCGGCTCGCCGCGCTCGGCCTTTCTCCGGAGGTCATCGTCCGGGACCCGGTCGGCTACGGCATCCGGATCGAGCCGGACGACCTGGATGCCGACGTCTTCGCCCGCGAGGTGGACGCCGGCCGGACCGCACTCGCCGCCGGCCAGCCCAGCGCAGCGCGCCGGCACTACCGCGTCGCGCTCGCGCTCTGGCGCGGACCCGCGCTGAGTGGCATCGCCAGCCGGAGCGTACGCCGCCGCGCGCAGGCCCTCGACGAGCAGCGGCTCGCCGCACTGGAGGAGTGCGTCGACGTCGAGCTGCGGTTGGGCCAGGCGGCCGACCTGCTCGACGAGCTGAGCGAGAGCGTGGCAGGGAACCCGCTGCGGGAACGGCTGCGCGGTCAGCTCATGCTCGCCCTCACGTCGGCCGGCCGGCAGGCCGACGCGCTCGCCGTCTACCGGGAGGGCCGCCGGATCTACGCCGAGGAGCTGGGTATCGAGCCCGGCGCGGCGTTGCAGGAGCTGCACCAGCGAATCCTGGCCGGAGACGCGGCCACCGACCCGGAGCAGCGGTCCGCCCTCGCTCCGGTCCGGTCGTTGCCTCGGGCGATCAGCGATTTCACCGGTAGGCAGCAGACGGTCGTGCGGCTGGTGAAGGAGATCGCGGAGGACCGGACCCGGGTTCATCTCATCGACGGGATGGCGGGCAGTGGCAAGACCACCCTCGCCGTGCACGTGGCAACCGCCCTCGCCGACCGGTTTCCGGACGCCCAGCTCTTCATCGACCTGCACGGGCACAGCGAGCGGGAACCGCTGACCCCGGCGGCGGCGGTGTCCACGCTGCTCCGTCAGCTCGGCACACCGGCGGAACGGATCCCGCTCGACCTGGACGACCGGCTGGCGGTGTGGCGTACCGAGCTGGCGAACCGCCGGGCCGTGGTGGTGCTCGACAACGCGGCCGGCGCCGCGCAGGTGCTGCCCCTACTGCCCAACGGGCCCGACAACCTCGTCCTGGTCACCAGCCGCCGGCGGCTGATCGGGCTGGACGACGGGCGGCCGTCGTCGCTGCCGGTGCTGGACCCCGACGAGGCCGTCGAGCTGCTCGGCCGGGTAGCCGGCCCGGACCGGGTGGCCGCCGAGCCGGAGGCCGCCGCCGAGGTGGTCCGCCGCTGCGGCCACCTGCCGCTGGCGATCCGGCTGGCGGGCGCCCGGCTGGCCCACCGGCCCCGCTGGCGGATGCGCGGCCCCCCCCGCCGG
>NZ_JAPDPH010000067.1 GCF_026013475.1 Micromonospora yasonensis | reverse complement strand
TTTCAGCCCAGTCCTTGGACACCCCCCGGCCTGTTCGGGTCGGTCGCGTCCGACCCGACCGCGTGGCGACTGTTGTCGCAACTCGACGCCACGATGCTGGCCGAACTGCGGTCCGCCCGGGCACAAGCGCGTGAGATCGCCTGGGCCCAGTACGCCGACACCCACGGTGACCTGCCGCAGCCAATGGTGGCGGGCCAGCAGGTAGAAGGCCTGGTCCTGGACATCGACGCAACCATCGTGATCTGCCATTCCGAGAAGGAGTCGGCTACCCGGACCTGGAAGAAGACGTTCGGATTCCACCCGTTGCTGTGTTTTCTGGACAACACCGGCGAAGCCCTCGCCGGCCTGCTGCGGGAAGGCCGGGCCGGATCCAACACCACCGCCGACCACGTCACCGTCCTCGACCAGGCCCTCGCGCAGATCCCATCGGCGCTGAGGAAGCCGCGGGCGGCGAGCGCGGCGAGGATCCGCTGCGCGGTCGACTTGTCGATGTCGAAGGCGGATCCCCGAGGGTTGCCGCCTCACGGGCCGCCTCGGAGAGGTGATCGCGTGCCGCATCCAGTCGACCGCTCACCGCCGACGTCAGCGCGGCCGAGAGATGCAACTGGCCGAGCATCTGCCGCACCCGCTCATCAGCGGCGGCGGACTGAAGCTCAGCCAGCGACCGGTCGGCGGCCCTGGCCGCCAGCGGCGCGGCCTCGATCGGCAGACTCTGCGCGTACGCGAACCGGGACGCCGCCAGCCACGCCGGCTCCTCGACCTCCTCGGCGGCGGCCACCGCCACCCGCGCAGCGTTGAGCGCCAGGTGCCGGTACCCGAGATGCCGCAGGCACGTCGAAGCCCTCGGCGACCACGGCTGGTACGACAAGCGGTTCATGTACGAGGAGTCCCTGCGGATGCCGTTCCTCATCCGCTACCCGGCGGAGATTCCGGCGGGCACCACCTGCGACGCCCTGGCGATGAACGTCGACTTCGCCCAGACGTTCCTCGACTACGCCGGCGTGCCGGCCGACGGACGCATGCAGGGATGCTCGCTACGCCCCCTGCTACGCGGGGAGGACGTGTCCGACTGGCGCGAGTCGGTCTACTACCGCTACTGGGAACACGACGACTCGGAGCACCACGTCTGGGCCCACTACGGCGTACGCACCCGCGATCACAAGCTCGTCTACTACTACTCCGACGGGCTCGGCATCCCCGGCACGTCCGACAACCGGTACGAGCCGGAGTGGGAGCTGTTCGACCTGCGCACCGACCCGTGGGAGCTGCACAGCGTGTACGAAGACCCCGCGTACGCAGGGGTGCGCGCCGAACTGACCACGGAACTCGCCCGGGTCCAGGCGGAGTGCGGCGACACCCCATGGACCCCATCGACTCGCATGGCAGGGGTGCCGCGATGAGTGACCGTAACTGGATCATGGCGAGCACGCGCTCCTGGCCGCATCGGCCACGGGGCTAGCGTCCGCGCCGAACGCCGCCGCCGAGCCATCGGAGCCGGACGCAATCTTCGTCGCGCGATTCGGACGCCCAACCACGTAACGTGCACGGCCTTCTCACCTCGCGGCCGTCACGGCCGCCCGCCGCCGCCTCCGCGCTGTCGTGCGGCGGCGGTCGACCCGCACTGCGCCGCCCCAGAAGACCAAGTGCCGGAGCACGCGTGGCGTGCTCCGGCACCGGTCGGGAGCCGGCCGGCACCGGCTCGCCGTCATCTCCTCACAGGCGGGCCCGCAGGTAGGCGCCAGCCGCGAGCAGCTGCGCGCGGGCCGACTCGTCGGTGGCATTGCTGGCCGCCGCCGCGAACCGGTCCAGTGCAGCCTTGGCCTGGTCCGGCCGGTTCGCCGCCGCTGTGCGCTGGGCCGCCTCGAGCTGGCCGAACAGGTCGTCGGCGAGATCCTCGCTGATCAGACCTTCTGCCTGGTAGCGCCGCACCAGCGCCTGGGCGTTGTCGTAGGTGGCGACGGTCTCGAAGGCGACCGTCACCTCCTTGACGTTCCCGGCCAGGTCGGTCGCCACGACGGTCAGCTTGTGACCGCCCGCCGTGGGCGCGACACCCGCACCGCTCTCGATCGCCACCCCGTCGAGGCGGAGCGCCACCGAGTCGACGCCGGACGCGGCGTCCCGTGCCGTGGCGGCAATCGGCAGCGACGTGCCGAGGTCGTACCTGCCGCCATCCGCTACGCCGTCGACGGTCACGACCGGGGCCGTGGTGTCTACGGGCAGGGACGCCGCCTTCGGCGCGGATACGTTGCCGGCCTCGTCGATCGCCCGGAACCGCAGCTCCCGCCGGCCGTCCTCGGTCACCTGGATCGGCTCGCGGTACTCGGTCCAGTCGCCATCGCCCTCGACGACCTCGATGCGGACCGGGCCACCACGGTCATCCGTGGCCGAGGCGGTGACCGTCGGGCGCGAGGTGTACCAGCCACGGCGGCCGTCCGGCTGCGCCGGGTCGACCGACACCGTCAGGCTCGGCGCCGTCGTGTCGAGAACCCGGAAGCGGTCGAACGCTACGGTGACCGGCTGCGCCTGCTCCGGACCCAACGCCATCAGGCCGAACGAGGTCATCACGGCGTCGTTGGTGACCGGCTGGCCCAGCGAGGTCCAGTTGACCCCGCCGTCGCTGATCTGGGCCGAGTAGGTGTTCCCACTCCGGGTCAGCCGCATGTGGTACCAGCCGCTCTCGGACGAGTCGGCGATGTCGATCGACCGGTTGCCGCCGTTGCCGAACTGCGCGTTGCGTTCCGAGACGAGCTCGGCGCGCAGGTTGGTCGGCGTTCCGGCGTTGTTGTTGGCGACGACGTCGAACTTCACGTAGTTGTCGTCGTTGTTGTAGACCAGGAAGCCGGCCAGCTGCCACTTGTGCAGCGTTGTCGGCGTCAGCCTGGTCTCGATCGTCCAGTCGCCGGCGGCGACGTCCGCGGGGATCTTCTGCAGGATGAAGTTCCGCGGGGAGTCGTTGTTGGTGCCGTTGATGTCGCCCGGCTGGGTCTCGATGCGCAGCGCACCACCGCTCACCGCGGCCTTGGTCGAGTCGTACCGCACCACCGAGTTCCACCGGCAGCCGTCCAGAGCGTTGCCGTCGAACTCGTCGCTGGGCGCGCGGACCCCGTCGTCCGTGCCGTCCGGCGTGATGGTGAAGTGGTCGAACACGGCGTTGACCCGCGCCGTCCCGGTGTCACCGGCGGCCATGGGGCCGACGGTCGCGTTCGGGATGACGGTCGCGGAGCCGGCGAGCGCTGTCCAGCTCTGGCCGTCGGCGGAGTACGCCGCGGTCAGCTTCTGGCCGTCGCTGACCAGTCGCAGGTGCGCGGTGGACGGGAAGTCCGCCGGCAGGCCCACGTTGGCGTGCCAGGTCCGCGTCCCGCCGGCCTCGGTCTGGAACTCCATGATCCGGCCGCCCGACGAGGAGCGGGTGAACGCCAACTTGACGTAGTCGTTGTCGGTGCCGTGCATGAGCAGACCGGCGTGCTGCCACTCGCGGTCGTGCGGGATGGTCACCTTCGTGGTGATCGTCCACGGTCCGACCTTGGCGCGCTGGCCGGCGTAGCTGATCGGTCCGGTGTTCGCCTCGTTGATGTCGCCGTTGGTGACCGGCAGCACCAGCCCGCCGTTGGTGACCCGCACCGGCAGGTTCGGGGCGTTGCGCACCGTGGTCCACCGGTTGGCGTTCAGCGTGTCACCGTCGAAGGTGTCCGAGCCGCGGATCGCGCAGCCTGGAGCGGTCTGCGGCGGTGCCGGGTGGATGGCCTTGTCGACCAGGGTGAAGCCGGTGAACTTCACCTCGCTGGTGGCCGACGCGTTGTGCGCGGTGACCGCGAGGCCGATGTCCTGCGGGCTGGCCGCGCCGGGCAGCGTCACCGGGTCGCCGACCAGGGTGAACGACTTCCCGTCCTTGCTCCAGTACCCGTAGTACTTCCCGCCGTCGCGCACGATCCGCACCCAGGACGGGTAGCTCGTGTTGCTGGCGCCGGTGCTGGCGTCGAGCTGGCCGTTGCCGTCGGTGTCGCGCAGCCACTCGAACCCGAGGCCCGCCCGCATCGTCATCGCCGCGTACCCGGGCGACCTGCCGGGCTGGGTGATGTCGTTACGGACGATCAGGCCAGCCTTGGCGGAGTTGTTCGTGTTCGTCTGGCTCTCGATCTTCACCGTGGCGGTCCAGGTGTTGCCGGCCGCCGCCGGCATGTACACCGAGCCGTACTGGTCGGTGCCCTGCCACATGTTCTCGCCGCCGGCGTTGATGATCCAGGTGTCCTGGTCCGGCCGGTCGAACGCGGCGGTGGTGTTGCTGTAGGTCTGCCAGGCTCCGTAGAGGTCACCGACCTCGACCTGCACGACGCGGGACTTGGCGTGGTAGCCCTTGTCGTTGGTCGCGACCGCGGTCAGCTGGTAGCGCTTCTGGGTGGCAGCGTTCCACTTCATCGAGTACGGGGCCGTGGTGTCGACGCCGATCGACGTGCCGTCGACGAAGAACTCGACCTTGGTGATCGTGTTCTCCGCGTCGCTCGCGGCCGCGGTCACCTGGATCTCGCCCGGTTCCAGCTCGTCGGTCGGCGTCGGGGACGTCACCGCGACCTTCGGCTTGCTCGTCGGCGAGACGCCCTTGCCGTCGGCCTCGATGAAGTTCAGGCGCCGCTCACCGGCCCCCGGGAACACCGCGTACAGGGTGAACGTCTCGCCGGGGTCGGCCACCTCGACCGGGACGTCCACGTAGCCGCCGCCGCTGGTCGCCGGCACCTGCGCGGTGCCCAGCAGTTCACCGTCCGGCGCGCCGCGCCGCAGCTCGATCCTGCCCGCGCTGGCGGCCGACGCGCGCAGGATCAACCGGTCGACGTTGTGCAGGTTGACCGGGTCGTACGACGCCCAGGCACCGTTCTGGCCGGCGATGGAGCTCCCGTGGCCCTCGACGTCCCGCGACGAGCCGACCGTCACGTTCGACGAGTTGTCGAAGAACTCCGCCTCCCGCTGCTTCGGGAACATCAGGGTGGTGTCCGAACCGGTCAGGCTCGGGATGCCACCCGCGCCGCCGGAGTCGGCGTAGCGGCCGTCGATTGCGTAGAAGACGTTCATGTCCTCGCCGTGCCCGCCGCCGAGGTCGGCGACCACCTTG
The DNA here is from genome assembly GCF_026013475.1 of Micromonospora yasonensis. Lineage (GTDB taxonomy): Bacteria > Actinomycetota > Actinomycetes > Mycobacteriales > Micromonosporaceae > Micromonospora > Micromonospora yasonensis. The sequence goes on along the minus strand of NZ_JAPDPH010000067.1, from coordinate 26,964 downwards.
CCGGTGCGCCCGTGCAACGGTTCGGCCGGGTGCGCGTGCTCGTCGTGGCCCATCGCCGGCTGGATCACCACGTCGGCGTCGTCGATCTGGGTGTCCTCGACGTCGCTGACCGACAGGTCCCAGCTCACCTCATCGCCGAAGTCGAAGAACGCGCCGTTGGGCGGCTGGTTGAACGTCACCTTCGGCCGGGTGTTGCCGACCGTGATCGGCACCGTCGCCGTCCCGGTCTTGCCGGCCGGGTCGGTCACCGTGAGGCGGGCGTTGTAGACGCCGTTCGCGGTGTAGGTGAAGGTCGGCTTCGGCTCGGTGGAGTCGGCGGAGCCGTCACCGGTGAAGTCCCACTCGTAGCGCAGTTGCTCGTTCTCCGGGTCGGTGCTGCCCGAGCCGTCGAAACGGACCTGCAGCGGCGCCTGGCCGGAGTCCGGTGTCGCGCTGATCTTCGCGGTCGGCGAACGCGAGCCGGAGATGTAGTCTACCCGGTACAGCCCCGAGTTCGGGTTGTCGCGGCCGAAGCCGCCGCCCCAGTCCAGCACGTACATCGAGCCGTCGGGACCGAACTTCGAGTCGATCGGGGCGAGGAACTGCTGCTGCGGCAGGAACGGATTGACCTTCTCGACCCCGCCCTGCCCGTTCGGGATGATCGAGTACATCTTGTTCCGCGACCACTCGTAGAAGAACGGCTTGCCGTCGTAGGACGCCGGGAACTTGGTGTCGGACTGCAGGTTCGGGTCGTACTTGTAGAACGGGCCGCCCATCGGAGCCAGGCCGCCACCCTGCGGGATGACCGACGGCACCGAGGAACGCTTGTAGCCGTACCACATCTTGGCCGGCTTGGCGGGCGGCAGCTCGGTCAGGCCGGTGTTGCGCACCGAGTCGTTGATCGGGCGGGCGCAGTCGAAATACGCGCCGACCGTCACCGGGTTCGTCCGGTAGTCCACGTCCCGGAACGGCTCGTTGTTGCCCATGCACAGCGGCCAGCCGTAGAAGCCGGGCTCGGTGATGAGGTTCCACTCGGCGATGCCGGCGGGTCCACGGTCCGGGTTGTCGTTGCTGTTGTCCGGCGAGTAGTCCGCCAGGCCGATGGCCCCGGTCTGCGGGTCGATCGAGAACCGGAACGGGTTGCGGAAGCCCATCGCGTAGATCTCCGGCCGGGTCTTCGCCGTGCCGGGCGGGAACATGTTGCCCGCGGGGATGGAGTAGGTGCCGTCCGCCTCGGGGCGGATCCGCAGCAGCTTGCCGCGCAGGTCGTTGGTGTTGGCCGAGGTCGCCCGCGCGTCGTGGAACGTGCCGTCCCGCTCGGACAGCGGCGCATAGCCGCCGGACGGCTCGGAGTGCGGGTTCACGTCGTCGCCGACGCTCAGGTAGAGGTTCCCGTCCGGGCCGAACCCGAGGCCGCCGCCGGTGTGACCGGGCTCGTCGGGGAGCCGGCGCGCCGGCACCTCGAGCAGGACCTTCTCCGTGGCCCGGTCGATCTGCGAGCCCGGCCCGACGGTGAGCCGGGACAGGCGGCTGACGAAGTTCGCCGGGTCGCTGTCGTTCGTGCTCGCCGGCGCGTAGTAGATGTAGAGGTAGCCGTTCTGGGCGAACTTCGGGTCGAGCGCGATGCCGAGCAGGCCGTCCTCACCGCCGGAGTACACCGGGATCGTGATCGCGGTGGAGGTGGTCTTCGTCCGCGGGTCGTACACCCGGATCTGGCCGCGGACCAACTCGGTGAAGAAGACCCGGCCGTCCGGTGCGACGTCCATGGCGAACGGGGCGCTGGTGTTCTGGTCCAGCGGGACCCGTTCGAACTGGTCCCACACCGTTCCGCCGCAGTCGCCCTCGACCATGCCGGCGGCCCACTTCACGCCGCCGACGATGTGCTGCACCAGCCCCGGCTCGCCGGTGTAGTGCGCGCCGAAGTGGCCCATGCCGGTCATCCAGGCACGGCCGCCGTCGTACGGCTTGCACCACGAGATCGGGTGGTCGTAGCCCATGGCGTTGTTGCCCGGGTTGTACGTCGTCTCGTCCATCGTGGCGAGCACGTGCGCGTTGCCGCGGACGTTGAGCGCGTAGTTGTACCACTCGTCGGCGCGCTCCCACCGCTGCGGCAGGTGCGCGGTCGACGGGTGGCTGTGGTCCTCGACGCGGACGGTGCCGGGCAGGCCGGGGCTGGTGCCGGTGGCGGCGTGGCCGGGCATCAGCGTGCCGATCATGTTGTCCCACCACGCGTAGTTCCCGCGCATGTCGGTGGCGTTGTGGATGGCGACGATGCCGTGCCCGGCCCGCATGTAGCGCTCCATCGCCGCCTTCTGGTCGGCGGTCCACGGGTCGCCGGAAGCCTGGAACATCACCAGGGCGTCGAAGTGCGCGAGGTCCTCGTCGTTGAAGATCGACGAGTCCTCGGTGTGCTGCGAGGTGATCCCGGCCTCGGCGAAGGCGGCCTGCAGCACGGGAACGCCCTGCTCGATCGCCTCGGTGTGCCGGAACTGTGTGGTCTTGGTGAAGATCAGCACGTGGGCTTGGCCGTGGTCGCCCGGGTGGGCGGCCGCCGGCGCTGGGCTGATCATGGACAGCGCGAGTGCGCCGACGACGGGTATCGCGAGCAATCGTCCCCACCGGGGACGCCAGGTCACGTTCATGAGATGCGGTGCCTCCTGGGCGCGAGGAACTACGGGGGTGGTCATGACCGTGCGGCGTGCCGGCGCCGTCGGACTGGGGTGGAGTTGGCGGTGGGTCCTAGGGCATCACCGCCCGCAGGAACGTCAGGCCGTCCACCGCGATCGCGTCCTGGCTCTCGGCGAGCGGACGCCAGATGGAGGCGGCGGTCGCGATCGTGGCGTTCTCCGCGGTGAACGACTCGATGCACAGCGGGCCGGCGTAGCCCGCTGCGTCGATCGCGGCGAGGATCGCCGGCCAGTCCAGGTGGTCTGCGCCGGGGGCGCCGCGGTCGTTGCCGCACACCTGGACGTGTGCCACCCGGCCGGCGGCCGTACGGATCGCCGCCGGGATGTCCGTCTCCTCGATGTTCTGGTGGTAGAGGTCGAGCGCGACGCCGCAGTGCGGCAGGTCGCCGATCGCCTCGAGGGTCTGGCCGACGGTGTTGAGCAGGCTCGTCTCGTAGCGGTTGAGCGGCTCGACGGCCACCGTGACGTCGGCGGCGCCGGCGTACTCGACGACGGGGGCGAGGCTGTCCCGCAGCTGCGCGTACGCCGCGGTCCGCTCGGCCGGTGACAGCCGCCAGGTCCGGCCGACCGAGGCGTACGCCGGACCGGCGATCACCGGCGAACCGACCGCCGCGGCGGCGTCCACCACTTGGAACAGGTAGTCCTGTGTGGATCGGATGGTGGCCGGGTCTGCCGCGATCAGCTCACGACCGGGTGGCATCACGAGGCACACGGTGGCGCCGAGACCGTGGTCGGCGAGCACCTGGGCGGCCTGCTTCGGTGCCCAGTCGCCGGGGTTCTCCACCGGGAGTTCGAGCACGTCGAAGCCCCACCCCGCGACCTTGGCCGCGAGGGCGGCCAAGGTCGCGTCGGTCAGTGGCGAGGACCACACCCAGGTGTTGACCCCGAGCGGATGTCCGCTCACTTCCACGGCCCCGGGTAGCCCGGCATGGCCTCGCAGCCGCACATGGCGTAGTGCAGTGGCGGCATGTCCTGCTTGACGTAGTCCTTGACGTTGTCGCCGGTGATCCGCGGCTGCGGCAGCACCCACTCCTTCGGCACCTGCTCGCCCTTGAGGATCTTCAGCGCGGCGATGATCGGCGTGCGCCACTGGTAGGTCGGATAGGTCGGGGCGACCGCGTTGAGGTTCTCGTTGGCCCACAGCCGCAGGAAGTCCTGCTGGTCCTCGCCGACGATGGCCGGGACGTCGACCCCGGCGTCCTGGAATGCCTCGGCCGCGGCGACGGCGGTCGCGCCGGCATCCATCCAGACGCCATCGATCCGGCCTTCGCGCTGGATGTAGTCGGCCACGATGCTCTTGGTCTTCGCCGCGTCGCCGTCGGTGAACTCCACACCGACCACCTTGAGCTCGCTGCCGCCGAAGATCTCGTTGGCGGCCGCCCAGCGCTGCTCGAGCACGTCCACACCGGGCAGGATGCGCAGGGCGAGAACCTTGCCGCCCGGCTTGACCTTCTCCTTCAGGAACTCCGCGCCGTCGGCGCCGAAGGCGAAGCCGCCGATGGGGTGGATGAAGGTGACCGGGCAGCTGGTGTTGACGCCTCGGTCGAACACGATCACCGGCACGCCGGTCTGGCACGCCTGCTCCACGGCCGGCGTCAGCGTGGCGGTGGTGTTCGGCGAGATGATGATCGCGGAGCATTTCTTGCCGGACAGCGACTGGATGTCGCTGATCTGCTTGTCGTCCTTGGCCTCCGCATCCAGCACGGTGAACGTGGTGATCTCCGGGTGCAGCTTCACCTCCTGCTGCATGGTCTTGAAGCCCACCTGTCGCCACGGGTTGTTCACCGCGGCGTTGGAGAAGCAGAGGGTGTATTTTCCGCCAGGCTTGGCGAACTGCGCGGTGTCCACCATTTCCGGCTCGAGCATCTGCTCCCAGGGCTTGCCGTCTGGGCCTTGCGGTGTGGCGCTGCGGAACGCCAGCTGGCGGTCGTACTCCGCTTGGTCGAAGAACTTCGACTTGCTCGCGTCGGAACTGGGTGATCCGCCGGCACTGGCCTGGTCGTCGGGCAGGTCGCTGGAACACCCGGCGAGCGCCAGCACGCCTGCCACGACCACCGGAGCCCATCTCTTGGTCATTATCGTGATCTCCTTACTAACCTTGGGTACGTCAGGAGGAGGCGGGTTGCGCGGGCCGCGCGCTGTCCCGCTGTTTCGGCCACCACCGCAGCCGCTGCGGCACGCCGCTGCCGAGGGCGGCGTAGGCGACGGCGGCGATGATGATCACGCCTTGCACGGCCGACTCGAGGGCGCCGCTGACCCCGAGCAGGTTCAGCAGCGTGAACAGGGACTCCAGCGAGAGCGCTCCGGCGGCCGCCGCGACCACCGACCCGCGCCCGCCGCCGAGGACCACGCCGCCCAGGACGACGGCGGTGATCGCCCGGAACTCCAGACCGTCCCCGACCTGCGCCGAGACGCCGGCGAACCCGCCGAGCAGGATCGCGGCGATCGCGGCGAGCAGTCCGGACAGGACGAACGCGAGCAACCGGAGCCGGTCGACCTGGCCGCCGGACAGCCGCACGGCGGCCTCGTTGTCACCGACCGCGACCAGCGCCCGGCCGGTACCCCCGCGCATGAACAGCGCCGCGGCCAGCAGGATCGCCAGCAGGATGAGCACCGACCACGGGACCTCGCCGAGCAGCGGGACATCCACGGCGCCGCGCCCGAACGTCCGGAACCCGGCGGACAGCGCGCCGCGCGGGGCACCGCCGGTCCACAGGAAGATCGCGCCGTCGAGCACGAGCAGCATGCCGAGCGTGACGATGAACGACGGCACCAGCAGCTTCGTGGTGACCAGCCCGTTGACCAGACCGACCAGCAGGCCGAATCCGAGCACGAGCAGGATCACCCGCGCCGTCGCGGATTCACTGCCGTTGATGAGCCGGGCCGCGATGACCACCCCGGCGGTCACCAGCGCGCCAACCGACAGGTCGAACCCGCCGGAGACGATGACGAAGTACTGCCCGATCGCGAGGATCATCAGCGGTGCGGCCCGCTTGAGCAGGGCCAGGTAGCCGGACGGCTCGGCGTAGGCCGGGCCGGCGATCGCGAGGCCGATGAGCAGCAGGAGCAGGACGATGAGCACCGGCGCGGTGCCCTCGGCCAGGCGGGGACGCCAGGTCATGCCAACCTCCCACGAGCGCGACTGGCGACCATGCGCCGGGCGTAGAGGGCGACCGCGGTCACGAGTACGACACCACGCACCACGTCCTTGAAGAACGGGTCGACCTCGAGGTCATCGAAGATCGTGTCGAGTGTGGCGAGAATGAGAACACCGCCGATGGTGCCCACGACGCCGCCCCGGCCGCCAGCGAGCAGCGTCCCGCCGAGCACCACGGCGGCGATCGATTCCAGGTCGTAGCCGGCGTCGGTGCCGACGTACGGAGCGCCCGACCCGAGCCGGCTGGCGAGGTAGATCCCGGTCAGGCCGGCGGCGACCGAGCACAGCACGTGCGCGGTGACGATGACCCGGCGGGTCGGCACCCCGGACAGCCGGGCCACCTCGATGTCGCCGCCCACGGCGTACATGTGGTAGCCGGGGCGGGTCCGCGACAGGTACCACCAGGCCAGCGCGGCCGCGGCCAGCATGAGCAGCGCCGCGACCGGCACCGGACCGATCCGGTCGTACCCGAGATGCTGGAAGCCACGCGGCACGTCGCCGGCCGGGCCGGTGTAGTTGTCCTCGAGGTAGCCGCGCAGGATCAGCGCCACGCCCAGCGTCGCGATGAACGCGTTGGCCTTGAGGACGGTGATGACCAACCCGTTGACCAGGCCGACGCCGGCGGCCACGGCGAGCGCGAGCAGCACACCGGGCACGACCATGCCGTTGCGCCCGGCCATCGTCTCCGCCGCGATCAGCGAGGTGAGGCCGACGAGGTAGGCGACGGACAGGTCGAGGGATCCGGTGAGGATCACCATCGTCTGTCCTATCGCCACCAGGCCGAGCGCGGTGGCCCGGGTGAGGATGTTGAGGATGCCGCCCTGGTCGAGCAGGACCTCTCCGCGCAGCCCGACGAGCACGCTGCCGACGACGAGCAACGCGACGAGCGCAAGGTAGACGATGACGGTCGGGGTGAACCGCCGACGCATCGCCGGCCGTGTGGTCCGCGACCGGACCGGCAGGGTGTTCTCCTGGAGGACGCTCACGCCGCCTCACCGATCCCGTGCCCGGTGGCCAATGCCATCACAGCCCCCTCACTCGCGCCGGCGGGCAGCTCACCGGCCAGCGCACCGTCATGCATGACGAGGATCCGGTCGCTCATCCCGATCAGCTCGGGCAGCTCGGAGGAGATCATCAGCACCGCGACGCCGCGCCGCGCGAGATCGCGCAGCAGCTCGTGCACGGCCCGCTTCGCGCCGACGTCGATGCCGCGCGTCGGCTCGTCGACCACCAGCACCCTCGGCTCCACCGCCAACCACTTGGCGAGCACGACCTTCTGCTGGTTGCCGCCGGACAGGAAGCGCACCTCCTGGTGCTCGCCGCGGGCCACGACGGCCACCAGATCGAGCAGCGCCGGCACGTCCGACCTCGCCCGGGCGCGCCCGCCACGCAGCGCGGCGCGGCGCACCAGCAAAGTGTTGTCGCGTACGGACTGGCGCAGGGCCAGCCCGTCACCCTTGCGGTCCTCGGTGACCAGCGCGATCCCGAGGCGTACGGCGGTGCGGGGCCGGGTCACCCGCCGCACCACGCCGTCCACCTCCACAAGGCCGCGGGTGAACGGCTCGACGCCGAACACCGCGCGCGCGACCGCGGAGCGGCCGGACCCCTGCAGCCCGGCGAGCCCGACGATCTCCCCGGCGCGTACCTCGAGGTTCAGGTCGCGGACGCGGTCGTTGCCGGCGCCACGCAACGCCAGGCGGACCGTCCCGAGGTCGTCGGGGCCCGCCCGGTCCGGGTAGTACTCGCCCAGGTCGCGACCCACCATGTGCCGGACGAGGTCCTCGGAGGTCAGCTCGCCGGTCGGGGCGCAGGTGACGAACCGCCCGTCCTTGAGCACGGTGATCCGGTCGGAGAGGTCGAACACCTCGCGCATCCGGTGCGACACGTAGAGGATCGCGATGCCCCGCTCGCGCAGCCGGCGCACCAGGTCGTAGAGCAGCTCGACCTCGTGGTCGGCGAGCGCGGCGGTCGGCTCGTCCATGCCCAGCACCCGAGCGTCGGTCGACAGCGCCTTGACGATCTCCACGACCTGCTGCTGGGCGACCGACAGTGACGCCACAGTGTCGGTCGGATCGATGCCGTCCTCGCCGAGCCAGTCCAGCAGCTCTCGGGTGTCGGCCACCATGCGCCGCCGGTCGACCTGCATCCGCCGCACGGGCTCGCGGCCGAGGTAGACGTTCTCGGCGACGCTGCGGTGCGGCAGCAGGGTGAATTCCTGGTGGATGATCGCGATGCCGGCCCGCTGCGCGTCGGTGGGGCTGGCGAAGGACATCTCGGCGCCGTCGACCTCGATGGTGCCGCCGTCCGGCCGGTGCACCCCGGCCAGCACCTTGAGCAGTGTGGACTTGCCCGCGCCGTTCTCGCCCATCACCGCGTGCACCTCGCCGCCCCGCAGCTCCAGGTCCACACCGTGCAGCACGGGCACGCCGAGGAACGATTTGCTGATCCCGGTCAGCCGTACGCTCGTCGTGGTGCCGGGGGTCATGCCGGCACCTCTGTCCACGCGCCGTCCGCCGCCGCCGAGGCCAGCACCGCTTCGGTGATCCGGACGGCGCGCAGGCCGTCCGCGAACGTGGGCAGGCCGTCGGGGACGCCCTCGCCGCGCGCCGCCCGGTAGGTGTCGGCGACGAACGCGTCGAAGCAGTCCTGGTAGCCCTGCGCGTGCCCGGCGGGCAGCCGGACGTAACGCGCGGCGGATGGGTGCAGCGTTCCGGGGTCACGCAGCAGCGTCTGGCCGCCCTCGCGCCGGCCGACCCACAGCCGCTCCGGGTCCTCCTGGTCGAAGCCGAAGCTCGCCTCGGTGCCGGAGAGCTCCAGGTGCAGCCGGTTCTTGCGGCCCGCGGCGACCTGCGACACCACCAGCGTGCCGACCATCCCGGCGGCCGTGGTGAAATGCACGGCCGCCAGGTCCTCGGTGGGCTGGCCGTTCCTGCGGACGCGCTCGTGCACGACCGCGGTGCGCGCGGACAGCCGGGCGATCCGGTCGCCCGTGACGAACTCGAACAGGTCACACCAGTGCGAGCCGATGTCGGCGAACGCCCGCGACGGCCCGCCGAGCGCGGCGTCGATCCGCCAGTCGTCGTCGGACGGGCGGGACAGCCAGTCCTGGAGGTAGCCGCCGGTCACGCTGGCGACCACGCCCGCCTCGCCCGCGGCCAGCCGGGCGCGCAACTCGCGCACCATCGGGTGGAAGCGGTAGACGAACGGCACCGTGGCCACCTGGTCGCCGGCCGCCTCCACCAACGCTACGGCCTCGGCGCTCCCGGTCGCGAGCGGCTTCTCACAGATGACGTGCACGCCGGCGGTGAGCGCGGCGGCGGCGACGGGCGCGTGCGACGCGTTGGGCGTGCACACATGCAGCACGTCGAACTCGGCGCCGTCGAGCAGGGCCGCCAGGTCCGGGTAGCCCTCGTCCGCGCCGACGGCGCGCGCCGCGGCGGCGGCCCCCTCGGGGCGGGACGCCACCGCGGCGACGACGCTCGCCCCGGCACGCCGGGCCGCCTCCGCGTGCACCTGCCCCATGAACCCCGCGCCGACAACCGCCACGCGCGGCGTCTGCCGCTCGGACTCAAGACCACCAGACGCCTGTATGACATCGGTCACAGACATGTGCCGACGGTAGCGTCCACTTATGACGATCGTCAATCAAAAGATGCGCGCTGCTCGTCCAAATTGGGATGATCAACATCTCAAACCCTCGTGTCTGCCGACGCAACCCGACCGCTTCGCTTTAATTGAGGGATGAACAATGGGCAAAGCGCCGCCGCCCCGACGTCGCCCGGCGACCTGCTCCGGCTGCTGCGCGACGGGCAGGCACGCACCCGTGCCGAGCTGGCGACCGAAACCGGACTGGCCCGGTCGACCGTGCGCCTGCGTCTCGACGCGCTCATGGACGCCGGGCTGGTGACCGACGGAGGCGACGACGCCGTCACCGGCGGCCGGCCCGCCAGCAGGTTCGTGTTCAACGCCCGCGCGCGAGTGGTGCTGGCGGCCGACGTCGGCGCCACCCACGCCACCGTCGCCATCGCCGACCTGACCGGAGAGCCGCTGGCCATCGACAGGCTCGCGCTGGACATCGCCGACGGCCCGGACGCCGTGCTCGGTCTGCTCACCGACACCTGGCGACGGATGCGCGCCGACCACGGCCCCGCCACCCCCGTCGCCGGCGTCGGCATCGGGCTACCAGGCCCGGTCGAGCACTCGACCGGGAAACCGACCCACCCGCCGATCATGCCCGGCTGGAACGGGTACGACGTGCCCGCGCGGATCGCCGCCGACTTCCCGGTGCCGGTGCTGGTGGACAACGAGGTCAACCTGATGGCGCTCGGCGAGCACGTCCGCTGCTTCCCGGACGAGGCTCACATGATCTTCGTCAAGGTCGCGACCGGCATCGGATCCGGCCTGATCAGCAACGGTCAGCTGCACCGCGGCGACGTCGGCGCAGCCGGCGACCTCGGGCACATCCTGGCCCCGCACGCGGACGACGTGCTCTGCCGTTGCGGCAACAGCGGGTGCCTGGAGGCGGTGGCCGGCGGCCCGGCCATCGCCGCGAAGCTCCGGGCTGCCGGCCTCGACGCGACGACCAACGCCGACGTCGTGGCTCTCGTGCAGGCCGGCAGCCCGAAGGCCGGCCAGGCCGTGCGGCAGGCCGGCCGCGACATCGGCGAGGTGTTGGCCGCCGGTGTCAGCCTGTTCAATCCATCGCTGATCGTCATCGGTGGGGCGCTCGCGCAGGCCGGCGAGATGCTGCTGGCCGGCGTACGGGAGTCGATCTACCGGCGCTCCCTGCCGCTGGCCACCGAACGCCTGCGCATCGTCACCTCACAGGCCGGCGCGAACGCGGGTGTGATCGGCGCTGCGGTGATGGTCGTCCAGCACGTCCTCTCCCCCACCGTGCTGGACCGCGAGCTGGCCTGAACCACGAATAGCGCCCAGGTTCGCCACGAACACGTCGGGGTGCCCGTACGGTCGAGGATCTGCGCCCGCAACCGTTCAAGATCGGCGGCGATGGTGACATCCCCGGTCACAGTGATGGCCTGGCCGCCGACGGGTGGTGGCGGCGTGGACGCGGCGAGCGCGTCCACGTCCCGGCCGTGCGGCACGACCCGCGCGCCCGCCCTGGCGAAGGTCGTGGCGATCGCGGCACCGATCCCTCGGGAGCGGCAGCGATCCCTCGGGAGCTGCCGGTGACCAGCGCCACCTGATCCTTGAGTGCCGTACTCATGTGCTGCTGCTCCGCTGTAGAGCTGCCTGCTCAGCGGCAGTCCGGGTACCCGTCAAGTCCCCGGTCGAGCACAGCGAGCGCCCGCTCCGCTTGAGCGCGCACCGCCTGGGCAAGACGGGGCCCGCCCCGGCCCGCCAGCACGTTCCGACGGACGTACTCGACCAGGCCCCGGTGCACCCCGAAGACCGCGTTGGCCACCGCCCACGACTCGACGTCGTCCGGACCGACCGAGCGCTCCTCGCGGATGAGCTCGGCCAGGGCTCGCGTGTACCGGTCGTAGACCTGCCGTTCGCGGGCCAGCAGCGCGGGGCTGTTCGCGATGATCCGGCTGACGGTGGCGAGCCGCTCGCGCGCCTCGGGGTCGCTGGCTCCGAGCAACCCGCGCTGGCCGAGGATGAACCCGCGGAACGCGGCGCTGATCGGCTGCCCCGCCGGCCGTTCCTGGATCGCCCGCAGGAGAGCCGCCTCCAACTCCTCCAGCCGGCCGTAGACCAGGTCCTCCTTCGTGGGGAAGTAGTTGAACACGGTCGCCTCGGACACGTTGGCCCGCCGCGCCACCTCCGCGACCTTCACGCCATCGAAGCCGTGGTCGGCGAACAGCTCGAACGCCGCCGCCGTGATCGCCTCGCGGGTCTGCCGCTTCTTGCGTTCCCGCAAGCCAAGCTCGGTTTGCATGGACCCATCATAGGTCCTGCTATAGTTGCTAGAAATTTAGAGTGACTCTAGGTTTTGGGGTGAATGACATGAGTGGAGGCGTACTCGATCTCGTGGGCTGGTGGGCCGAGGCCGAACTGCACGGCGACGCCGATGCACTGGACAAGCTGCTCGCGGCTGACTTCGTAGCCGTCGGCCCACGCGGCTTCGTGCTGTCCAGGCAGCAGTGGCTCGCCCGCTACCGCTCCGGCGAGCTGCGCAACAGCGCTTTCGAGGTGCGCGACCCGCAGGCACGGGAGTACGGCTCGGCGGCCGTCGTCGTCGGAAGCCAGGTGCAGCGGACCACCCACCAGGGGCGCGACGTCAGCGCGGAGGTGCGCGCCACCCTGGTGGCAGTCCGGCAGGAGGACCGCTGGCTCCTCGCCGGCGTCCACCTCAGCCCGATCGCCGGCCCGCTGTGAGCACCGCCGCCATTTTGCGCGGGGCGGAGCGGACCGGCCGCCGACGCTGGCTCGGGCTGGCGTTCGTCTCGCTCGCGCAGCTCATGATCGCGCTCGACGCCACCGTTATGAACGTCGCGCTGCCGTCCGCGCAGTCCGCGCTGCGGTTCTCCGACGCCGACCGGCAGTGGGTGATCACCGGGTACACCCTGGCGTTCGGCGGGCTGCTGTTGCTCGGCGGCCGCGTCGCCGACTACGCGGGACGCAAGCGCGCCTTCGTCGTCAGCCTCATCGGGTTCGCGGCCGCCTCCGCGCTGGGCGGCGCCGCCCCCGATCTCGGCGTGCTGGTCACCGCCCGCGCCTTGCAGGGTGGGTTCGCGGCACTGCTCGCGCCGACCGTGCTATCGCTGCTCACGGTCACCTTCACCGCGCCGGCGGACCGGGCCAGGGCCTTCGCCGTCTTCGGGGCCGTCGCCGGCGGCGGGGGCGCGCTCGGGCTGGTGCTCGGCGGTGCGCTCGCGGACGCGAACTGGCGTTGGTGCCTCTACATCAACCTGCCCGTCGCGATCGTCGCGATCGCGGGCGGCACCGCGCTCCTCGACGACGTCCGGCCGCCGGGGCGGGTGCGCCTGGACGTACCCGGCGCCCTACTGGCGACCGCCGGCCTGGTCGCGCTCGTGTACGGCTGCGCCCAGGCGGCCTCGCATGGCTGGACCTCCGCCCGGGTGGCCGGCCCGCTGGTCGCGGGGGTGCTGCTGCTCGCCACCTTCGCGGTCGTGCAGACCCGGGTGGCCGCCCCGTTGCTCCCGTTGCGGATCGTGGGAGACCGGAACCGCGTCGGCGCGTACCTGGCCGTGGCTTCGGCGGTCGCCGGGATGCTCGGCGTATTCCTGTTCCTGACGTACTACCTGCAGGTCTTCCTCGGGTACCGGCCGCTCCGCGCCGGGTTGGCGTTCCTCCCGCTGTCGGCCGCGGTACTGGTCAGCGCACAACTCGCCGGCCGCCTGCTGCCGCACCGACGACCGCGGACCCTGATCGTCCCGGGCCTGGTGACGGCCGCCGTCGCCATGCTGCTGCTGACCACGCTCAACTCGGCATCCGGGTACGCGGGCCGGGTACTGCCCGCCGAGGTCCTGCTCGGCCTGGGCATCGGCTGGGTGTTCGTACCCGCGATGAACGCCGCGACCCAGCGAGTGGACCCGCGCGACGGAGGCGTCGCCGCTGCCGTGGTCAACACGTCACAGCAGATCGGCGGGTCGCTCGGCGTCGCGGTGCTCAACACCACAGCCGCCGCAGCGACCGCGGGCTACGCACGCTCGCGCCCCCACGCCGAGGCGCTCATCCACGGGTACACGGTGGCCGCCGCCTGGGCCGCGGCGCTGCTGCTCGCGGGCGCGGTCCTCGCCGCCGTCCTGGTCACCGCCCGGCCGAACCTGCATGGATCGGAGGGTGCCGGTCATGCATGAGCAGAGGAGTATCGGCCCGCACGACACGGCGGCGCGGCCCCAACGCAGGAAATCGCGGCGCACCGGACCGGAGAGGGCTGTCGTGGCGACCACACCCCTCCTCGCCAGCACGACCAGGACGCCCCGCTTACTCGGCTTCAGGTGAAATGCCTGCAGCCTGCAGACCCTCACCAGCCAGGCCCGGGCCCTGGAGCACGGGTGGGGCGGCGCGCTCATCGGGCTGCGGTCGTTCCCGCGCGGCGGAGGCCTTCGTACGCCGGGTCACGAGTGGGGCGGGGTCGGGCGCGGGCCGCGATAGGGCAGGGTGGCGCTGTAGACCACGTTGGTGGTGGTGCTGCCGAACGCGGCGAGTTCGTTGACGATCTGTTCGAGGTGTGCCATCGACGTCGCGGCCACCTTCAGCAGGTAGCAGTCCTCTCCGGTGGTGCGCAGGCACTCCAGAATCTCCGACCGTCGCTCGAGCAGCCGGTGCAGCGGTTCGTGCCGACTGCCGGGATACTTCAGCCGGACCACTGCGAGCACGGCGAAGCCCGCCTTGGGCAGGTCGACCTCGGCGCGGTAACCGGTGATCACACCGATGCTCTCCAGTCGCCTGACCCGCTCGCTGGTGGCCGACGCGCTCAGCTTGACCCGCCGGCTGAGCTCGGTGATCGGCAGGCGGCCGTCGCCCTGCAACTCGGTCAGGATGGACCAATCGACGGCGTCAATATTCTCGGCCATTGCGCCAATCTACCGGCGGATCCACGGCGAAAGCCAGCAAAGGCAGGGAACAAGGTGTTCCACGCCGGACCCACGCTGGCTAGCCTGGATCGCGTGCAAATCGGCGTGAACGTACCGAACTTCGCCCCGGGCACCGACCCCGGCATGCTGCGACAGTGGGCGCAGACGGTCGAGGGTCTCGGCTACGACCTGCTGATGGTTTCCGACCACATCGCGGTGACCCCAGACGTGGCCGAGAAGTATCCGGCGCCGTTCTACGAGCCGTTCACCACGCTGTCCTGGCTGGCCGGGGTGACCCACCGGGTCCGGCTGGGCACGACCGTGCTCATCGTCCCGTACCGGCACCCGCTGCTCACCGCCCGGATGGCGGCGAACCTCAACCGGCTCAGCGACGGCCGGCTCGTCCTCGGCGTCGGCGTCGGCTGGGCCCGTCAGGAGTTCGAGGCGCTTGGCGTGCCGTTCCGGCGGCGCGGCGCGCTCACTGACGAGTACCTGCACGCCATACGCGACGCCTGGCGCAACACCGACGACTACGACACGGCCCCGATCCCAATCTGGGTCGGCGGCAACAGCGACGCCGGCATCCGCCGCGCGGCACGGCTCGGTGACGCCTGGCACCCGCTGCGGGTCACGCCCGGATGGCTGGCGGAGGCAGCCGGGCGGCTGAAGGCCACCGCCGACGAACTCGGCCGCCCGGTGCCAGCGTTGGCGCCACGCATCCAACTCCGGCAGACCCGAGAAGCGGTCACCGCCCCGGACCGGCTCGCCGGGGTCGGCACCATCGACCAGATCATCGCCGACATCGACCAGATCCGTCTGCTCGGCGCGGAGACGGTGGTACTCGACCCGTTCAACGGCGACCTGACCGAGATCCGCCAGCCCGAGCGCGCCTGGCAGACTCTCGCGGCCGTGGCCGCGTACCACAAATCCCAGGAGGACCGATGACCCCCGACGACGAGAAGTTTCTCCGCGGTGCCGTGGAACTCGCCAACAAGGCCGGGGCATCCGGCGAACGGCCGTTCGGCTCGTTGCTGGTCGGCGCGGACGGCACCGTCCTGATCGAGGACCACAACACCGTGCTCTCCGACTCAGACATCACCGCCCACCCGGAACTCAAACTGGCCCGCTGGGCCGCTCGGGAACTCGCCCCCGACGTGGCCGCGGACACCACCATGTTCACCAGTTGCCAGCCCTGCCCGATGTGCACGACCGCGATCACCCGGTCCGGCCTCGGCCGGGTGGTGTACGCCCTGTCCGCAGAACAGTTCGAGGAGATCAAGCCGGCCACCCCGCCCCTGCCCCCGGTACGGTACGAGGGGCCGGCCCTGTTCGACGAGGCGCGCCAGCCGATCGACAACTACTACTAGACCGCACATGGCACAGATAGGTGCCGTTCGTCCCAGTGTCACCTCCCGCCCTTGGACGAGGTCGTCCGCACCACCCCATCCTGATCATGGAGCCCTTTTCATCCTGAGTTGCGGCTGGTCTCGACCTCGTGCAGGACGAGGATGGCCTGCACGATCGCGGTCGAGCGGCGGGGACAGCAGCGCAGCTTGGTCAGGACCTCCAGCACTTTGGCTACTGCGTCTGGCAGAGCGAGGTCGACACCGGCGAAGACCAGGCGCTGCTCAGGGCCGTTCGCCTTGCGGCGCGCCGGTTGTCCAGTCCCAGCGGGTGATCGTGGTGCGCATCAGGCGGGCGGCGGCTGACAGGTGGCTGTCGGCGCCCCAGTAGAGGGTGACTGTGCGTCGGCACTCGGCGCTGTCGACGGTGATCCAGGCGACCGGGGCGTGCGGGGCGCTGCGGCGGGCAAAGGCGGGGACCAGGCCGATGCCGAGTCCGGCGCTGATCATGCTGGCGATGGCGCTGTGCTCGTCGCTTTCGCAGACGATTTTCGGCGTGAGGCCGCGGGCGGCGAAGAGGCGGTCGAGCAGCCGGCGGAGCCAATGTCCCTTTCGGGCGGTGATGAAGGACTGGTTGGCGAGTTCGTCGACGGTCACCATCGTGCGGTCCGCCAGCGGGTGGCCGAGCGGCGCCACCACCGCCACCGCTTCGTCGAACAGGTGCGCCGATTCCAGGCCTTCGGCGTGGATCGGCTGCGAGGCGATGCACAGATCGACGTCCTGGGCGCGCAGGCGGCGGCCCATGTCCTCCGCTGGCGACCAGTGGAGTTCGATCTCGATGGCGGGATGGGCGCGTTTGAAGGCCGCCAGTGGCCCGGTGAGGGTGAGGAAGGTCTCCGACGCCAGTCTCACGCTGCCCAGGCCCTGACTTGCGGCCTCGGCGACGGCGCGTCGTCCGGCGTCGAGTTCGCCGAGGGCGCGTTCGACGTGGTCGCGGAAGAGCTTGCCGGTGTCGTTCAGCCGGAGGCGCCCGCTCCGGTCGAACAGCGGCACCCCCAGTTCGCTCTCCAGTCGGCCGATGGTGCGACTCAGTGACGGCTGGGCGACGCGCAACTCGTCGGCGGCCCGGCTGAGGTGTTCCAGCCGCGCCACCACCAGGAACTGCCGGAGCGAGTTCAGCTCCACCATGCCTCCCGACGCATAACGTCATAGCGATACTGGTCTTGGACAGCATAACTCCAAGGTCATAGCGTCGACGGCATGGGAAATCATGACGCAGCCGGGATCCGCCGGCAGATCGACACGATCGTCGACCGAGTCACCGCCAAGGACCTCGAGGGCCTGAAGCAGCTCTACGCGCCGGACGTCGTGTCCTTCGACGTCGAGCCGCCGCTGCAACACGTCGGCATCGCGGCGAAGCTCGCGAACTGGGCCCGTGTGTTCGAGGCCTTCGACCGTCTGGCCTACGAGGTTCGCGACCTGACCGTCGTCGCGGGCGACGACATGGCGTTCGGATACGCCTTCGCCCGCCTCAGCGGCACGTTGCGGAACGGGGTGGCAACGGACGGCATGTGGGTCAGGGTCACCTACTGCCTCCAGAAGATCGACGGCGTTTGGTTGATCACCCACGACCAGGTCTCGGTGCCGCTCGACATCCGGAGCGGCAAAGGCGTGGTCGACCTCCAGCCCTGACCGTACGCGGATGCCGGCTCCGGTCGGCGGCCTCGAAGAAACCAAGCGGAGGGACCGCCATGATCCTTGTCACCGGCGGCACCGGAAACGTCGGTGCCAACGTCGTCCGCGAACTGCTCGACGCGGGCGAGAGAGTACGTATCCTGAGCCGCGAGCCCCACAGCCGTTCCTTCCCGGACGGCGTCGAGGTCGTACGCGGAGACCTGGCCCGGCCCGAATCCCTGCCGGCGGCGCTCTCCGGCGTCGGACGGGCGTTCCTGATGTCCCCGGCCTTCGCGGGGGCGGACGGTTTCCTCGACGCGGCGCGGCGAGCCGGCCTGCGACATGTCGTGCTGTTGTCGTCGTCGAGCGTCCTGTCCGAGACCCCAGGATTCATCGGCGGACAGCACCAGCGCCTCGAACAGGCGGTCCTGGACTCCGGGCTGCCGTGGACCTTCGTGCGTCCCGGCGCGTTCATGACCAACGACCTGGCCTGGGCGCCGCAGATCGGCAACGGCGCGGTCGTCCGCGGGGTCTACGGGAACGCCGCGATGGCCCCCGTCGACCCGCGCGACATCGCCGCGGTCGCCGTACGCGCCCTGCTTGAACGGCGCGTCGGCGAGGCCCCCGTGCTCACCGGGCCGCAGTCGCTGACCCAGATCGAGCGCGTGCGGATCATCGCCGAGGCGATCGGGCGGCCGCTGCGGTTCGAGGAGGTGCCCCCGGACCAGTACCGGGAGCAGATGCTGCACCACGGCATGCTCGCCTCCGTAATCGACCAGCTCATCGCCGGGTTGGCCGCTCGGGACGGCACGGTCGCAGACATCTCACCTGTGGTCGAGGAGATCGCCGGGCGACCGGCTTTCACCTACGCGCAGTGGGCCGCCCACCGCGCGGCGGCCTTCGACCCCGCACTGGTCTGACGGCCATCACATCCGATCGCGCCCCGGATCTCCCTCCCGGGGCGCGATCGTCCCATCGAACGAATCGAGAGCGGAATCAGGAGGGCGCCTCATGGCGACCACAGCCGAGCGCATCGGCCCGGCCCGCACCGATGCCGCACACCGGGTGAGCCCCGCCGGATGGATCCTGCGGTTCATCGTCAGCGCACACATGGTGGCGATCTTCGGGCAACCGGTGTTCGCCGGCATCTATCTCAGCGGCGACTTCGACGGCCTGCGCTGGCACGAGGTCGGCGCCAACATCGTCACCTCCCTCGGCTACCTACAGCTGATCGCGGCGGTCGTGGTCTGGGTCCGGCTGCGTCAGGCCTGGCTGTGCCTGGCCACGCTGGCCTTGGTGGCGGCCGAGACGGTGCAGTACTTCGCCGGGCTGGACGGGACGCTGTGGCTGCACCTCCCGCTGGGGGTGCTGACCATCGTCGGGCTCGTCGTGCAGTTCATCGCTGTGTGGAGCGGGCCAATCGGGCCGGCCACGGGTGAGGAGGACGACAGTGCGTAGGAACCCTGGCATGACCAGGCGCCGGCTGCTGGGTATCGGCGGCACACTCGGGCTGACAGCGGCCACCGGGCTGTCGGCCGCGGCCGCGCTGTCCCGCCGCCCGGCGGCCACCGGCGCCGAGTTGCGCAGCGCCATCCCGCTGCCACCCGCGTTCCGCACGCCGTTGCCGCTTCCCCCGGTGCTGAAGCCGGTCAGCACCTCCGGCGGCGTCGACCGGTATAAGGTGACGCAGCGCGAGGTGAAGGTGGAGATCCTGCCCGGTGTCAGGACACCGATGTGGACGTACGAGGGAACGTTCCCGGGGCCGACGATCGAGGCGCGCCGCGGCCGGCCGATCACCGTGACGCATCGCAACGAGCTCCCCGTCCCGACCGTCGTGCACCTGCACGGCGGGCGGAACACACCGACTCCCGACGGATACCCGACCGACCTCGTCCTGCCCGAAGCCTGGCCGGAACCCGCCGGCGGGACGTCGGCCATGCATCAGATGGCCGACATGTCCCTGATGGACGGCATGAGCGCCATGAGCGGCCCGAGCGGGATGGCCGGGATGCGCGATCCACGGGCCGTGGTGACGAGGCTGACCCGGGACTACACGTTCCCGACGGACCAGCGGCCGACGATGCTCTGGTACCACGACCACCGGATGGACTTCACCGCACCCGCGATCTGGCGGGGACTGGCCGGGCTGCACTTCGTGCGCGACGACGCCGAGGACGCGCTCGGCCTGCCCGCCGGCGCCCGTGAGGTGCCGCTGATGATCGCCGACCGCGCGTTCGACAGTGACGGCAACCTCAAATACCCCGCCCTCGACCCCAGCCTGCGGGACCGGCCGGGCGTCCGCGAATCCTATCTCGCCGGAGTCCTCGGCGACGTGATCCTGGTCAACGGCGCCCCATGGCCGGTGCACGAGGTCGACGCGGCCCGATACCGGCTGCGCATCCTGAACGCCTCCAACGCCCGGCACTACGAGCTCGAAGCAGTCACCGACGACGGACGCCGGCTCGACCTCGTCCAGATCGGCGCCGACCAGGGCTTGCTTGCGGCACCGGTCACCCACCGATCCCTGCCGATTGCCCCGGCCGAACGCTACGACCTGATCGTCGACTTCACGGACGTCCCCGGCGGCGACCGTGTCCGGATCCGCAACCGGCTGGGCGCCGGCCGCACCCGCGACGTGATGGCCTTCCGGATCGCCCGCAAGGCCGCCGACGACAGCCGCATCCCGCCCGTCCTGGCGCGCGACCTGCCGTCGTGGCACCAGTCGGACGCGGTCCGGGTGCGCGAGTTCGCCTTCCGCGCCGGGCGCATGCACGGCCACCACGGCTGGCTGATCGGCGGCCGGCCGTTCGACCCAGCGCGCACCGACGTGACCGTGAACCTCGGCGACGTCGGGGTGTGGCGGCTGATCGCCGACGTCCATCACCCCGTCCATCTGCATCTGGTCGGCTTCCAGGTACTCTCCCGCGGCGGGCGGCAGCCGCTCGCTCACGACGCGGGCCTGAAGGACACCATCTCGCTGCGGCCCGGCGAGTCGGCGGAGATCATCACCCGCTTCGACGGCTATCGCGGCCGGTACCTCTTCCACTGCCACAACGCAGAACACGAAGACATGGGAATGATGGCCAACCTCGAGATCGGCTGACCCCCGCCGCGCGCAGCAGATACCCCCGCCGAACGCCATCGCTGACACCCGTGGGGGCCCTGCCCATCCGGCTACGACCGGATCCACAACCCACACCGCAGCGGCCTGCGCCAGTTCCCGCTGGGCCTCGGTGTCGACCTTGCCGAATACGAGATCGGCGTGCTTGTTGGAGACGTGCTCGAAGATCGGGCCGAACTCCGTGCACGGCCACGATCAACGGCCGGCCGTCGTGGGCACGCGCCCAGACGGTCAGCACTTGGAAGCCGGAACTTCCGCCTGACCAACCCGCCAGCGCTGTCCGCGGGGGCAGGCTCTCGTCCGGCCGCTGACGGCCGGGGCAGGTCATCACGGCTCCTGCCCCCAAACGGACGGTGACCGGGTCCTGGTTCAACCGGCCAATCGATGGTGTTGGTGCAACGATGGAAGGCGTGGGAACTACGAAAACAGCAACGTCTGCCGTCTCGCCGCTTGCTGGCGAGCCAATCAAGCGTGCCGATGCCGAGCGGCTCGCGGGAGTGCTGAAGGCGGTCGCCGACCCGGCCCGGCTGCGACTGCTCAGCCTGATCCAGTCCGCTCCCGAGGGCGAGGCGTCCGTCAGTGACCTCACCGCGCCGCTTGGTCTCTCCCAGCCGACCGTCAGTCACCACCTTCGGATCCTCACCGAAGCTGGCCTGCTCGAACGCGAGAAGCGCGGCGTCTGGGCGTACTACCGGCTCGTGCCGTCCGCGATCTCGGCGATCGCCGACCTGTTGACCCCGCCCCGCAAGCGGACGACGAAAAAGGCCCGCTGAGCGCACTGTCGAAGGTCTGCGCCCGGTGCTACTGGCGCCGGCACTGGCGTCCGCTCTGGTCACCGCCGCCTGGACCACGCCGACAAGGCCTTGCCTCATGCGCCGCCCGGGCTGATCGGATCGGTGACGACACGGTGGTCGCGGAGCAGGGACACCGGTATTTGCCCGTGGGTCGCCCAGCCGGCGCCGCTGGCCGGTGAGCCGCTTTCAACGGTGGCGATAGCCAACCGGGCGTCAGACCAAGCGGCCGAGGGCGGTGTTGCGGCCAAGCAGCGGTTCGAAGATGTCGCGGCCTAGGGTGACGGCCTGGTCCTGGTCGAGAACAGTGGCGACCAGGTTGGGGTGGGCGTTGATCCATGCCTGAGCGCTGGACCCGCTCGTGAAGAAGTTGATGGTGGAACAGCAGGCGTCCACGGAGCGACCGGTGTCTCCGGTGGCCGCATACACGATCACCGCTTCCGCCGGCTGGAAGGTGGCGGCACCGTTGGTGATGATCACGCGGACCGGCCGGCCAGTGTGCGGATCGACGGAGACGATTGCCGCGTCGGTACCGAGCATGAACGGCATGCCCAACGCGTCGATGGCGCACATCGCGAACACCTCGACATCGCCGAGTGCCACCATGTGCGGTGTTGGCGTTGGGGAGAACGGGTAGGCCGCGACCAGACGCCCGGCGCTGTTGACGGCGACAAGATCATCCCGGGCAAGTTCCCGCAGCGCCTTTGCGGTGTCCAGGTCCGCCGTGCTGACGGCAGCGCGGATGTCGGCGTCGGTGGGGGCAGCCCCGGTGGCGGCGAAGTGACGCAGGATCGCTCGATGCACCTGCCGGAGGCTGTCGGGGAGCTGCTCTGCGCGGCGGGGCCGGTCGGTGCGGATCGCGTTGCCCGGCTGCGCGCAGCAACCCGCCCGGCTCTGCTCCGTCACTGCGGTGGCGGGTTCGGCGCCTATTGCCTGGCGCAGGGCAGCGCGGATGCGCTCGCCAGTAGGGAGGTCTAAGCGACAGGCCGCTGACCCGTCGTCGATGTCGCCCATCACGTCCACACCGTTGACCAGGATCGACGGCGACGGATAGTCCCCCACGACCTCGGTGACCACCGCGAGGGGCAGACCGACGTCGGTCAGCGCCGCACGCAACTCGCGCCGAGCCTGCGCGAGGTTCGGACAGTCGGGCACGGAACGAAGCTCAACAGCTACCTGGCCCTCTGCTGCGCGATCTGCTGCCGCGGTCATCACAGCCCTCCTAGCAAACGCCCCCGGTGGCATCACGCGTCACCGACTGGCCAGCACGGCTCTACCCCGTACCTGACTGAACCTTCCAGTGCAGGCGAAGGTCAAGGCGCGCTGACAGGAGGCACCAGATGCCGATCGAGGAAGTCAGCCTTCGTCCTCGCCACCCTCGTCGTCGCCGAAGGAGTCGAAGACCTCATCGGCGATCATCCCGCCGGCGGAGCCGAGCGCCGCCTCGCCGACCATGCCCGCGACCATGCCGCCCATGCCGGCGCCGCCGGCTCGGGTGAGATCGTCGCTGACCTCTGCGGGACAGACCTGGCCGACTTCGACACGGCGTCGAAGTCGGCCGAGCGGATCCCAGCGCCCGGTAGGGCAACATCGGCGTGTGCCCGGTCGTCGAGCACCAGCGCTGACCCACCGGGTGGTCGCCGGTCAATCCCTGGCCGGCGACTACCCGCATCTCACGTGGGGAGACCGCAACCCCTCACCTCGTACAACTCCGGACACCACGTCCTGTTGGCGATCGTTCAGCAGAACCCAGAGGTTGGTTTCTCCGCGCCTTTGGCTGTCGTAACCCGGCAACGCCGGGTCCGCCATCAACAGAGGTTGATGTCGCACCACCTTACCAAATAGCCGGTGTTCGCTCCGGCGTTGAACGACGCCTCGGCGAGGCTGAGCTTGCCCCCGATTCCCACGTCGACCTGTACCGATCCACTGAATTGCCCGCTGGTCAGCGAGAGCTCGACTTCGGTTTTCACGCCACCGCCGGCTCCTACGATGAGCTTCGGGGAGACGGCCCCGGAGACCGTCAGTCCGCTCATGACATCCTCGGCGCTGTCCGTGTTCATGCGAAGGGAGAAGGTCGCCTCGGCTCCGCCCCCGATCTCGACGCCGACCTTTCCCTGCCCGCTGTAGCTGATCCCGACAGAATCCCAGTTGAGACACGTTGCCATACCGGCAGAGATAACCGCGCCGGCGCCCGCCGTGAAGCAGAAGGACCCCGACACGAACTGTGGGCCGTTCGAGATACCGAGGAAGGGTGAGGCCCCACCCGTAGCCTTGTTGAACATATCGTTGACGACCTTGAATCGTTGTTCGGATTGCGACGGCACGCCCTTGGCGTTGTAGCCCCCAACGTTGCCCCGCGGCCCGCTGGAGCCGTTCCAGTCGTGTTGAGCAACTCGATCGGTCGCCCGGGTGGCTGGCGCATGTTTTGGCTTGTACGTGGCCGGGGGGATGCTGTCCAGCTGGGGAGTCTTGCACTTCGGATCGGCCAGGCAGGTAAACAGCTTCGAGTACCGCCAGCGCACCCGCTGGATCTTCTTCTCGATGCGCTTGAGCGCCTTCGGCGTCATCGCTTTCGCGGGCGGGGCCGTCACGTACCCCTCATGATCGACGAAGTACCTGAGGCCGTCCGGGTCGGTCATGGTGACGGGGCTGTTGTTCGCGTACGCGTACGCGTTCAACTGCTGTGGGTCGGTCGGGTCGACCACCGGGTCGACCGAGATGAAGCGGCCCGTGTTGGGGTCGTACTCCCGGGCGCCGAGGTGGGTCAGGCCGGTGCCGGCGTCGACGGTGCCGCCGACGAAGCCCTTCTCGTCCGGCCAGCTTGGCGGTTGCGTGCCGCGCGGGTTGCCGAAGGGGTCGAAGCGCCGCTTGCTTGTGGTGAGCTTGTCGGCGTCGATGGCCACCTGTTCGGTGCCGTGGTGGTCGCTGGCGATCCAGGTGAGGTTGGACGGCGTGCGTACGGCGATGGTGCCGCCGCCGTGACTGTAGTAGCGCGTGCCGGTGAGGGCGCCGGTGTTGCGGTCGAGCCGGATTTCCTGGCCGCCGAGGTACAGGGTGATCGCGTCCGGTTCGTGCCGGATCAGCCGTCGGCCGGCGGTGTCGTAGGCGAAGCTGGTGTCGCCGGCCGTGGCGAGGTGGCCGAGTTCGTCCCAGGTGAGGGTTTGGTTTCCGCGGGCGATTGTGTTGCCGGCGTTGTCGTACTTGTACGTCTGGGCACCCGCGCCGGTGGTCGAGGTGAGCGCGTGGGGCCGGTCGCTGCCCGGGTCGGGGTAGGTGTAGGTGGTGGTGGCGGTGCTGGCTGCGGTGCGCTCGACTTTGCTGCGCCGGTTGTCGGCGTGGTCGTAGGTGAACGACTGCCAGTACGGTGCCGGGCCGTCGAGTTTGGTCGCGTCCGCGTCGGCGGCGCAGTCTTCGCTCGGTGTCCACGCTTCGGTCAGCCGGCGTAGGTCGTCGTAGCGGAGGCACTGCCTGTCGACGTCTTGGCCGAGCGCGTTGTCCACGATGGAGGCGACGTTTCCCGTCGGGTCGTACTCGTAGTTCACGTCCGCTTGCATCGGGTTGGTGGTCTCAGCGTCGACGATTGTGCGGTTCAGCCGGCGGGTGGAGGGGTCGAAGTAGCTCGACAGCCAGACTCGCTTGGTGCCGGTGCCCAGTTGCAGTCGCTGCTGCTCGCCGTAGCGGGTGTACTGGGTGCTGGCCGCGTACGTGACGGTCGTTCCCTCCGGTCCGCCATACGTGGTCAGTGGGCGTCCGAAGTCGTCGTAGGTGTGGAAGACCTCCTCCGCGAACAGCCCGCCGGCTTCGGGGTAGCTTTCCCCCGCTACGCTGCCGTCGGGGTTGTACGAGGTGTAGGAGACGTAGCTGCCGGCGAGGTCCGCTTCGGACGCGGGGATGGTGACCTCGGTTTTGCGTTTCTGGTACCGGCCGGTGTAGGCGAGCACTTTGCTGGTGAACCGGTTGCCCTTCGTGTCGTAGCTGGTCGCGGTCGCGGGCAGGCCCCTTAGCGGTCCGCGCCGTAAGTCCTTCGGGGGTTGACTGGCCGGGGTTTGGGTGCAGTCGTGGTCAGGGTGTGGTCGGGCCGATGTGGATGTCGCAGACGAAGTCGAAAGCCTCTTTGGGGCTGCCGGTTAACCAGATCTGGTTCTCGTAGCTGTTGGTGCTGGCCACGTAGATGGCGGTGCCCCAGCGATGCGCGGACCCGCCGTATCGGAACCGCATCAGCGGCAGGTGTTCACCGTCGTTGAGTTCACCGGTGATGTAGGCGAACTGGCCGTGGTAGCGCACGTGCACCGCGGCCAGCTGCGGCCACTTCGCCTTGGCGTGCTCACGCAGCCGCTGCGCCAGGGAGACCTTGGTGGACTCGGGAATGACGGGCATGGGTCATATCCTGCCCGCCGGCCGGTGTGTCCTGCTGGGCGCTGCCCGGCGGGTCGCCATGATCGACGATCCAGCCATCAGGATCATCGATCAGAAGGCGAGCCCGTGCCCGTCTGTCGCGCCCGCCCGATCACGCTGACCGCCACCGAACGGCACCGGCTCAAAGCCCTGGCCTACTCCCATGCCGCTGGCTACCAGCAGGTCATCCGGGCACGGATCGTCCGCGACGCCGCGCACGGCTTTTCCAACGCCAGGATCGCCGTCCGCCACGGCGTGCACGTCGACACCGTGCGCCTGTGGCGTGGCCGGTACGCCGAGCAGGGCCTGCCAGGGCTGACCGACCGGCGCCGGTCCGGGCGGCCACCCCGGTTCACCCCGGCACAGGTAGCCGAGGTCAAAGCCCTCGCCTGCCAGCTACCGGCCGAAACAGGTACGCCGCTGTCGACGTGGAGCTGCCCCGACCTGGCCGCTGAAGCCGTCAGCCGGGGCATCACGGCGGCGATCTCCGCATCCACGATCCGCCGGATCCTGGCCGCCGACACCCTCAAACCCTGGCAGCACCAGTCCTGGATCTTCATCCGTGACCCGGACTTCGCCGCCAAGGCCACCCGGGTGCTCGACCTCTACGCCCGCACCTACCAGGGCATTCCGCTCGGCCCGGACGAGTACGTCATCTCCAGCGACGAGAAGACCAGCATCCAAGCCCGCTGCCGCTGCCACCCCACCCTGCCACCCGGCGCCGCCCGCACGATGCGGGTCAACCACGAATACCAGCGCCAAGGCGCCCTGGCCTACCTGGCCGCCTACGACGTCCACCAGGCCCGCGTCGTCGGCCACTACTCGCCCACCACCGGCATCGTCCCGTTCATGACCCTGGTCGAACAGGTCATGACCCAAGAACCGTATGCCTCCGCGAAGCGGGTGTTCTGGGTAGCCGACAACGGCTCGTCCCACCGCGGCCAGACCGCGGTCGACCGCCTCACCAAGCGGTTCCCGAACGCGGTCATGGTCCACACGCCGGTCCACGCCTCGTGGGTCAACCAGATCCAGATCTACTTCTCGATCGTCGGGCGCAAGGTCCTCACACCCAACGACTTCACCAGCCTTGACCAGGTCGAAGACCGGCTCACCGCCTTCGAGCAGCGCTACAACGCGACCGCCCGGCCGTTCAAATGGAGGTTCACCCCGGCCGACCTCGAGGACCTCATAGCCCGGATCGAGCGACACGAACAGAAAGAGCAGAACCCCAACAGCCCTCCGGCTGCGACCACCAGCCTGCCGCACCGGCCCCCGCCACATAACCCCCGAAGGACTTACGGCCGGGACCACTA
>NZ_JAPDPH010000066.1 GCF_026013475.1 Micromonospora yasonensis | reverse complement strand
GAGCCGCAGTCGGCCGACCCGCCGCGCCGGCTGCACGGCCGCGTCGGTCAGCGCGGTCACCGGTGCCACCCGGGTGCCCTGCCAGCAGGGCACCGCCGCGGCGCCCACCGTCATCAGGGTGCCGAGCACCAGGCAGAGCAGGACGGTCCGGACGCCGACCGCGGGCGCCCCGCCCACCGGTGCGTCGCGGGCGGTCATCAGGGCGGACAGGCCGCCGGCCAGCCCCACGCCGGCCAGCACACCGGCCACCGAGGCGACCAGGCCGGTCACCGCCGCCTCCAGCAGCGTGGCCCGGAACACCTGGCCGCGGGTGGCGCCGACCAGCCGCAGCAGGGCGGTGCGCCGGGTGCGCTGGGCCAGCACGATGGCGAAGGTGTTGGCGATGACGAACCCGGAGACCACCACGGCCACCACCGCGAAGGCCAGTAGGAAGTTGCTGAACTGCCGCAGGTCGCGGACGGCGTCCTCGACCGCCTCGTCGAGGACCCGCTGCCGATCCTTGACGGTCACCCCGGTGCCGAGCGCCGCCCGGACCCGCTCGACCAGGGCGGCCCGGTCCGCTCCGGGGCGGGCGGCGACGATGATCCGGTCGTAGCCGCGCTGGCCAGTGACGGCGAGGGCGTCGGGCCCGGCCACCCCGATGTACGGCCCGCCGACGTCGCGCGACGTGCCGTCCACGTCGACTGTGCCGACCAGGGTGTACGGCCGGGCGGCGCCGGTGGCGCCACCGACCCGGACCGGGGACCCCAGTCGGAACCGCTGTGCGGCGACGGTGGCCTCGTCGAGGACGACCTCCCCCGGGCCGGCCGGCAGCCGCCCGGCCACCACGGGACAGGGTCAACTGACGCCTTCGACGCTAGGTCCGGCAGCCTCTCGTCGATCTCCACCTGCGCGCTCGGCCTCGGTACGCCCCGGGTCGCCCCCGACCGGGTGGACCCGTACGACCCCGGTCGTACGCCGGCTCACCCGCCCGGGGTGACCAGCCCGCTCTCGTACGCCAGCACCACCGCCTGGACCCGGTCGCGGAGCTGCAACTTGGCCAGGATCCGGCCGACGTGGGTCTTCACCGTGGCCTCCGCCACGTGGACGCGGGCGGCGATCTCGGCGTTGGACAGCCCCTGCGCCACCAGCAGCAGCACCTCGCGTTCCCGCTCGGTGAGCTGGGCCAGCCGCGGATCCTCGGTGGGGCCGGGACCGAGCTGGCCGGCGAACCGGTCGAGCAGCCGCCGGGTGATCGACGGCGCCACCACCGAGTCGCCCTCGGCGACCACCCGGATCGCGGCGAGCAGTTCCTCCGGCGGCACGTTCTTCAGCAGGAACGCGCTGGCCCCGGCGCGCAGCGCGGCGAAGGCGTCTGCCTCGGTGTCGAAGGTGGTGAGCACCAGCACCCGGGGCCGGCCGCCGGTCGCCCGGGCACAGATCCGCCGGGTCGCCTCCACCCCGTCCATGGTGGGCATCCGCAGGTCCATCACCACCACGTCGGCCTCGACCCGGTCCAGCACCCGCAGCGCGTCGGCGCCATCGATCGCCTCGCCGACCACCTCCAGGTCGGGCTGGGAGTCGAGCACCATGCGGAACCCGGCCCGGACCAGCGCCTGGTCGTCGACGATCACCACCCGGACCGTCATGCCGCCTCCTCCTCCGTGCCGGGTGCCGAGGGTAGCGGCAGCCGCGCCTCGACCCGCCATCCCCCGCCCAGGGTGGGGCCGGCGGTGAGGCTGCCGTCGTACACCCCGACCCGCTCGCGCATGCCGACCAGGCCGTGCCCGCCGGACGGCGCCGGGCGGACCATCGGCCGGCCGCGCCCGTCGTCGACGGCCCGGACCACGACGGCGGACGGCGACCAGTCGAGGTTCAGCTCGACGGACGCGCCCACGCCGGCGTGTTTGAGCGCGTTGGTCAGCGACTCCTGCACCACCCGGTAGACGGTCAGTTCCAGGCCCGGCGGCAGGGGCGCCGGCTCGCCCGTCGTGGCGCAGTCGACCGCCAGGCCGGCGGCCCGGAAGCGGTCCAGCAGGTCGGGCAGTTCGACCAGCGCCGGCCGGCGGTGCGCCGGCTCGGCGGAGAGGCCGCCGTCGGGTGCGGCCACCGCGGCCGGCGGGCCTGCCGGCTCCGGCCGGCTCGGCTCCCGCAGTACGCCGACCAGCCGGCGCATCTCCTCCAGCGCCTGCCGCCCGGTGTCCGCGACCACCTTGGCCGCCTCCCGGGCGGTGGCCGGGTCCCGGTCGAGGGTGTAGCGCACTCCGTCGGCCTGCACGATCATCACGGCCATGCTGTGCGCCACCACGTCGTGCAGCTCCCGGGCGATCCGGGTGCGCTCCTCGGCCACCGCGGCCCGGGACTCGGCCTCCCGCTCCCGTTCCAGCGTGGCGGCCCGCTCCTCCAGGCTCAGCACGTACAGCCGGCGGGTCCGCACGTTCAGCCCGACCAGCCAGACCGCCGCGGTGACCATCCCGAACCAGAGCACGCTCGCCCACCAGGCGGCCGACCTGGGCACCTGGAGGGCGGCCAGCACCACCCCGACCGCCGCGACGATCCCGGCGGCGATCCCGTCCCGCAGCCGGTCGGCGTACTTGACCACGCTGTAGAGGGCGATCAGCACGGCGACGTCGTAGCCGAGCGGCCCCCAGTGGGCGAGCACCTGCGCCAGGGCGAGCACGGCCACCACGGCCGCCACCGCCGACGGGTGGGTCCGCCGGAACAGCAGGGCCAGCGCCATCGCGAACCCGACCAGGGTGGCCGTCCAGCCGCCGGGCTGCGCCACCTCAATGACGGCGAAGAGCGCCACGAACCCGGAGACGGCGACGTCGAAGGCGACGCTGCGCAACGGGCGGCCGAAGATCACGCGGTCCACGGTCACCCAGCGTACGGGGTGCCCCACGCGTCGATGCCTACCGCGCCGCAGGGCTTGGGGTGGGGCGTCAGGGAGCGATCAGTTCGCGCAGGCGGGCGATCTCGGCCTCCTGCTCGGTGGCGACCGAGTTGGCGAACTCGTGCATGGTCTGGTCGACGCCCACCTTGAGCAGGTCGGTGGCCATCGTCACAGCACCCTCGTGGTGCTCGGTCATCATCCGGACGAAGAGGCGATCGAACTGCGCGCCGCGGGTGGCGGCGAGTTGCCGCATCGCCTCCGGGGACTGCATCCCGCGCATGGTGCCGTGGTCGTGGTTGGGCACCTCGGCGGGCAGCCCCCGGGCGGTCAGCCACGCTCGCATCACGCCGATCTCGGGTTGCTGGGCGGCCCGGACCCGCTCGGCGATCGCGCGGATCCGGGGGTCGGTGGCCCGGTCCGGAGCGAGGGCGGCCATCTCCACCGCCTGCTGGTGGTGCGGGATCATCATCCGGACGAACCACACGTCGAGGCTGTTGTACCGGGGCTGCGCGGCGTCCCGAACCTCCTGGGCGGGGCGGGTCACCGCCGGCTCTCCCGGCCGGCCGGGCACGATGACCGGCGGCGCGTCCGCCGGGAGCGACGGACTCGACGCGGCGGCCGGGACAGCCGGCGGGCGGTCCGGCCGGCCCCACAGCGCCACGCCGAGCGCGACGAGCGCCAGGGCCACGGCTGTGA
This sequence comes from Micromonospora yasonensis, assembly GCF_026013475.1. GTDB lineage: Bacteria > Actinomycetota > Actinomycetes > Mycobacteriales > Micromonosporaceae > Micromonospora > Micromonospora yasonensis. Next base: position 29,232 of record NZ_JAPDPH010000066.1, on the reverse strand, counting down.
CGGCGATCAGCGTCCGTCCACGTCGGACAGTCATGCGCCACCCCCTCCATTCGAGGTGAGAGCGATCCTAACCATGAACAAAGAACGCTGGATGTGACCCAGATCACATTGATCCGCATCGGTCGACGGTAAGGTGTGATCATTCGCCAATCCCTTTCGGAGGGTGTCGCCGATGGCCAGATTCCGCATGTCCAGATCCCGTCGCTTCCAGATCGGTAGCCTCGCCGCCGCCGGTCTCCTCCTCGCCAGCGTCGCCGCTCCAGTCAGCGCGCAGGCCACCCCACGGCTCGCCGCCGAACCGGCCACCGTGGACAGCACCGCCGCCGGACTCGGCGTCGACGAAATTTCCAGCAGCCCCAACCTCCGCCAGATCGCCAACCTCCCGAAGATGGGGCCGTTCAACACCGAGAGCGCGCTCAACAGCGACATCGCGTTCCAGGGGCCGTTCGCCTATGCCGGCAACTACAACGGCTTCACCATCTACAACATCGCGAACCCGGCCGCACCGAAGGTCATGTCGCAGGTGCTCTGCCCGGGTTCCCAGAACGACGTTTCCGTCTACGGTGACCTGCTCTTCCTCTCGACGGACTCGCCGCGCAACGGTGACTCCTGCGACAGCCAGGGCGTGCCCTCAGTCGACACGATCTGGGAAGGCATCAAGGTCTTCGACATCAGCGACAAGACCGCGCCCCGGTACATCAAGTCCGTCAAGACGGCCTGCGGCTCGCACACCCACACCTTGGTGCCGGCAAAGGACGGGACGTCGGTCTACCTGTACGTCTCGTCGTACGGTCCTCGGGACACCTACGTGGGCTGCCCTCCGCCGCACGACTCGATCTCGATCGTGAAGGTGCCGCTCGATGCGCCTACCGATGCGGCCGTCGTGGCCACGCCCGTCCTCTTCCCGGACGGCGGGTACGCCGGTCGCCCGGGCGGCTCGGCGACCAGCGGCTGCCACGACATCACCGTGTACCCGGCGAAGGACCTGGCCGCCGGTGCCTGCATGGGTGACGGCATCCTGATGGACATCTCCGACCGGGAGGCGCCCCGGGTGATCAACCAGGTGCGGGACACGGTCAACTTCGCCTTCTGGCACTCGGCGACCTTCAACAACACCGGCACCAAGGTCGTCTTCACCGACGAGCTCGGTGGCGGCGGCGGGGCGACCTGCAACCCGACCGTCGGGCCGAACCGCGGCGCGGATGCCATCTACGACATCACCGGCGCCGGTGACGCCCGGACCATGGCGTTCCGCAGCTACTACAAGATCCCCCGGACGAACGGCGACACCGAGAACTGCGTCGCCCACAACGGCTCGCTGATCCCGGTGCCCGGGCGCGACATCATGGTCCAGGCCTGGTACCAGGGCGGCATCTCGGTCTGGGACTTCACCGACTCGGCCAACCCGAAGGAGATCGGCTACTGGGAGCGGGGCCCGCTCTCCGACACCCGGCTGATCACCGGCGGGGCCTGGTCGTCGTACTACTACAACGGCCACATCTACTCCAACGACATCCAGAAGGGCCTGGACGTGGTGGAGATCGACCAGGCGTCCATCCCGGGCGCCAACACGAGGCACTTCACCCGGCTGAACGTGCAGACCCAGCCGGACTACAAGCCCTGACGCTCTCCCGTCCTCGGGCCCGGCCACCGCACCCGCGGGGTCGGGCCCGTCGACTGTCAGCTCATCGGCAACCGATAGCTGCGCTCCCCGCCCCCGGTGGCGGGCACCAGCCGGACCTCGCCGGTACGCAGGCCGTACACCACCGACCAGCGGGTGTGCCCCTGCCGTACGGCACCGAGCAGGCGCAGCGCGGCCGTGGCGTCCAGCACCCCGCCGCTGGCGTCCAACGCCTCGGCCAGCACCCCGTACCGGTGGTCCCGGCGCAGGTCCGGCTCGGCCACCCCGACGGCCGGCACGTTGGTGAGCGCCTGCCAGGGGCCGCGCCGCCGGTCGGCCCGCATGGTGCCGTCGACGAACTCCACCACCGCCGAGGCACCGGTGGCGTCGGCGAGCAGGTAGTGCAGTGGCGGCCCGCCGTCGAAGTCGAGGTTGTAGCGTTCGAACACGGCGATTGCCTCGTCCACGGTGGCCGCCTGGTCGAGCACCAGCCGCAGGATGCGGACCGAGCCGACGGTGGGCCGGCCCGGCACGGGACGGGCGGTCGCGCCGTCGTCGGCGGCCAGCCCGACGGCAAGGCCCCGTTCGTTCATCCCGTCGAAGGGCAGCAGCGGCGCGTTGAGCAGCCGCCGGTCCCCGGTCGGGTCGGCACCGACCCCGAGGTACGAGATGTCCACCAGGGAGATCGAGGCGTACGCGTCGGGCGGGTCGGCCCGCAGCACCAGGGCCGGGTTCGGCTCCCAGTCGAAGTTGCGGGCGAACAGCGGCCGGTTCCGGTCGCCGAGGGCGGCGAAGAGCGAGCAGCCGAACGGGCTCGCCTCGGGGGTGCCGGAGACGCCGGCCGTCGGGTCGTAGTCCCCGACGTAGGTCATCTCGTACAGCGGCAGGTCGTCGACCCTGCGGAGGCTGGCCAGGGTCCGCTCGACCTGGCCGGCGTCCTGTCGGGAGGCGGTCGGCATGCCGGCCGCCGCCGGTTCCGCGCCGCGTCGGCTCTGCGCGCAGCCGGCGGTGACCAGCAGCAGGGCGATCCCGGTGGCGAGCAGCGTCCTCCGCATGCCCGCGACGGTAGAAGAGGCAGCGACGGTTGTCCATCGGGTCAGCGCGCGGGGATCCGGGCCAGCTGCGCCTCGATCGCCGCGGCGCTGAGTGCGGGCCGGCCACCGGGGTGGCCGACCGTCGCGCCGGCCGCCGCCACCGCGTACCGGGCCACGACCGGGTACGCCTCGCCGCGCAGCAGGCCGGCGGTGAGCGCCGCGACGAAGGCGTCCCCGGCGCCGGTGCTGTCCACCACGGGCGTTTTCGACAGCGGCACGAACAGCTCCCCGTCCGGCCAGACGAAGGCGTTCCCCTCCCCCGCCACCTCGACGGCGACCAGCGTCGGGCCCCGCGCCAGCAGCTCCCGGCCGGCCCGCAGGCCCGCCGCGGCGTCCACCGGCGGATCGCCGACGATCAGGCCGGCCTCCCGCGCGTCGGCGCGGAGCACGTCGGCGAGGGCGAGCAGCTCCGCCCCGCCGGCCGGGTCGTCCGGCGCGCCGTCCAGCACCACCAGCCGATCCGCGGTACGGGCGCAGCGGGCCGCCGCCAACACGGCCGGCAGCGGCTGCTGGAGCTGGACGACCACCGCCTGGGCGGCCTGGAGCACGCCCTCGGCGTCGGCCACGTCCGCCTCGGTCAGCAGGGTGGCCTCGGGGATGTCCTCCAGATAGCGCCAGCGCGCCCGGGCGTCCACCACGTCGACGATCAGCGCGCTGGGCGTGTCCGGCCGCCGCAGCACCGGGGCGACGTCGATCCCGTCGCTGCGCGCCTGCCCCAGCAACCGGTCGCCGACCTCGTCCTCGCCGACCACGCCGAGCAGCCCGACTCGGACGCCGAGCTGGGCCAGCCCCACCGCCTGGTTGGCGCCCTTGCCGCCGAGCAGTTCCCGCCGGCGGCGCACCGGGGTGGTCCGGGACGGGTCGGGAAGCTCGTCGACCAGCAGGACGAGGTCTCGGGCCACCTGCCCCACGGCGATCGCGTCCAGTCCTGCCATGTCCGGCTGATACCCGGGCCGCCGCCGGTCACGCCCGGCGGATCACCCGCGTACGACGGTGAACATGTAGCAGCCGTACACCACGTTGCGGCTGTGCAGGCGGTCCACCGTCGGGTCGGCGAACAGCTCGGCCACCACCGCCTCCGGGTCGGTCCCGTCGTGCAGCCGGCCGCCGACGATCCGGCCCCGGCGGTCGTACGCCCGCAGCACCTGCGCTCGCCCCCGCCACTCGGCCGGGTACCCCGTCCCGGGCACCGGACCGGAGCAGTCGACGGCGTGGGCGAAGATCGGCCCCACCTCGCGGTACGGGCCATCCGGCAGCGGTGGGGCGTACCCGAGGAGCAGCAGCGGTTCCCCCGGGGTCGCGTCGCGCAGGCAGCAGCGCAGCGGTTCGCCGCCCTCGGCGCAGCACCGCTCGGGCGGCCGGCCGCCGGCGTCGAGGCCGGTACGCCGCACCTCGGCCAGCGCCTCGGCCGGCACCGGTTCGATCCGGTACCCGGTACGTGTCGTCGTCATGCCCATCAGCCTGCTCGTCCGGGGTGCCGGATGCTGGCGGCGATCGGACCTCGCGTCTCCGGTGTGCGCCAGATGTCCGACATGCGGCATCAGCTGGGCGGAAGCGGGTATGTCCGCGACGGAGCGGGACGGGCTGCCCGCCACCCTCGGGCAGCCCGTCCCCGATCACCGGCGGGAGACCGGGATCTGGAGTTCCGTCACGCCCTTGTCCGGCTCCTCCTGGCAGTACTCCAGGTAGACCTCGCGGGCGTAACCCTCGGCCCGCCAGCCGTTCTCCTCGATCCAGCGGGCGAGCACCGCCATACTCGCCTCGACCTCGTCCATCGACCCGTGGTGCACGATCGTCGCGGCGGTCGCCAGGGCCGGCAGGTCGACGACCGCGAAGTCCGCGGCGGCCGACGGGTCGACGCCGACGGTCACCCCGGCGTGCACGATCACCGCCTCCCCGTCGCCCTCCGGCTCGTACCAGGCGATGCCGGGCCCGGTCGGGTGGACCCGGGCCGCGTCGAGCCGGCGGAACAGCTCCGGGTAGAGCGGTTGGATCACCGGGCCGATGTCCGGCGTCTCGTAGCTGGGGGCGACCGCGGTCAGTTCCGCGATCCGCACCGCCGGGATCTTTTTGAGCACGACGTCCTTGGTGGTCATCCGACCCTCCGTCTCGAGCATTCGGAGCCTCGCCTCGATCCCGGCCAGCCGGGCGGCGTCCGCGGCGAGCTGCGCGGCGAGCTGGGCGCGGCGCAGCCGCAGCATCCCCCGCAGCTCGGCGGCGTCGAGCCGGTCGTCGAGGACGGCCCGGACCTGGTCCAGGGTGAGCCCCAGGTCCTTCAGGGCGATCACCCGGTTCAGCCGGCCCAGTTGCTCCGCCCGGTAGTACCGGTAGCCGGTGTGCGGGTCCACGGCGGCCGGGCGCAGCAGCCCGATGCCGTCGTAGTGCCGCAGCATCCGGACCGACACCCGGCCGAGTGCGGCGAACTCTCCGATGGTGAACATGGCCCCCTCACGCTCGTGCCTGACACGGTGTCAGAGTCAAGCGCGGCCCCGCAGCCCGCGGCCGGCGCGGATCACCGGCCGCCCTCAGCCGGGCAGGGGCGCCTCGTCCCCGCCCCGGGTACGGCGGGGATTGACCAGCCGGCGGACCACCGGCACGGCATTCCACCGCGCCGCGCCGACCAGGTCCCGCGCGTGCTCCAGCACGGTGTAGTCCGGTCGGACCAGGCCGTCGGCGATCGCCCGGTCCAGGTCGTTGCCGCAGCGGCTGAGCACGCTGTCGAAGTCGCGGCGGACCGGTTCGAGCAGGTGGTAGCCGAAGGAGCGGTGCAGCCGGGCGAACAGCGGCTTGTAGAGCCGGGCCCGCTCGTGCAGCCCCGACGAGTACGACATCGGGTTCTTCGGCCGCCGGCGGATGTAGTCCGGGAGCAGGTCGGCGAAGGCCCGCCGGAGGATCCACTTCTCCTGGCCGTGGCGGAGCTTGAGGTCGAGCGGGATCCGCATCGCCAGTTCCACCACGCTCAGGTCGAGGAAGGGCACCCGGGCCTCCACCCCGTGGCCCATGCTGGCCCGGTCCACCCGCTGCAACTCGGTCCGGCACAGGTTACGGATCTTGTGGAGGAAGAGCCGGCGGGAGCGTTCCGGGCCGACCTGGTGGTACATCGGGTAGCCGCCGAACAGTTCGTCCGAGCCGTCCCCGGTGAGCACCACCTTGACCCCCAGTTCCCGCAGCCGCCGGAAGATCGGCACGGTGACGACGGCGTTGATGATTTCGCCGTACTCGGTCAGCTCGGAGATCCGGATCGCCTCTCGGACGTCGGCCAGCCGGATGTCGCGCGGGCGCAGCTCGATCACCTCGTGCGGCACGCCGAGGTCGGCGGCGAGCCGCCGGGCGTACGCGACGTCCGGGCTGTCCGGTACACCGACGGTGACCGCCACGCAGTCCGGGTGCAGTTGCCGGGCGTGCAGCAGCGCGAGCGAGCTGTCCAGGCCGCCGGAGAGGACCACGCCGACGGTGAGGTCGGTGTCGAGCCGGACCCGGATGCTGTCGGTGAGCGCGGTCCGGACCAGCCGGGCCGCCTCGTCCGGGTCGTCGACCGGCGGTGCCCCGGCCCCGAGGTCGAGCAGGTCCACGTGCGGGCGCAGCCGGACCCGCCCGTCGGGCTCGGCCCAGCCGTGGTAGCCGGGCGGCACCTCGCTGATCGGCGCGTTCTGCGTGACCAGCGCCTTGACCTCCGAGGCCAGGTGCAGGCAGCCCGGCCGACGGGACCAGTAGAGCCCCTTCACGCCCAGCGGATCACGGGCCAGGTACGCCCGGGCGGTGGCCCGTTCCACCACGGCGAAGGCGTACTCGCCGCGCAGCCGGCGCACCGCCTCCTCGCCCCAGTGCCGGAACGCGATGAGGACCACCTCGGTGTCGCTTTCGGTGCGGAATGCGTACCCGAGCCGGGTCAGCTCGCCACGCAGCTCGTGGTGGTTGAAGATCTCGCCGTTGTAGCAGAGCACGTACCGCTCGTCGGGCGACAGCCAGGGCTGCACGGCCCGTTCCCGGTCCACGATCCGTAGCCGGCGGACGCCGGCGAGCAGGCCGCTCTCCTGCCGGGTCTCGGTCACCTCGCCGCGTGGGGCGAGGACGGTGAGCATCCGGCGGAAGACCGCCGGGTCGGCCTCCGGGCCGATGCTCAGCGCGATCCCGCACATCCGCTCACACCCCCATCTCGGCCTCGTACGCCCGCCGGAACCGGCGGCAGGCGGTGGGCGCGAGACAGAGGTGCCAGGCCTGGCCCTCGTCGACCACGTTGATCTCGCCGGCCGCCTGCCGGGCCAGCAGCAGCTCGGCCAGGGTGCCCCGGACGCCGAACCGGCGGAACCAGGCCATCTCCACGTCGGCCGCCCAGCCCAGGCAGTGCCCGCTGGGCACCATGGCGGCGTACCCGAGGCGGCGCAGCCGGTACTGGTGCTCGGCGCTGCGGGCCAGGCTGGTCACCCAGAGCGGCGGCGTGCCGGGCGGGGTGGCCAGGGCGAACTCCCGGCCGACGTCGTTGAGCAGGGCCACCACCTCGCGCCGGGTCCGGCGGAACATCAGCCCGGCGGTGTGCGGGGTGGCGCCGGGCAGCAGCCTGCGCCGCAGCGCCCGCAGGCCGCGACCGACGAGCGTGGCCGGCTGCTCCTGGTACCGGAAGGCGAGCAGCTCCCGCCGGCGCAGCCACTCCAGGTCGACCAGGTCGGTGCTGGTGTTGACCTGGCCGTCGGTGAGGTAGGCCGGGCTGTCCCCCCACCACATCACGTCGATACGGGAGAGCAGATAGATCCGGACCAGCGCGGTGAGGTCGTGCGCCGAGCTGCGGGCGTTGGGCTGGTAGCGGGCCATCTCCAGCAGCAGGGTCTCCCGGGCGCCGACGAGTCCCTGCGGGGTGGCCTCGAGGACCGACGCGATCGCCGGTTCCCGTAGCCGCTGGTCCAGCAGGACCTGTCGAGCGGTGGCCGCCGGGGCGTCCGCGAGGGCGCCCACCTCGACGAGCAGCTCTGCCACCGCGGTCCGATAGGCGGCCAGGTCCGGCTCGCGGGAGGCGGGGCGGCGGCCGATGGTGGGCGGCCGGCGACGGGTCGGGGCGGTGGATGCGACGGCGGGTCCGGGCTGCTGACCGGGGCTTCGGCTGGGCAGTCGCATGGTCGGGTCCCCTCTCCGGGCCGGACACGGCGTGATCGAACCTAAAACACACCGTAATCACCAGGAATGGGCGAACCCCGAACAATCTTCCTATCTCCCCCTAAGGAGCATCTTTCGACATGGAAAGCGCCTGCACCCAGCCGTACGTCGGCGCGGCTGGCAGCCCGGGGTCGAGCCTCGCGCGGACCGCGTCCGCGAGGTGCACCGCCGCGCCGAGCGCGGCCCGGAACAGCAGGGAGCCGGTGCTGACCCGGGCCACGCCGAGGCGTCCCAGCGCGGCCAGGTCCGGCCCGCCGGGCCGGTACAGCACGTTGAGCGGCAGGCCGACCTCGGCGGCCAGCCGCCCGACCAGGTCGTCCGGCGCGCCGGGCAGGAAGCAACCGTCGGCGCCGGCCGCCCGCCAGGCGGCGGCCCGACGCAGGGCCTCGTCAAGGGGCTCGGGTATCCCCAGCCACCAGGCATCGCTGCGGGCGTTCACGAAGAGCCCCGGCACGGCCGCCTTCACCGCGGCGATCTTGGCGGCGGCGAGTTCCACCGGGGCGAGGCTGCCGTCCGGCCGGCCGTCCTCCAGGTTCACCCCCACGACGCCGAGCGCCGCCAGTTCGGCGACGTAGTCGGCCACCGCCACCGGGTCGTCGCTGAAGCCGTCCTCGATGTCCACGGTGAGCAGCACCGGCAGGTCGCGCAGCCGCCGGGCCAGATCGAGGTTGTCGGCCCGGGTCGCCCCGGCCGCGTCCGGCTTGCCGCCGGCCGCCGCGACCCCGAGGCTGGTGGTGCCGATCGCCGGATGACCCCGCGCCACCAGGGCCGCCGCGGAGGCGTGGTCCCAGGCGTTCGGCAGCAGCAGCGGCCGGCCGGGCCGGTGCAGGGCGTGGAAGGCGGCGCTACGGTCGCTCATCGACGGCCACCTCGGGGCCTGGTCGGGACATGGAGGGCGGGTCAGGCCCGGGCCGGGCCGGTGGCGCGGGACGGTGGGGCCAGGTCGGCGGGGTCCAGGCCGAGGACGGCGGCGAGGGCGGGCCGGCCGGCCGGGGTGAGGCGGATCGACCGGCCGGTGCCGCGTGCGGTCCAACCCAGGTCGAGGAAGCGGTGGCAGAGCGCCGCGCCCAGCGCCCCGGCCAGGTGGGGGCGGCGCTCGGTCCAGTCCAGGCAGTCCCGCAGCAGCGGTCGCCGGGCCGCGCGCAACGGCTCGACCGGTACGCCCAGCTCCGCCAGCCAGCTCACCCCGGCCGGGGTGAGGGCGAGCCCGCCCGCGCGGTCCAGCACTCCCCGGTCGAGCAGGGCGTCGTGCACCAGCACCCCGAGCCGCCCGGCGAGGTGGTCGTAGCAGGTCCGGGCGTACGCCAGGGCGGCGCCGGCCGACGCGGCGCGCAACGTGCGCGGCGGGGCCGGCGGGGCGGGCGCGTGCCCGGCCAGGTCCTCGATCAACTGGGCCACCGCCGGGCCGGCCAGCCGGACGTACCGGTGCCGCCCCTGCCGCTCCTCGACCAGCAGGCCGCCCTGGACGAGCCGGGTGAGGTGGTCGCTCGCGGTCGACGCCGCCACCCCGGCGGACCGGGCCAGTTCCCCCGCCGTCCAGGCCCGCCCGTCGAGCAGGGCCAGGCAGAAACTGGCCCGGGTCCGGTCGGCGAGCAGCGCGGCGAGCGCGGCCATCCCGCGGCCGTCGGCGCTGGTCGTGGTCATCCACCCATGCTGGCACGGCGACGGTTCGGCCCGGACCGGACGGTCCACGGGTCGGCGGTGCGGGTCTTTACATCGTTGTATCCAACGTTGTAAACAGGCAGAGACCTTCGTCGACTGATTGCCCACCACCAAGGCAGGTCTGATGGGACACCTCCGCCGCGGCGTCGCCGCCGCACTCGGTCTGCTGCTCGCCGCGACCCCCGCCGTGTCGGCTCCGGCCGACCCCGGGCCGCCCGCCCGGTACCCGAACCCGGTCTCCGCCCGATTCGCCGACACCTTCGCCGACCCCGCCGTCGTCCGGGGCGAGGACGGCCTCTGGTACGCCTTCGGCACCTCCGATCCGCTGCGCGAGGGCGAGCGGCAGCCCCACCGGGTGCCGATCGCCCGCTCCGCCGACCTGGCCGACTGGACCTACGTCGGGGACGCCTTCACCGCCGACCAGCGCCCGTCCTGGGCGGCACCCGGCGCGATGCTCTGGGCCCCCGACGTGCGTCGGGTCGCCGGCCGCTGGGTCATGTACGTGACCGTCACCGACACCACCGTCTCCGGCGACACCTTCGACACCGCCGTCGGGGCGGCCACCGCGCCCAGCCCCGCCGGCCCGTGGACCTTCGCCGACGAGCCCGTGGTCGCCCCCCGCCCCGGCGGCGGGGGCGGTTTTCTCTGGACCATCGACCCGAGCCAGTTCACCGACGTGGACGGCACGAAGTACCTCTACTACGGCAGCTACTACGGGGGGATCTCGGTCACCGAACTCTCCCCCGACGGGCTGCGCGCGGTCGGCACCCCCCGCCTCGTCGCGATCGACAACAAGTTCGAGGGCAGCTACGTGCTGCGCCACGACGGCTGGTACTGGCTCTTCGCCTCCACCGCCAACTGCTGCGCCGGCCCGGCCACCGGCTACTCCGTCCAGGTCGGGCGGTCGCGCAGCCCGCGCGGCCCGTTCGTGGACCGCGAGGGCCAGCGACTCGACGTGTCCCGGGCAGGTGGCACCCCGGTGCTCACCCAGAACGGCAACCGCTGGATCGGCACCGGGCACAACGCGGTGCTGACCGACCTCTCCGGGCAGGACTGGATCGTCTACCACGCCATCGACCGGGCCGACCCGTACCTGGACGAGCCGTTCGGCGTCAACGAGCGGCCGATGCTGCTGGACCGGCTCGACTGGGTGGACGGCTGGCCCACGGTGAACGCCGGCGCCGGGCCGTCCGACGGGACGCGTCCCGCCCCGGTCACCACCGGCCGGATCGACGACCGCTTCGCCGACGCGGGACTCACCGGCTGGCGGCCCGTCCAGGGCACCTGGCGGGTGGCCGACGGGACGCTGACCGGCGAGGGGGCGCTGACCAGCCGTACCGGAACCGACGGCGACGTGCGCGCGGAGGCCGACCTGCGGCTGACCGGAGCCGGCGGCGCCGGGTTGCGGCTCGGCCGGGCGGAGGTCCGGGTCGGCGACGGCCGGCTGCTGGCCCGCGACGCCGGCGGCACGGCCACGTCCGCCCCGCTGCCCGCCGGCCTCGACCTCGCCGACCGGCACAACCTCGCGGTCGAGGTACGCGGCGGGCAACTCGTCGCGGAGCTGACCCCGGACCGGCTCGGCGACCCGCTCGCCGTGGTGACCCTGGCACTGACGAGCCCGGCCGCCGGGCCCCTGACGCTGCTCGCCGACGACGGGACCGCCGAGTTCGACAACGTCAGCGCGGCCCCGCTGTACCGGCCGGTGCGGCACCCGGCCGCCGCGCCGATGGTCGGCCCGCTGCTGCCCGGCTGGTCCGACGAGTTCGACGGCGGGCTCGACCCGGCCTGGCAGTGGGTGCGGCAAAACCCGGCGGCGACCGTCGCCGACGGCGCGCTGCGCTGGCCGGTGGAGGCGACCGACCTGGTCGGCACCGGCAACACCGCCGGGGTGCTGCTGCGCGACGCGCCCACCGGGGACTATGTGGCGGAGACCAAGGTGACCCTCCCCCTCGGCGAGGACACCGTCCGCAACTATCAGCAGGCTGGTCTGACGGCGTACGTCGACGACGACCGGTTCGCCCGGCTGGCCCAGGTGGCGATCTGGAACACCCGGCAGGTCGAGTACGGCTACGAGCTGCCCTTCGCCGGCCGACCGGTGTACGGCGGCAGCATCGTCGGCACGCCGGCGACCAGCACCTGGCTGCGGCTGGCGCACCACGTCGACCCGGTCACCGGTGAGCACGAGTTCCGGGCCGGCTCCAGCCGTGACGGGGTCCGCTGGACCTGGGGTGCGGTCTGGACCTTCCCGGCCGACACCACGCCTCGGATCGGGCTGGTCGCCCACGGCGGCGCCACGCCACCGGTCACCGCCGAATTCGACTACCTGCACTTCTACCGCTGACCCGCCCGGCGCGCGCCCCCGTCACCGCCTGGTGACGGGGGCCGTGCGCGACCGGCGATCCGGCAACCGCCGCGACGCTGACCGCCATCACCGCCGGCCGCCGACGCTCAACTGCCTGGGCGCGGACACGTCGGCGTCAGGTCACTGACCGTCCCCGTCCCGCTGTCGTAGCTGCGCGCCGCGACGAACTCCCCGCTGGGCCGGTCGAGGCCGGCCAGCGCCCGGGCCCGGCGCCGGTCGGCGTCCCGGAACCGCAACGCCAGGCTCAGGTGCGGGATCCACCGGCCCGGCAGGTGCCACGGGCGCTGCCCATCCGCGTCGGCGAGGACGTCGCACACCGCGCCGTGCAGGGCGACCAGTTGCGGCGCGGGGCGGACCAGCCAGACCAGCGGGGCGCTGCCGTCCAGCACCTCGATCCGGTCCAGGCGGGCCGGCAGGGGCAGCGCGGCGTCGCAGAGGTCGGCGAGGCGTTGCTCGGTGCCGGGCGGGAACTCGTCGACGCAGGCGAGGGTCAGGTGCGGCCGGTTGGTGGGGTGGGTGTTGCGCGCCAGGCTGGGCAGGCCGGCGGCGGCCAACCGGGTCCAGGCCGCGCGTACCGCCTCCTCCAGCTCCGGGGAACAGAGCAGCTCGACCGTCCGCACGCCGTCAGGCTAGCCGTCGGCGGTGTGCCGCGACGTCCCGTGGGGAATGCGGACCGAATGAGTGTGCTGACCGAGACCGACGAACGGCACCTGCGCCGGGCCATCGCGCTGGCCACCGCCGCCCGGGACGCCGGGGACGGCCCGTTCGGCTCGCTGCTGGTCGACGCCGACGGGCGGGTGCTGGCCGAGGAGGTCAACACCGAGCGGACCGACGACGACATCACCGCCCACCCGGAGCTGAAGCTGGCCCGCTGGGCGGCCCGGAACCTCGCCCCCGACGCGGCCGCGGTCGCCACCATGTACACCAGCTGCCAGCCCTGCGGCATGTGCGTCGTCGCGATCGAGCGCTCCGGCCTGGGCCGGGTGGTGTACGCGCTGAGCACCGAGCAGGTGACGCAGTTGCGCCCGATGCCCCCGTACGCCCCGGTGGCGTACGCCGGGCCGGCGCTGCTCGCCGAGGCCCGCATCCCGGTCGAGCCGGCCTGAGCCGGCCCGGGTGCGCGAGCCGGCCGAACGGGGGCCGGAGCCGGCCGAGCGCGGTCAGAGCCAGCCGGCCTCACGGGCGATCCGGACCGCCTCGGCCCGGTCCGCGGCGTCGAGCTTCTGCACGCAGGCGGCGAGGTGGTTGCGCACCGTCCCGGCCGCCAGGTGGGTACGCCGGGCGATCACCGCGACCGGGGTGCCGTACTCGGCCAGCCGCAGGGTCTCCAGCTCGCGGGGGGTCAACGGGCACTCGGGCAGGGTCAGCGCGTCGGCGGCGAGCGCCGGGTCGACGTACCGGGCGCCGGCGTGGACCCGCCGGATCACGTCGGCGAGCGCCCCGCCGGGGGCACCCTTGGGCAGAAATCCCCGGGCGCCGGCGGCCAGTGCCGGGCGCAGATGGGCGGGGCGGCCGTGGCCGGTCAGGATCACCACGGCGCAGCCGGGCAGGACGCGGGCCAGTTCGGCGGCGACCTGGATCCCGCCGGGCGGCGGCATCTCCAGGTCCAGCACCGCGACGTCCGGCCGGTGCGCCTGGGCCGCGGTCAAGGCGGCGCGGCCGTCGCCGGCGTGCGCGACGACCTCGATGTCGGCCTCCAGATCGAGCAGGGCCGCGAGGGCGAGCCGGATCAGCTCCTCGTCGTCGGCGAGCAGCACCCGGATCACGACGGCACCGGCAGGGTGGCCACCAGGCTGAACACCCCGTCCTCGGCGTGGGCGCGGACGCTGCCGCCGGCGGGGGCGAGCCGGTCGGCCAGCCCGCGCAGGCCGCCGCTGTACGGGTCCGGGCCGCCGTCGAGGGCGCCGTCGTTGCGTACGGTCATGGTCACCAGGCCGTCCTCCCGGGTGATCTCGATCCGGCACCAGTCGGCCCGGCTGTGCCGCAGCACGTTGGTGCCCGCCTCACGCAGCACCGCGGCCAGGTCGGCCGCGACCGTGGCGGGCAACTCACCGGTGGGTGGCACCACGGTGCAGCGCACCCCGCTGGAGCGCAGCACCTCGCCGACCGCGGCCGCCTGCTCGGCGAGGTCGACGGACCGGTAACCGTGCACCGCCTCGCGTACCCGCTGCAGGGCGGACCCGGCGAGCCGCTGCACCTCGGCGGCCTCCCGGCCGGCCCGGGCAGCGTCGACCGGCGCGAGCCGGGCGGCCAGTTCGGCCTTCAGCGCGATCACGGTGAGGTCGTGACCGAGCAGGTCGTGCACGTCCCGGGCGAAGCGCAGCCGCTCCTCGGCGGCGGCCAGGCGGGCCCGGGCGGCCTGGCCCTGCCGGGCCTCGACGAGCAGGTCCCAGAACCAGACCTGCGCCCAACTGATCGCGGCCACCCCGAGGCCGACGCCGCCGGTGATGAGCACGGTGTCGCGGGCCGGCAGCCCCGTCCACCGGGCCACCGCGACCGCGACGGCGAGCACCGCGACCGCCCCGACCAGGGCGGCCGGTGGCCGGAACAGCAGCGGGAAGATCCCGATCAGCGACGCGCCCAACCAGGCCCAGGTCGGCCAGGCGCCGGCGGCGACCGGCCCGACCAGCGGCACGCTCAGTACGGCGGCCACGGTCAGGGCGGCGTACCCGCGTCGGCGCCGCTCGTCGGCGAGCCAGGGCGTGACCGCCGCGTGGACGACCGCCGCCTGGGCGGCGACGAAGGCCAGCAGCCCGACCGCGCCGAGGAGCAGCCGGACCGGGTCCGGCTCCCGGGCCAGACCGACGCCCGGCAGCAGCAGGGTGGCGCCCAGATTGGTGGCCAGCGACACCAGGGTGAGCCGGCGCGCCCCACGCAGCCGGCGGTCCGCCGCCTCGACCGTCATGCCCGCTGATCCTATGGCCGGCGGTCGACCGGTTCACCCCGGCGGATCGCCCGGTCGCACCGTGCGCCGCGCCCGGTTTTCCCGTGCCGCGCGCGCCTGTCGGCCGGACGGCCGCTCCCGGCAGGGTCGAGGCATGACGGAGACGACGGTACGCGTACCCAGGGGATCGGACCGCGCCGGCCGCCGGCTGGCGCGACACCTCGCGGAGATGGTCGTGGCGATGGTGGCGGGCATGGTGCTGCTCGAACCGCTGTGGCGGGTGGCCGCGGCGGTGGTGGGCGGTGGCGGCGTGCTCGCCCGACCGGACGTGGGTGCGCTGGTGCTGGCGACGGACATGTCGCTGGGCATGGCGGCCTGGATGTGGCACCGGGGCCACGGGTGGGCCGCCACCGCCGAGATGGTCGCTGCCATGTACGTCCCGTTCCTGCTGCTCCTGCCGCCCTGGTGGGCCGGGCTGGTCGGGGACGACGCGCTGCTGCTCGGCGGCCACCTGCTGATGGTGCCGGCGATGGTGCTGGTGGCGCTGCGGCACCGGCACGAGCAGCCCGTCCCACCCGCCCGGCACCCGGTCGTCGTGGCGGCGGCGCGCCGGTGGCCCACCGCGCTGGCGCTGCTGATGACGGTCGACCTCTGGCTCGCGCCCACCGTGCTCTCCCCGTGGACCCTGCTGGTACTGCCGGCCGGCTACCTGCTCATCGGCACGTGGCGGCGGCAGTGGCGGGACCGACGGGCCCTGGCGGTGCAGCTCGCCGGGCTGGCCGGCTGGGCCGGGCTGGCGCTGGCCGCCCTCGCGGGGGCGGATGGCCTCGCCGGCTGGTTGGTGGCCGCCGGCTGGCTGGGGCACGCCGCCTGGGACCTGGCACACCATCGCACCGGTCGGGTGGTGCCCCGGGGCTACGGGGAGTGGTGCGGGGTACTGGACGTCGCGGTGGGGATCAGCGTCGGGCTGGCCCTCCTCGCCGGCTGACGCGCGGGTGGCCGGGCGGCCCACGCCGGCCGCCCGGGCGGGGAGCCTGCGGCTCTCCGCCCGACCTCGTGCCAGCCGGCCGGTGCCCGGGCGATGCCGGCGACCCCGCCGCCGGCGAGGACGAGTGCCTTGATCATCCACCGAATCTGTCATCGGGGTACGACACCGGCAGGAGACGGGAGCGGCACCGCGATGCCGGGACGGAACGTGGCGGGGCCGACGGTTGCGCCGGTCGCCGCACCGGGCCGCGGGCGGTGATGAAAGGCTTGTCCCATGAGTTCCGCACCAACGCCGAGCGACCCCACCACCCCCATCGACGCCGACGAGCCGCCGGCCTTCGCCGATCTCGGGCTGCGCGCCGAGCTGCTGGGCGCGCTCGCCGCGCTCGGCTACGAGGAGCCGACCCCGATCCAGCGCGAGGCGATCCCGCCGCTGCTGGCCGGTCGGGACCTGCTCGGTCAGGCGGCGACGGGCACCGGCAAGACGGCCGCGTTCGCCCTGCCGCTGCTGCAGCGGATGCCCGACGAACGGACCGGGGGTGACCCGGTGTCGCTGGTGCTGGTGCCCACCCGGGAGCTGGCCGTGCAGGTCTCCGAGGCGTTCCACCGGTACGGCAAGGACCTGGGCACCCGGGTGCTGCCGATCTATGGCGGCCAGCCGATCGGCCGCCAGCTGCGCGCCCTCGACCTGGGCGTGGACGTGGTGGTGGCGACGCCGGGCCGGGCGCTGGACCACATCGCCCGGGGCACCCTGCGGCTGGGCTCGGTGGCCACGGTGGTGCTGGACGAGGCGGACGAGATGCTCGACATGGGCTTCGCCGAGGACATCGAGGCGATCCTGGAGCACGCGCCGGCCGAGCGGCAGACGGTGCTCTTCTCGGCCACCATGCCGGCGCGGATCGACGGGCTGGCCCGGCAGCACCTGACCGACCCGGTACGCATCCAGATCGAGCGCGAGCGACCGGTGGCCGGCGAGGCGCCCCGGGTGCGGCAGAGCGCGTACATCGTGGCGCGGGCGCACAAGCCGGCGGCGCTGGGCCGGGTGCTGGACGTCGAGTCGCCCACCGCGGCGATCGTCTTCTGCCGCAGCCGCGAGGAGGTGGACCGGCTCACCGAGACGATGAACGGCCGGGGCTACCGGGCGGAGGCGCTGCACGGCGGGATGAGCCAGGAGCAGCGCGACCGGGTGATGGGCCGACTCCGGGCGGGCACCGCGGACCTGCTGGTGGCCACCGACGTGGCGGCGCGCGGGCTGGACGTCGAGCAGCTCACCCACGTGGTCAACTACGACGTCCCGTCGGCGCCGGAGTCGTACGTGCACCGGATCGGCCGGGTAGGCCGGGCCGGCCGGGAGGGCGTGGCGATCACCCTCGCCGAGCCGCGCGAGCACCGGATGCTCAAGACCATCGAGCGGGTCACCGGCCAGCGGATCACCATCGACAAGATCCCCACGGTGGCGGACCTGCGTACCCGGCGGCTGGAGCTGACCCAGGCGGCGCTGCGGGAGTCGCTGCTGGAGGACGACCTGGAGCCGTTCCGGGTGATCGTGGAGTCGCTGTCGGACGAGTTCGACCTGATGGAGGTCGCGCTCGCCGCGGTGAAGCTGGCCCACGAGGCGACCCTCCCCGGCGCCGCAGACGAGGAGGAGATCCCGCAGGTCGCGGTCCGTCCGCCCCGCGAGCCCCGGCCGGCGGGGTACGAGCGGCGCGGCGGTGCTCGCCCCCGCCCCGGCGGCACGACCCAGGTGTTCGTCGGGCTGGGCCGGCGCGCCGGGGTCCGGCCGCAGGACCTGGTCGGGGCGATCACCGGGGAGACCCGGGTCAGCGGCCGGGACATCGGCTCGATCGAGATCGCCGACCGGTTCTCTCTGGTGGAGGTCCCGTACGCGCTCGCCGACGAGGTGATCCGCGGGCTGCGCGGCAGCACCATCAAGGGCCGCAAGGCGACCGTCCGCCGGGACCGGGACGGCGACGCCGGCGGTGAACGCCGCTTCGACACCCACGACCGCCGCGACCGCCGGTAAGGAGGGGCCCCTTCTCCACGCCGAATGCGTGGAGAAGGGGCCGTTCCGTGCACCTCAGGCCGCGGTGAGCGACTGGCCGCCGAGCGCCTCCGCGTCGACCTCGGCCGGGCGCAGGGCCAGGGCGAGCACGTCGGCGACGTCGGCGAGGGTGTGGATGGTCAGCGCATCGCGTACCTCGGTCGGCAGGTCGTCGAGGTCCGGCTCGTTGCGCTTCGGGATGATCACCTCGGTCAGGCCCGCCCGGTGGGCGGCGAGCAGCTTCTGCTTCACGCCGCCGATGGGCAGTACCCGGCCGGAGAGGGTCACCTCGCCGGTCATCCCGAACTCGGGGCGGACCGGCCGGCCGCTGGCCAGCGAGGCCAGGGCGGTGACCATGGTGATGCCGGCGCTGGGGCCGTCCTTGGGCACCGCGCCCGCCGGGACGTGCAGGTGGATCCGCCGTCCGGCCAGGGCGTTCGGGTCCAGCCCGAGCCGTCGCCCGTTCGACCGCAGGTACGACAGGGCGATGTGCGCGGACTCCTTCATCACGTCGCCGAGCTGGCCGGTGAGGGTCAGCCCCGGCTCACCGTCCATGCTGGTCGCCTCGATGAACAGCACGTCGCCGCCGGCCCCGGTGACCGCCAGGCCGGTGGCCACGCCGGGCACCGCCGTACGCTCCGCCGACTCCGGGGTGAACTTCGGCCGGCCCAGGTAGCGGGCCAGGTTGCCGGTGTCCACCCGGACCGGCGTGGGGTCGGACGCCAGCGCCACGGCCACCTTGCGCAGGATCTTGGCCAGGGCGCGTTCGAGCTGCCGGACGCCGGCCTCCCGGGTGTACTCCCCGGCGATCAGCGCCAGCGCCTCGTCGGCGATCGTCACCTCGTCGGCGGTCAGCCCGGCCCGCTCCCGCTGCCGGGGCAGCAGGTGGTCGCGGGCGATGGCCACCTTCTCGTCCTCGGTGTAGCCGTCCAGGGTGACCAGCTCCATCCGGTCCAGCAGCGGGCCGGGGATGGTCTCCACCACGTTGGCGGTGGCCAGGAAGAGCACGTCGGACAGGTCGAGGTCGACCTCGAGGTAGTGGTCGCGGAAGGTGTGGTTCTGCGCCGGGTCGAGCACCTCCAGGAGGGCCGCGGCCGGGTCGCCGGAGTAGCCGACGGCCAGCTTGTCGACCTCGTCGAGGAGCACCACCGGGTTCATCGAGCCGGCCTCGCGCAGGGCGCGGACGATCCGGCCGGGCAGCGCGCCGACGTAGGTGCGCCGGTGGCCGCGGATCTCCGCCTCGTCCCGCACGCCGCCGAGGGAGACCCGGACGAAGTTGCGGCCGAGCGCCCGGGCGACCGATTCGCCGAGGCTGGTCTTGCCGACCCCGGGCGGGCCGGCCAGGGCGAGCACCGCACCGGAACCGCGGCCGCCGACCACGCCGAGGTTGCGCTCGGCGCGCCGGTTGCGCACCGCGAGGTACTCCAGGATGCGGTCCTTCACGTCGGCCAGGCCGGCGTGGTCGGCGTCGAGCACCGTGCGGGCCGCGGCCAGGTCGGTGTTGTCCTCGGTACGCGTGTTCCACGGCATCTCGAGGACGGTGTCCAGCCAGGTACGGATCCAGCCCGCCTCCGGGGAGGCGTCACTGGCCCGTTCCAGCTTGCCGACCTCGCGCAGGGCCGCCTCGCGGACCTTCTCGGGCAGGTCGGCGGACTCGACCCGGGACCGGTAGTCGGCGGAGCCGTCCGGCTCGTCCTCGCCGAGCTCCTTGCGGATGGCGGCGAGCTGCTGGCGCAGCAGGAACTCCCGCTGGGACTTCTCCAGCCCCTCGCGGACGTCGCTGTTGATCTGCTCGGTGACCTCCTGCTCGGCCAGGTGGTCCTTGACCCAGCCGACCAGCAGCTCCAGCCGGGCGGTGACGTCCGGCGCGGCGAGCAGTTCGGTCTTCTGCGCCAGGCTGAGCCAGGGCGCGTAGCCGGCCGCGTCGGCCAGCTCGGAGAGGTCGGTCATCCGTTCCATGGCGTCGATGACCTGCCACGCGCCCCGCTGCTGAAGGACCGAGGTCATCAGCGCGCGGTACTCGCGGGCGAGTTCCCGGGCCTTCCCGGCCGGGGCGGGTTCGTCGAGTTCGGTCGCCTCGACCCAGAGCGCGGCGCCCGGTCCGGGCACGCCGGAGCCGATGCGGGCGCGCGCGAGGCCGCGGACCACGGCGGCGGGTTCGCCGCTGGGCAGCCGACCCACCTTCTCGATGGTGGCGATCACGCCGACGGAGCCGTACTCACCGTCGATGCGGGGTACGGCGAGGAGCTTCTTGTCGCCGCTGGCGCGGGCCGCGTCGACCGCGGCCTGAGTGGTCGGGTCGAGGGTCACCGGGATGACCATGCCGGGCAGCAGGACGACGTCGGTCAGGGGCAGTACCGGAAGAGTTGCCATCGAACACCTGCTATCACGTGGAGTTGAGCGTGTCAGACTCAAGTAACAAAGGGTTCCCCTTGTTCCGGGCTGTGACCCACACCACTCTCCGCTCGGCCTCTCGGCCTTCGCGGACGCACCATTCCGTCAGCCCGATTAGGCGACTCACCGAAAACGAGCGGTATTGTTGCGAATTTGCCATGCCGTACGTCAAACTCTTAGCCACACCCCGCCCGACACAGGGAGCAATGGCGATGGCAAGGAAAGTAATCACCGTTCTGACCGACGACCTGGACGGCGGAAAGGCCGACCGGACCGTCGAGTTCAGCCTGGACGGCGTGGCATACACGATCGACGTCTCCGACGAAAACGCGGGCGTTCTGCGCAAGGCCCTGGACCCCTACATCAGCGCTGGCAGGCGGATGGGGCGCGGTGCGGTGGAGAGCGGGCGCGCCACGCGCCGGACG
The DNA here is from genome assembly GCF_026013475.1 of Micromonospora yasonensis. Taxonomy (GTDB): domain Bacteria; phylum Actinomycetota; class Actinomycetes; order Mycobacteriales; family Micromonosporaceae; genus Micromonospora; species Micromonospora yasonensis. The sequence continues at coordinate 8,614 of NZ_JAPDPH010000066.1, read as the reverse complement.
ACCGGCCCGGCCACCTCGGGAATAGACCGCGAGCAGAACCGCGCCATCCGGGAATGGGCCGCCAAGAACGGGTACGAGATTTCCGAGCGGGGCCGCATCCCAGTGTCGGTGGTGGAGGCCTACAAGAACCGCTGAGCCCTCCTCGGCTCACCCTTGGGCATCCCGGGGTCACGCTGAGAAATCGGCGCGGCCCCGGTCGGCTTTTCCCGGTGTTCACAATTTTCAGCCACGAGAGGCCCGCCGGCATCGGGTGCCGGCCGGGAACCCGATCAGACCCGGGCGGCACCGGATGCCGGAAGGCAGACGGCCGGAAACCGCCTGGCATACCTCGGACGGCCCTGACCGTCCCCTACCTCAGTTGACCCGGATCCGCACCACGTCGAAGGCGGGCGTCTGGTTGGCCCGCTCCATCATCGGGATGCGATGCGAGCCGTCCCCGGCCCAGACCGCGCACTGTGCGCGGGTCCCGAGTCGGGCCGGATCAGTCGGCGCAGAGGTGGTCGAAGGCGAAGCCGCCGTCGAACTCGTCCCGCCGGGCGGCCAGTCGCCGGATCTGCTCGCGCAGCTCGTCCCGGTCGACCAGCGGCGGCTCGGCCCCCTCGCGGTCGCGCAGCCGCTCCCCCACGGCCACCACGGCCAGGTCCTCGGCGAGCCGGCCCGGCGGCACCCCGCAGGAGAGCCGCTGCGCGAAGAGCTGGACCCGCTCGACCAGGCACCGGCCCGGCCGCACCTCGACCCAGCTCCATCCCTCGGCCGGGCCGTCGGTCCAGCACACGTGCAGACCACGGACGATCGGGTCGGCGAGGCGTCGCTCGACGTACGCCTCGACGGCCGCGGCCCGGGCCAGCGCCCCGAGGTCGTTGACCGGCCCGCTGCGGCCGTCCGGGAGCCGGCCGACGATGTCCCGGAAGCCGACCGCGTACCCGCTCTCCGGGCCGATGCCGGCGGCGTAGGCGCGGGCGTCGATGACGTACTCGACGAGCCGGCGGGCGTGGTCCGCGCCGCGCAGCGTGGGCGACTCGACCCGCAGCACCGGCAGGCCGACCGCGGCGCAGACCGTGTTCGTCATCCGCTCGGCGCGCCGGGCCGGAGAGCCGGGCGCCGCCGGCGGGGCGAACTCGACGGCGAAGCGCGGCCGGCCGGAGTCGGCCGCACACACCACCTGGTCGAAGCTCTCCCGGATGGCGGTGCTCCACTGGTTGCCCGTGACGCCGGGCGGCCGGCCCTGGACCAGCTCGCTGAGCCGGCGCGACGGGTGGACGATCTGCCCCGACCGGGTGAACGGCGGCGCGCCGCCGGCCGCGATCGGACGCAGCCAGGAGGTCGCCACGCTGCCGGTGCTCGTCATCTTCGCCAGATCCATCCGTCGGTCGCCAGACCGGCCCGAGTGTAGGACGTCGACGATGACCGCCGCCGCGCCGGTGCGCGGAATCCGCTTGCTCGCCGCGCCGCCCACGGGTGGGATGTCCGACGTGTCGACCTTCCTGGCCATCGACCGGCTGGTGCTGCGCGAGTTCACCCCGGCCGACGCCCCGCTTCTGGCCGACCTCGACGCCGACCCGGAGGTGATGCGCCACCTCACCGGCGGCCGGCCGACTCCGGCCGAGGAGATCCGCGACCGCGTGCTGCCGCGGATGCTGGCCGCGTACCGGCGACCGCCGGGGCTGGGCTGGTGGGCGGCGGAACGGCGGTCCGACGGCGTCTTCCTCGGCTGGTTCGAGTTCCGGCCGGTCCGGGACGGCGACCCCCGCGAGGTGGAGCTGGGCTACCGGCTGCGCCGGTTCGCCTGGGGCGCCGGGTACGCCACCGAGGGGTCCCGGGCGCTGGTCCACAAGGGCTTCACCGAACTCGGCGTGGACCGGGTCATGGCCACCACCATGGCGGTCAACGCCGGCTCCCGCCGGGTGATGGCCAAGGCCGGCCTGTCGTATGTGCGGACGTTCCACCAGGACTGGCCGGAGGCGATCGAGGGATCCGAGCACGGCGAGGTGGAGTACGCGCTGACCCGCGCGGAGTGGGCCGAACGGCACGCGCCCGGAGTGGGGTCACCGGCGGACCGCTGACGCGGCACCCGCGACCGCCGCCGCACGAGTGACTGCGCGAGCGCCGCGCCGACGGCTGCCCGCGCCGCGCTGGACGGTTCGGCCCGGTCGTACCCGTTCGTCGCCTTCGCCGTGCCCACGGCGGTCACCGGCCCGGCGAGGCCGCCGGCCACGACTGAGCGGCCCGGAAACGGGTACGCCCCGCCCGTCCGGTTCGGTCGCCGTCGGGAGCGGAGGTGGACATGACGCGGCAGCAGTTCGGATACCTCGCCGGGTTCCTCCTGGTCGCGGTCTGGGCGCTCGGCGGGGCTGGCGCCGCGGCGGCCGCCGTGCTGGCCGGGCTGGTCGGCTGGCTGCTCGTCCGGGCCGTCGACGGCGATGCCACCGTCCCCGGTCTAGCCGACCGGGTGAGCGCGGACCGGCGCCGTTGAGCGGGGTGGCCAGGATGACCGGCACCCTGCCCCGGCCCGGCGCCTCCGCGTCCCAGCGCGCCGCCACCCGACCCGGCGGCGCGGCGACACCGGGCACCGCCGCTCCGCCGGGCGCCACCGCGCCACCCGGCAGCGCCCCGTCGCCCGGCCGGCGGGCCGAGGAGGAGATCCGCCGCCTCGCCGAGGACGCGGCGCGGCGTACCCCGGCCGTCTCCGCCCCGACGGCCACCGTCCGGATCGAGGCGCGGGCCGCCCGCGTCGATCTCGACGTCGTGGTCGACCACGGCGTCCACCTGCCCACGGCCGCCGAGGGGGTACGCCGCCGGATCACCGCCGGCGTGGCGGCGCAGACCGGTCTCACCGTCGAGGCCATCACCGTCACGGTGGTGGGCCTGCGACTGCCCGGGAAGCCCGCCGACGACGTGCGCGGCCGTCGGCCGGCCGGGGGTTGAGGTGCGTACCGTCAACCGGGTCGCCACCCTGCTGCTCGCCGTCGCCCTGCTCGCGGGCGGGGTGCTCGTCGCGCTCGCCGGGCTGCTCGCCGCGCTCGGCGGTCCCGGGCCGCTGCCGACCGGCTGGCCCGCCACGCTGGCGGCCACCCGCTGGCGGGACGCCCCGGTGCGGGTGGTCGCCGCCGGCGTCACCCTGCTCGGCCTGGTCGTGCTCGCCGCCGAACTGCGCCGCTGGCGCCCGGTCCGGCTGCGACTGCCCGGGAACGACGGCTGGCACCTGCACCGCCGCTCGGTGGAACGGCGACTGGCCCGGGCGGCCCGCTCGGTGCCCAGCGTCCGGCGCGCCCGGGTACGCGTACGCCGGCGCGGCGACGCCTGGCGGCCCCGGGTGACCGCCACCGGCGACCCGGCGGCCCGCGCTGACGTCGAGTTCGCGCTGCGCCGGGAACTCGACCGGCTGGCCGCGCCCCACCGGGACCGGATCGAGGTCCGGCTCGTACCGGCCCGGCGGACGACATGAGCAACGCCGCCCACCGGCTGCTCTGGACGGTTGTCGCCCTGCTCCTCGTGGCGGCGGGCGGGACAGCGCTCGCGGTCGGCACGGACCGGCTGCCCGGTGGCGACACGCCCCTGCTCGGCGCCGGGCCGATCGCCTGGTGGCGGGCGGGCGCGCCGTGGAGCCCGCTGGCGGTGGCGGTCGCCGGGGTGCTGGCGGCCCTGCTCGGGCAGCGGCTGCTCGTCGCCGGGCTGCGGGTGCCGGATCGGCTATCCGGCACCCTGGCGCAGCCCGGGGACCGGGGTGGGCGCACCCGGGTCGCCAGCGGGGTGCTGACCGACGCGTTGGAACGGGACCTGCTGCGGACACCGGGGACCCGCCGGGCCCGGGTGGTGCTCACCGGACCGGTGGCCCGGCCGGACGTCTGGGTGGAGGTGCGCCTGGCTGCGTACGCGGATGTCGCCGCCGCCCGCGATCAGGTCGACGCCGCGGTGCGGCGGTTCGCGGCGACGCTCGGCTGCCGGCCCGCGCACCTGGATGTGACGGCCCGGTTGGACGACGAGCCCGGACGGTGAACGGGGTCTTCGATGCGCGACCATGGGCGCGACCACGAGGAAGGGAACGGTCGTGCGGGTGGTGTCGCTGGTGCCGTCGTTGACCGAGGCGGTCGCGCTGACCCGGCCCGAGGTGCTGGTCGGTGCCACCGACTGGTGCACCCACCCGGCCGGGTTGGCCGTCGCCCGGGTCGGCGGGAGCAAGTACCCGGACCTGGACCGGGTGCTCGCCCTCCGACCCGACCTGGTGCTGCTCAACACCGAGGAGAACCGACGCGAGGACGCCGACGCCCTGCACGCGGCCGGGGTGCCGGTGCGGGTCACCTTTCCCCGTACGGTGCCGGAGGCGCTGACCCAGCTCGGCGAGCTGGTCACCGCGCTCGGCGTGGGCGAGGAGCCGGAGTGGCTGCTCGCGGCGCGGCGGGCCTGGGCCGCGCTGCCCACGCCTCGCACCGTCCGCGCGGCGGTGGTGCCGGTGTGGCGGCGGCCCTGGGTGATGCTCGGCCGGGACACCTTCGCCGGTGACGTGCTGCGCCGGCTCGGCGTGGCCAACCAGTGGGCCGACCACGAGGAGCGCTATCCCCGACCGAGCCTGGACGAGCTGCGCGCGCGGCGGCCGGAGCTGGTGGTGCTGCCGGACGAGCCGTACCGGTTCACCGCCGAGGACGGGCCGGAGGCGTTCCCCGGCGTACCGGCCGCGCTGGTCTCGGGCCGGCACCTGACCTGGTACGGGCCCTCCCTCGCCGAGGCGCCGACGCTGCTCGCCGCCCAGCTCGCCCCGAGCTGAGCCGCGCGACGAACGGGCCCGCACCCTGGTCGGTCAGGCGATCGGCATGGCGTGCACCGGGTCCAGCTCCATGAGGCTGGTGTCGTCCACGTCGTACCCGACGGTGATGTGCACCTGCACGACCCCGGCGACCTGCGCGGCGAGCCGGCCGGCCAGGTCGACCGCGCTACGCCGGTCCAACCGCCCGTCCAGGGTGACCTCGCCGTCGCAGACCTGGACGGTGACCAGGCCGTCCCGCACCGCGAGCACCTTGCGCAGCACCTGCTGCACCACGTCCTCGCGGATCTCCGCGTCGGTACGCAGGTGCACCCGGAGCAGGTCGCTGCGGGTCACGATGCCGACCAGCCGGCCGAGGTCGTCCAGCACCGGCAGCCGCTTGACCGCCTCGCGGTCCATCAGCCGGGCCGCCGCCGGCAGCGACGCCGGCGGGGTGGTGGTGACCGCCGGGGCGGTCATCAGGTCCCCGGCCACCAGTGCGCCCGCCTTCTCCCGGGCGGTACGCCGGCGCCGCCCCTTGAAGACCCGGCGCTCGTCGGGGTGACCCGACCGCTCCACCTTGTGCAGCAGGTCCGCCTCGGAGACCACCCCCAGCACCCGGTCGAAGGAGTCCACCACCGGCACGGCGCTGATGCCCCGCCGGATCAGCACGTCGACGATCTGCCGGTACGGCGTCTCCTCCCGCACTGTCGCGACGTCCCTGGTCATCACGTCGTCCACCCGCCACGTCCTCATCACGACCTCCTCGGGCCCGACCTTCCACCTGCGACGCTAGGCGGATTTGGACGTCCGGGTCAGAGGCGGTCGGCCGGCCACCGAAGGCCCTCCGGACCGGGCCGGAAGGGGTCCAAGGTCCCGGTCCGGAGCGGCCCGGTCGGCCCTGCCCGCGACCGCGCCCGGGAGGTGGAATGAAGGTGCCACCGGAAAGCGCGGTGCGAGGCACAGGAAGGGACGTGGAGACCATGACCGCGACGATCGAGCGGATCACCGCCAACACGATCGCTCCGGCGGCCCAGACCAACCGGGACGCCGAGACCACCCGTCAGAAGGCCACCCGGTACGTCTTCGCCGGACTCCGGCTCGCGCTGGGCTGGACCTTCCTCTGGGCCTTCCTCGACAAGATGTTCGGCCTGGGGCACGAGACCGCGGCGAAGGCCGCCTGGATCAACGGTGGCAGCCCCACCAAGGGCTTCCTCACCTTCGGCGCGGCCGGTCCGTTCAAGGGCCTCTACCACGACATCGCCGGCGCGGCCTGGGCGGACTGGCTGTTCATGGTCGGCCTCCTCGCCATCGGTGTGGCCCTGCTGCTCGGCATCGGCACCCGGATCGCCGCGGTCGCCGGCGGGCTCCTGCTGGTCATGATGTGGACGGCCGTGCTGCCCCCCGAGAACAACCCCTTCCTGGACGACCACCTCATCTACACCGGTCTGCTGGCGGTCCTGGCCCTGGTCGGCGCCGGCAACACCCTCGGCCTCGGCAAGGCGTGGGCGAAGCTCCCCATCGTCCAGCGGCTCCCCTGGCTGAAGTGAGGTCAGTACGGGCAGTACCCACCGGGCGGGCGTCACCGACAGGCGGCGCCCGCCACCTTTGTGCCGTCACCGGTCCCCGTCGCCACGCCGCGGCGGGGACCGACGCGTATCGGCCGGGCACGATCGGGCAGGATCGACGGTGACCGCACCGTCAGCACCGAGGAGACCCGCTCATGGAGAAGCCCGAGGTTGGCCCGATCGAGGGCGCGCCGCCCGCCGATCTCGTCATCGAGGACATCACGGTCGGCGAGGGCCCGGAGGCCCGCCCCGGCCAGCTGGCCAACGTGCACTACGTCGGCGTGGCCCACTCGACCGGCCGCGAGTTCGACGCCTCGTGGAACCGCGGCGAGGCGTTCGAGTTCCCGCTCGGCGGCGGCCAGGTCATCGCCGGCTGGGACCAGGGCGTGGTCGGCATGAAGGTGGGCGGCCGGCGTCGGCTGACCATCCCGCCGCACCTGGGCTACGGCGCCCGGGGCGCCGGTGGCGTCATCAAGCCGAACGAGACCCTGGTCTTCGTCGTGGACCTGCTCGGCGTCCGCTGAGCGACCGGGACGGCACCCGGGCCGTCGGCGGGCACGCCGGCGACCCGGGCGTGCCGGGGCCGGTCAGGCCGCGACCAGCTCCCGCGTGGGCAGCGGCACCCCGCCGGCCGGCACCAGGTCGGATCCCGACGCGACCCGCACGACCCGGCGCAGGCCGGTGACCCGCAGCACCCGGGCCACCACCGGATCGGGATCGACGAGCACCAGCTCACCGCCCTGGGCCCGGACCCGCAGGTGCGCGGCCACCAGGGCGCGGACACCGGCCGCGGAGAGCACCCGCACGCCGGACAGGTCGACCCGCAGCAGCGGCCGCGTCGGGGCGGCCCACAGCGCCGCCCGGAACGACCCCACGGTGGCGATGTCGATCTCGCCGACCGGCCGGACGTCCACCACGTGGTCGGCCACGTGAATCTCCACATGGAACCGGTCGCTGCCCTGTCTCATGCCCACGAACCTATCCCGCGGGACCGACACTTCCGGCCGCTTGAGAACAGGGATCCGGGAAGGTCCCGGGTGGCGACCCCGAGGGCCTCAGGGGGAACCCTCAGGTACTCTCCACGACCCGGTTCTCCCAGGCCCACGCGGCGACCTCCACCCGATTGCGGGCACCCAACTTGTGCTGGATCCCGGCAAGGTGGCTCTTCACCGTGCTCAGCGAGATGAACAACTCGGCCGCGATCTCCTGGTTGGTCCGCCCACGTGCGATCGCCCGGACCACTTCGATCTCACGATTCGACAGCGCCGGACGGAATCGGCCGGCGGCCGGCTGCGCGGGCGGGTTCAGGTGCCGCAGCAGCCGCAGGGTCAGCGAGGGTGACACCAGCGCGTCGCCGTTGTCGGCGGCCCGTACCGCCTCCACGAGCAGGGCCGGACCGGCGTCCTTGAGGACGAACCCGACCGCGCCGCCGCGCAGCGCGCCGTAGACGTACTCGTCGAGGTCGAAGGTGGTCACCACGACGACGCGCAGCGGGTCGGCGACGCCCGGCCCGGCCAGGGCCCGGGTGACCTGGAGGCCGTCGAGCCGGGGCATTCGGATGTCGACCAGACAGACGTCCGGGCGCAGCCGCCGGGCCTGCTCCACGGCGTCGACCCCGTCGACTGCCTCGGCCACCACCTCGATGTCGGGCTGGTCCTCCAGGATCATCCGCAGGCCGCCCCGGACCATCGCCTGATCGTCGGCGAGCAGCACCCGGATGGTCACCGACGCTCCCTGGCCGGCGCGGGCAGGAGGGCCGCGACCGACCAGCCACCGCCGGGGCGGGGGCCGGCGGCCAGCGTCCCGCCCAGGGCCTCGACCCGCTCCCGCATCCCGACCAGCCCGTACCCGTGCCGGTGGAAATGCCGGGCGGGGGCGGGCGGGCCGTCGTCGACGACCGAGACGGTCACCGTCCCGGCCTCCTCGGCCACCGTGACCGCCACCGTACTGGCGTCAGGCGCGTGCCGGGCCACATTGGTCAGCGCCTCGCGGACCACCCGGTAGACCGTGGCCGTCACCTCGGGCGGCCACGACGGGTTGTCGTCCGGGACGCGCAGCCGCACCGCCACACCCTGCCGCGCGAAGCGGGCCACCAGCCCGGCGAGCTGTTCCGGGCCGGCCGAGGCCGGAGCCGCGTCGGCGTCGTCCCGCAGGATGCCGACGAGGCGTCGCATCGCCGCGAGCGCGTCGGAGCCGGCCGACTCGATGCCGGCCAGCGACTGCCGCGCCCGTTCCGGCTCGCGTCCACCGACCAGCTGCGCGGCCTGGGCCTGGACGACGATGCCGGTGATGTGGTGGGCGACCACGT